>PLYV01000060.1 GCA_003151855.1 Limisphaerales bacterium | reverse complement strand
CCGGCATGGTCGCCCTTGTAATCCACATAGAGCGTCGTGTTGGCCAGCGTCGTGACCCACACCGGGCTGCCGTTGACCGTGCCGTCGGCGCTGCCCGGCCCCCAGCCCACCACGCCCTTGGTGGTCAACGCCGCTTTCGGCACCAGCGTGAAACCCCAGTTATACGAGGTGTCCGCCGAGTTGTTCGCCGCCACGGTGCAGATGGCAAAAAAATTCTGCCCGCCCGCGCTGACGAAGCTCGCGCCGGAACTCACCGGCATCTGAAATTGATAAACGCCGTTCGTCCCCGGAATCACAAAGCTGCCGCTGCCCGCGCGCGTGGTGTAATTGATCGTGATGGCGTTGGTCGCCGGATTGAACAGATAGACATACGCCGGCTGCGAACCGCTCGCCGCCGAGCCGACCGCCGTGTAATACGAACTGTCCCACGACGAAACCGGATACAGCGTGAACCAGTCGCTCGCGTAGCTCGAACCGACGTGGCCGATGACCAGATCCGCCTGAATCGGCTTGGTCGCCGTCACGCGCCCGCCTTTTTTGACGCCACCGTTGACGAGATAGGATTCACCCTGGTTCAACACGATGTTCGTCGTGCCCACGCCGTTGCCGTTCGGATCAATCGTGATGGCCGTGTTGTTCTGCGCCGCCATGATGAACATCCCGACGTATTTGAACAAGTTCGGCGCCAAGTCCTGTCCCACCGGACTGATGTAATTCGTGCCATAGTCAATCGTCGAAAGCACGCCCGCCGCGCCCGCGAACACCGGGCCGATGCTCGTCGGCCAGCCCGCGCGCGAAATCACCAGTGCCTTGTTCGCCGCGACATGATCGCGCGCGTCCCACAAAATCTGCGAGGGATTGCGCGGCAGCGTCACGCTGTTCGTCAGCGTGATGACCGTGCCCGCCTTCAGTCCCAGCGGATTGTGCGCGAAGCCCGGCGGGATGCCATGCGCGTCGTTGCCGTCGCCCCAGATTTGCGTGGTCGGCTGCGTGGGATTGCCCAGATCGACTTCGTAGCCGTCCTCCCACTGGTCATAATAAATCACCGTGCCGTCGCCGGTGACCACGATGGAGAAGGTGGAGCTGATCGCGCCCGCCGTGCCGCTGACGATGGTGCTGTTGGCCTGGCTGATCTGCGCCTCCGGCATGGGCAGGTAAAAATCCTGCACCAGATTCGCCGCCCGCGCGGGCAGCCCGGCCACGAGAATTGCCAGTGTCGCCAGCAAAAATGCCGGGCGACGATACACCGATTCCTTGCGCATATAATTCATAAGACAAATGGGAATTAAGCCAACCAGCCTGCGCTGATTGACGGCGTTGCGGTGAGGAACCGGTTATGTTCTGATTAATGGCAACCGTCTTTAGTCGGGCAGAAACGCGATAAACATCGCTTACAGCACAAATAACTACGCTTGCCTGCGGAGCATTTTACATAACCAAAATGAAATGCAAGCAAATTGTGAATAACTTGTGAGCAATTACCGGAATCGCCTGATTTTTAACCGCATAAAAATGGAAGGCAGGCCGGGTTTTGGCTTATGCCAGCCGGCTGTGGCGATGGTTGACCATGGGGTGAACACCCCATTTCCCCCGGAGTTGGCTTGCGTCAATCTGGTGGGGAAACCGTTGCCTGCAAAGCTCCCTAAAAAAAACACACCCGATAAAGTCGCGGGGTTTGGCCGGCACCGGGGTAATAGGGCATGAACCATGACGGGAACGGCCCGCTCAAAATAACAACAAACAAAACAAAATATGAAAACAAAATACCTGTTGATTGCCGCCATCGCCACCATCGCCCTGCTGCCGAGCCTGGCGTTGGCCCAGGAAAAAGGCGCCAACAAGCTGATGAAGCTCCAGACGGTGCAAGACCTCCAGCAAGTGGAGGCCGGCGACACCATCATCATGTCCTGCCCCAAATGCCAGGACACCTTTGCCACCGTCGTGACCCAACCCATGAAGGGGATGCAGCCCGACGAAGTCAAAGCCGTGGTGAAACACCTGTGCCCCACCTGCACCACGACCATCCAGACGGTCGGCACGGGCAAGAACGCCCAGGACAAGCTGGTGCACACCTGCAACAGTTGCGGCAGCCCGGATGTCTCCTGCTGCCTGATGAAGAAAGACGGCGGCCCGACCAAAGGCATGTAAGCTCACAAGTCTTGCGCTCATTGAAGTCTCGAAACAACGGGTGGCTTTGTTCAAGCCATCCGTTTTTCTTTTCGCCAATCAGTCTTCTTACCAACTCATTGACAATCCGCCCGGCCTGATCCCAGGCGGTTGCCGCCGCCAAAGGTGATTCCCTACTCCGATGCGGAGACGTTGGGCATGGCCCGCTTCTGGATTTCACCGTCCGGCGAACTGCGGGCGAAGCGTCAGGCTACCGCGTCCAATGCGCCGCCGGAGCTGGAACTGTTGGTGCTGGTGCCGGAACTGGAAGTCGCCGGACTGCTGGCCTGGTTGCCGGCGGTGCCATGCGAATGGCGATGGTGCCGGGCAGCTTTGATATCCTGCTTGAAACTGGCCAAAGCCGACTGCGCCCCGGAGACGTCGCCGGATTGCAGGGCGCTGCCAATGGCCTTAAAATCCTTGCCGATGCTGCTGCTGCCATTGAACAGGCTCGTGCCGCCAGTGGATTGCGAGGCGGATTGGATCTGCTGCTGCAAGGTGGCATAAGCGCCCTGCGCGCCGGCCAGATCACCCGATTGCAGGGCGCCGGTCAGGGCTTTGAAATTCTGCGACTGCTGCTGGATTGAACTGCGGGCCTGGGCCACGCCGGAATCGCCGGCCGCCACATAACTGCTGGCACCGCTGACCGTGTCCACGCCACTGGCCACGTTCCAACCGGACGACAGGCTTGTGATATTCATGCCCTGCTATCGACCATGAATAGAACAGCTTTAGAAGCTTTTTAGATTACCTAACCTCAAGCTGAAGCCATTCATATTGGGTGAGGACGGTCGTTAAACCAATTTTTTATTCCCCACCCTACTACCTGCCGCGCCTCCGGCGCTAAAAAACTGCGGGCCATCCCGAAGGGATTGAATCCTCCAGCCCGGCGTTGGGACGTGACGCGACCGGCACGGACCTACGCCGGGTAACGAAATGATCTGACCACAACCCTGAAAGAAATCTCTGCAAAAGCCCTGTAGCGGCGCTCTGTGAGCGCCGGTGGGATGCAAAATTCCTGCAAAATCACGGCGGTCACAGACCGCCGCTACAACCCAAGATGACTTTTGCAGAGATTTCCTACCGGGTTGGAAAAATGGGGGGGCGATTGCCTGGCGTAGCCATGCCTCGCCAGCCGGCTCGGATGTCAACGCCGGGCTGGATGATCGCCAGCCTTTCAGGCTGGCCCGCCCACCCGCAGCGGAATTGGCCAACTGGAATTCAACGCCAAGGCCAAAAGATGCCGCAACGCAAAAATCAGCGGACTATCCCAAAGGGATTAAATCATCCAGTCTTTAGATCAACTCTGTTTGCTTCGCCGGCTTTGCCTTAACCAAAGCTTCATGAGCTTTAATATATGGAGCCTGTTCTTTATAGGCATGTTTCAGTTTTTCACGGCGAATTTTGGGGTCAAAAGGGATTTCAGCACACTGCAATATTTCAAACCAAGTTGATGCGACAATTGATGCTTTAGGCTCTTTTGATAAATCAAAGTAGAACTCGCCAATTAGAGAGTTTTTTCCAATTTTATCCCCTTCAGATTTTAGAAAGGATTTGAAATCGAAATCCGCCTTAGGACAGTCTCCGATAGAAAACAGATGCCAGCCACCACTAGACCATTCCTCTTGCATTGCATTCTTGAGATACATTGGGATTTTGGCCGTTGAATGAGTTTTAGATCTTTTCAAAGCTTCTGCTGAAAGCAGAAGCCGGGAACCCTTACGGGCCATGTGTTTCAAAATATCTAGCCCTGAATATCCCCAGCCGTATTGATTTTTATGACTAGTAATACCACCATCATACCCAAGAGTAATAATGCTAACTTAATGGCACCATCGAGTTTTATGTCTCTTTCAAGGAGATGACGAAGCCGTTCAGGAATTTGCATAATAACTATATTTTTACACTCTCCGTTTTGGGGATTGCACGGTGGCGAATCGTTTGCCCAGCCTGTTGTTTTTGAGAATCAGCGTCCCCTGCCCTGCATTGGAGTTCCAGCCCATAAGATTTTGATTAGGTTTCGATGTTGATACTCCTGCCGGAACCGTTTCACAAGCAAAAAGCCCACGGGATCACCTGACCCTAGCCCCGGCTTTTCAACGCCGGAGTGCGCGCCGTCCGGTTGCAACCCACGCGTTCAGCAGGCAAGGGATTGTCCATTTTTTTGTGGCCATGCACCAGACCGTCTCTGTCCCAAATAAATACATGCGCACCACGCGCCAGGCCATTTTTGGGACACCCGCAGTTCCGGCGGAGCCGGGACGTTCCCGCGCTGCCATTTCGCAATATATCCACGCCACTTCGTAAACCATCGCCGTCGTTCCGCAATATTGCGATGCGGTTTCGCAATATTGGGAAATGATTTCGCAAGTTAACAAAATGATTTTGTAATATTGCGAAATGCCGCCGAGACCTTGGGTTGCCAACTTTAACATTAAAGACCATACCAAAAACCTTGGGAGAGCATTCCACAATATTGCGAAATGATTTCGTAATATTGCGAAATGGTTTGGTTAACTTGCAAAACCGTTCCGTTAGTTTGCGAAACGATCCCGAGATATTGCGAAATGCCGCCGATGGTTTGCGAAATACCGCCAGTTACCACCGCTCCGCCGCCATTTTATACAAGTCTTATTTATCTTAATGTTTAATATAAGTTATACTAACTAAGTGGCATGGCTGATGCTGCCACACTCATCGTCGGTTTAACCAAACAAACAACCAAATAGAAAGGACCTATATGATAGTGAAACCTGCCATCTCCTGGCTCAACACGGACGATGACCCCGGGCTGATCAACGACATCACCGTGGTCATCATGGGCGTGGGCAACAACGCGGCCATCTATCCCAAGCCCGCGCCGGACATTCTCACCCTCCAGAAGGCGCTGGATGATTTCAGCGTGGGCGTGGCGGCGACGGCGGACGGCGGTCCCTCAGCCACGTCCAAGAAGAAAAACCTCCGCCTTATCGCCACCGGTCTGGTTCGCCAGCTCGCCAGCTATGTGCAGGTGGCGTGTGGCGGGGACATGACGAAACTGCTGCTCAGCGGGTTCCCGGTGCAAAAGCCCACGCGCTCGCCCATCGGCGTGCTGCCCGCGCCCGCCTGGCGCTGGGCAAACGCAGCGGCGAACTGGATGCCGGCGTGAACCCGGTCTTCGGCGCGTCCATCTACAACTGGAAGCTCACCAGCAATGCGCCGGGCGTGGCGGTGCTCACGGCCCAGACCACGGCGTCGTATGCCACCTTCACCAACCTCACGCCGGGCGTCACTTACACGGTCTCGTGCTCGGTGGTGGGTGCCGCCGGCCCCGGCGACCCAAGCCAGTCTGCCAGCCAGATGGCGGTATGACGGCTGGCGCCAGGCCGCCTTGGGCGGCCAGTCTGATCAATCGCCCTGCGGCCCGGCCGGCGCGGTGCGCCGGCCCGGCCAGTAAAAAAACGCTGGAATGAGAAATTGTTCCGGCGTTTTGGTTTTTTACCCACCCGAAGTTGGCATGGTTTAAGCTTTCAAAACAAAAATGTAACCGGATGGTTAATAACACCATCTGCGCGGGAGCCGGTCGCAATAAATAATAACCATAACCATATAACCATGAAAAAAATCATCCAAACACGCAAAGCGGGCTTTACCCTCGTTGAAATCATGATCGTCGTGGCCATCATCGGTCTCTTGGCAGCCATCGCAATTCCGAACTTTGTGAAAGCCCGGGCCACCTCGCAGGCCAACGCCTGCATCAACAACCTCCGCCAGATGGACGGGGCGTGCCAGCAGTGGGCCTTGGAACAGCACAAGCAAAGCACCGACACGGCCACGCTGGCCACCGACCTGACGCCTTACATCAAGCTGAATTCAGGCGGCAGCATTCCGGCGTGCCCGGCCAACGGCACTTATTCAGCGTCCTGGGTGGTCACCAACGGCCCGACCTGCACGTTGAGCTCGGCGACCCCGCCGCATGCGCTTCAGTAAAACTTTCGGTTGAGTCTGGGGACAAACGGCGCGCCGCCTTTGGTTGGGCGGCGCGCTTTTTTTTCTTTTTAAGAAAGCACGGAGTTCCTTTGCCATCCTCGCGGAGAAGGCGCAGTGTTCCCGCGTCTGCATAGAAGCCGGCAACGGGATTGGCCGGCAGATAATCCCTGCGGCGAAGAATTGATTCCCCGGCCCGAACAATTTATTCTGGCCCGCTTGGCATGACCGACAGCAATACTAAATTTTGGGCGTTCCTCAGTTACCACCCCGAGGACAATGGCGCGCAGCGTTCCGGGTCACCGGCGGCGGGCCACCGGTGCTGGGGCGACTGGTTGCACGAGGCGCTGACGACGTTTGCCATTCCGGCGGAATTCGCGGGCCAGATCAACGGTCGCGGAGAAATCATTCCCGAACGCATTGACCCTATTTTCCGGGATGAATCGGAATTGCCCGAGGGTGCCACCTTGGGCGCGGAGATTCACCAGGCGCTGGAACAGTCCATCTGCCTGATTGTGGTCTGCTCGCCCCGTTCGGCCCAAAGCCGTCAGGTGAATGAAGTGGTGCGTTATTTCAAGCAGCTCGGGCGCGACCGCCAGATTTTGCCCATCGTGATCGCCGGGGAACCCCATGCCAGCGAGGGAAACAAGGCGGGCAGTGGGCCGGCCGACGAATGTTTTGTGCCGGCGCTGCGTCACCCGGTGTTGCCGGATGGCACGCTGGACACCACGCGGCGGGCGGGCAAATCCGTTTTTGTGGATGCCCGGCACGGCGCGGACAAACGGGAGATTCTGGCCGCCGATCATCGCCACGCCGAAGCCGATTTGGAGATGGCCAAGATCCAACTGATCGCCCTGCTGCTTGGGGTCGGGTTCAACGGGTTGTGGTGGCGCGAGCAAAAACGCCATTTCCTTGAACTGGCCGAGGCCAAACATCAGGCGCGGGAAGCCCAGGCTCAAGCCGAGAATGTCCGGCGGCAATTGCAGGCGGCACAGCAGCAGGCGCTGGAAAATCAAAACCTGCCGCGCGACGTTGAGGGCCAGATTCAGGCGGCGCAAAGCCAGGCCCGGGAAGCGCAGACCCAGGCGCACGAAGCCCAAAAGCAGCTTCAGGAATCTCAAACCAAATTCCGGGACACGCAATCCCAACTGGCCGAGGCCCGCCAGCGGGCGCTCACCGCCGAAGGCAAGGTTTTGGAAGCGCAGGTCCAGGCGCGGGAAGCCTCGGGCCAGCTTGCGGAAGCCCGCCAGCAGACCCGCGCGGCGGAGGACAAAATCCAGGAAATCCAGAATCTGCCGCCCGCCGTTCCCAGCCAGGCCGGGGAAGTGCAGAGCCTCCAAAGCCAGCTCGAAGAAAGCCGCCGGCAAGCCCAGGACGCCGGGGAAAAATTTGCGGTCGCGCAACGCCAGGTTCAGGAACTTCAGGAGCAGGCCAGCGCCGCTCAAAGTCAATTGGAGTCCGCCCGCCAGCAAGCGCGCGAGGCGCAAGACCAAGTCCTGACGGCGCAGAATCAAGCCCGCGCCGCGCTGGACCAAGTCCAGGAAATCCAGAACCGGACGCGGGATGTTCAAGGCCAGATTAAAGCCGCGCAGGCTGAGGTTCAGAAATTCCAAAACCAAAAACGGAACGCGCGCCGGCTCACCCGGATTTTTGCGCTCCTGGCGGTGCTGGCCCTGCTGGCCGCCGGCCAGGCCCTGCGCCAACGCCGGGCCACCGGCCAGACCCTGGCCACGGCGACGGCGGAAGCGGCCGGAAAATTTGAGCGGACGCCCGGCGGATCGGAACCGGTCCGGCAGGTGCTGCAGAAAATTGACGGCACGGAGCTGGCGGAAAACCGACGGCGCAGCCTGGAGGAGCTGGCGTCCGGGATTCCGGACGCGGAAATTCCCGAAGCGCTGTCGGCTTCCGCACTCATGGTGAACGACCAGCAACGCAGCCATTTTCAAAAGTCGCTGCTGGTCCGCTTGGGCCGGGTGAATCCCGTTTCTTCCCTGACCAACGCCAGCGCCATCGCGGGAAAGATTGTGAACGATGACGGGCTGGATGATTCCGTCAGCTACTTTCAACTCGCCGTGCTGGACAACTGGATGAAGACCGATCTGCCCGGCGCCGGCAACTGGGTTTGCCAGTTGCCGGACTCCGAGGCCCGGAACAAAGCGCTGGTGATCTGCATTGATGAACTCGCCAAAACGGATGTTTCCGCCGCGCTGGTGCTCGCGGAATCCCTGCCGGACGGAGCCGGGCGCAACTCGGTGATGGCCCGGCTGTGGCCGAAAGCCGGACCGTTTGCCGCCTGGGAATGGCTCAACCGTCTGGATTTGCCGCCTGCGATCATGCAGTCGCGAAAAGCTCCCTGGCCATGGACCAAGTTTCTCCAGAACCCGGATATTGGCAGCCCGACAATTGTTCCCGTTGAAGGCGAAATTTTTTCCGACGCCACAAACGGCCCGGTTCAACCCCAGCCGCCGGAGTAAATAATAATCACCGGCAGGCGGTGCGGCCCGGTTCAACCCGAACTCCGAAGCGGGCCTTGGGTAGCTGCGACGCCGCGTCGCAGAAAGGTGTTGGCGACGCGGCGTCGCAGCTACTTCCGGTTGGCCGCTTCGGAATTCGGGTTCAGTCCCAGAGCCGGTAAGGCAGGCCGTCTTTCTCCATGAAGTTTCCGCAGCGCGGGCAGCGGCCCGGATCGCGCCACGGCTCGACAAAATGTTTGACCGCCACCGGACAGCTCGGCTGAAATTTTTGCCAGACCAATCGCTGGCCGGCGGAACCGTCCCGCAAAACCACCGGCGGAATTTCCGGCCGGAAAAAAGCAGGGAACTTGATCTTCTCCCCCGCGCCCACGTGCCGGCGCAATTTGACGAAGACATCCAGCAGTTCCCGGCAGTCGCGGCACACCACCGTCTGCACCTCGCAATGCATGCCGCTGTCCGTCCCGCCGGAAACTTTCGCGCGGTAGTGACAATACGGACATTCAAAGTGATACGTCCGGCCCATGAATATTTATTCAAATACCCGCTGGCCCCGGTCGCAGGCAAGCCATGAATTTCTCCGCCAGCGCGCCGTCCGCTTCCCGCCGCCAGATGGCCGCCACCGGAATCGGCGGCGACGCGGGCCGCAGCGGCAGCAGTTTCAACCGCGCCCCGACCATGCACGCCAGACAGCTCGGCACCAGCGCCAACCCCTGCCCGGATTCCACGGCGGCGATGAGGCTGGTTCCGCTGTCATGCTCGCCCGCGATGCGCGGCTTGCGCCCGCCCGCAAACAACCGGTCGAGCATCTCATGGTATTCGGGATAATCCTTGCGGCTGTAGGCGACGAGCGGTTCGCCGGCCACCTGCTTCAGCGAAATGGATTTTAATTCCGCCAGCGGATGCCGGGGCGCGACGGCCACGCACATCGCGTAGCGCGCCAGCTCCACGCAGTGCAATCCCCGCAGCTGCTTCGCCGGCGGGCGCACGGTGATGGCGATGTGCAGTTTCTTTTCGCCAAGCTGCGCCAGCATTTCTTCCGTGGACAAATCGTGCAGCGCCACGCGCACCTGCAGAAACTGCTCCTGAAATTTCCGCAGCGCCGCCGGCAGGATCTGCACCGTGAGCGACGGCGCGTAGCCGACGTGGATCTCGCCGCTGCCGCCTTGGGCGGCTTCCCGTGCTTTTTTCACCGCCGTCTCAACGTGCGCTAAAACCTCCCGCGCTTCGGCCAGAAAAACTTTTCCGGCCGCCGTCAGCCGCACGGATTTCGCGCTGCGCTCGAGCAGTTGAAAACCGATTTCGTCCTCGAGGTCGCGGATCTGGCGGCTGATGCCCGGCTGCGAGACGTGCAGCTTCAGCGCCGCGCGCGAGACGTTTTCCGCCTCGGCCACGGCGACGAAGTAACGGAGATGGCGTAATTCCATGCGATTTTCAGTATGCCTAAAAGTTATGGTCAGGCAAGCAACATGGTATTTCTCAAAACGGCGGACCTCGCGCATAGTCTGCTCATGATGATTATTCGCAAATCAAATGAACGGGGCCACGTCAACCACGGCTGGCTGGACAGCTATTTCACGTTCAGTTTCGCGGATTACTACGACCCGCAATGGCTCGGGTTCCGCACCCTGCGCGTCATCAACGACGACCTCATCCTGCCCGGCATGGGTTTTGGCACACATCCGCACCGTGACATGGAGATCATCAGCTACGTTTTAAGCGGAGCATTGCAGCACCGCGATTCGATGGGCAACGGCCGCGTCATCAAGCCCGGCGAATTTCAATACATGGCCGCCGGTTCCGGCGTGGAACACAGCGAATTCAATCCGTCGAAAACGGAGGCCACGCGCCTGCTGCAGATCTGGATCAAGCCAGACACGAAAGATGTGAAACCGCGCTATGCCGAGAGAAATTTGGCGAAGGCCGAAACTGGCAAGCTGCATCTCATCGCCAGCAAAACCGGCCGCGCGGGCTCGTTCGAAATCCATCAGGACGCGGATGTGCTCCTCGCCAAACTGGACGCGGGGCAGTCGGTGAAACATCCGCTGGCGAAAGACCGCCATGCGTGGGTGCACGTCGCGGAAGGCGAAGTGAGCCTCAACGGCACGAAGCTCGCCGGCGGCGACGCGGTGGCCTTGAGCGAGGAAACTAAGGTGGAGATTTCCGCGAGCAAGCCGTCGCAAGTTTTGTTGTTCGATCTAAACTAAAACCAAACCAAACCAAGAAAGGAAAATAAAATGCCAACTGTATCCGTCATCTACTTCAGCGGCTCCGGCCACACCACCAAGCTCGCCGAAGCCGTGCAAAAAGGCGCGGCGTCCGTCGCCGGCGTCAAAACCAACCTGATTGCCATCAACGGCGATGACATCGCCAAGGGCCGTTACAGCAACGAGGCCGTGTTCGCGCAGCTCGATGCGAGCGACGCCATCATCTTCGGCACGCCGACCTACATGGGCGGGCCGAGCGCGCAATTCAAGGCCTTTGCCGACGCCACCGGCGGGCGCTGGTTCGGCCAGCAATGGCGCAGCAAGATTGCCTCCGGCTTTTCCGTCTCAAGCAGTCCGGCGGGCGACAAGTTCAGCACGCTGCAATACCTGCACACGCTGGCCATGCAGCACAGCATGATCTGGGTCGGCCTCGGCGAAATGCCGATGCAGCCCAATGGCGTGAACCGCCTTGGCAGCTTTGCTGGCGCGACGGCGCAGGCCGGCCAAGAATCGCCGGACGTCGCGCCCAATACGGCGGACAAACTCACCGGCGAAGTGCTTGGCAAACGCGTGGCGGAAGCGGCGTTGCGCTGGAACAAATAATCCGGACATGAAACGCGTCTTGCAAATCCTCGCGCTCGTCGCGGCGCTCGGTGTGCCAGCCGTCTGGCTGGCCACCGGCGCGAACCGCGGCTGGACTAAAACCAGCGTGCCGGTGAAAACGCTTGACGAAGTCACCGGCATCGAGGGCATCAGCTACCAGAAAAAATTCCTGCCGGGCGTGGATTTTCTCGGCGCGGGCTTCGGCGGGGCCGCAGTGCTCGCCGGCGCATCCTTGTTCTTTCGCAAACCAAAAAACAAAAACCAACAAAAACAATAAACCAAACCGGTGGGGCGAGGCTACGGACGAGCCGCCGTTCTCAAACACGCCCGGCTCGCGAGGACGCTCGCCCCACAAAAACTCAATAAATACAATATGAAACTGACACACATCATCCCACTCATCTCATTGGCCACGGCGGTTTACGCCGCGCCGCAGTCCTTCGACTTCAAGGATCCAAAGGGCGTCAACAACGCGGTGTTCAAGCTCGACGCGCCGCTCGAATCCATCAACGGCAGCGCCAGCGGCATCAGCGGCACCGTAAGTTTTGATCTGGAAAATCCGGCGGCGACCACCGGCAAGATTGTCGTAGCGGCCGAATCTTTGACCGTGCCGAACCCGATGCAGAAGGAACATCTGCACGGCGCCAACTGGCTCGACGTGGCGAAGTATCCGGAGATTTCGTTCGAGACAAAGTCGCTCGCGAACGTCAAGACCGACGGCAACGTCACCACCGCCGACGTCACCGGAACTTTCTCGCTGCACGGCGTCGCGAAGGAAATCACGGTGCTGGTGAAGTTCACCTACCTGAAGGACAAGCTCGCCTCCCGCGTGCCGAACCTGAAGGGCGACCTGCTGGTCATCCGCGCGAACTTCGTCATCAACCGCGAGGATTTCAACATCAACAAGGGCCAGTATGAAGACAAAGTTTCTCCGACGATTGACCTGTCGTTGAGCATCGCCGGCGCGGCGATTACGAAATAAAAACGAAATTTAAGAACCTCGGTCCGCCGCTGGAGAAATCCGGCGGCGGATTTTCATGCCGCCAGCGCGCGGCCGGCGATGAAACCGGTCGTCCACGCGGCTTGAAAATTGAAACCGCCGGTCACACCGTCAATGTCCAGCAACTCACCGGCGAAGAAAAGTCCGGGGCAAAGCTTGCTCTCCATCGTCTGAAAATTCACCTCGCCCAGCTTCACGCCGCCGCAGGTCACGAACTCGTCCTTGTTCAAACTTTTGCCGGTGACGGAGAATTCCGAGCGTAAGATTTGCTGCGCCAGCGCCTGCGATTGCGCCCGCGTGAGCGCCGACCAGCGGGTGTCGCGCGCAATGCCCGCCGCGAGGACCAGCTGCTCCCACAGCCGTGCCGTCAGCGGAAACAGCGGCACATTCACCAGCAGCTTTGCGCCGGCGGATTCGCGGCGCGCCTGAAAATCCCGAACGATTATTTCCGCGTTGGATTCCGGCAGCCAGTTCACCAGCAGCGGAAACTGATAATTTAAATCGTGCAACGCCCGCGCGCCCCATGCGGAGATTTTCAGAACCGCCGGGCCGCTCAAGCCCCAGTGCGTCACCAGCAGCGGCCCGCGCTCGCGCAGTTTCGCCGACGGCACGGAAACCTCCGCCAGTTCCAGCGAGACGCCGGCCAGCGAGCGCAGCCACGGCGATTCGATCTGGAACGTGAACAGCGACGGCACCGGTGATTCGATTTGGTGGCCGAGTGAAACGGCCATTTGCCCCGCCGCCGCCGCACGGCAACCACCGGTGGCCAGCAGCAATCTGTCACCGGAGATTTTTTCGCCGCCGGCCAAGGTCAGCTCAAATTTCCCTTCCGCATTTTTAACAACCGATTCCACCGCGCAATTCAACCGCAGTTTCACGCCCGCTTTTTGCGCCGCGTTCATCAGGCAATCCACAATCGTCTGCGAGGAATCCGTCGTGGGGAACATCCGCCCGTCCGCTTCCGTTTTCAGCTTCACGCCGCGCGCCTCGAACCACGCCACGGTGTCGCGCGCGGAAAACTTTGTGAACGGACCGAGCAGCGCCTTGCCGCCGCGCGGGTAGCGCGCCATAAATTCACGCGGCTCGAAGCACGCGTGTGTCACGTTGCAGCGGCCGCCGCCGGAGATGCGCACCTTGTCGAGGAAGCGTGCGGATTTTTCCAGCAGCGTCACGTCCGCGCCGGCCTCCGCCGCCGCGATGGCCGCGAAGAAGCCCGCCGCGCCGCCGCCGATCACAATGATTTGCCTCGAACTCACGCGCGAAGCATTGCAAAATTTCCGGCGTGTCCGAAGAAAATTTACCAGCCGTGCCGCCGGTTCCGCACAAACGCCGCCCGCGTTACGGCGGCAAAAACCCGCGCCGCTTCGAGGACAAATACAAGGAGCACGGCGGCGATGCCGCCACCATCGCCAAGGTCATCGCGTCTGGCAAGACGCCGGTGGGCACGCACCGGCCCATCCTGGTCGCGGAAATTCTGGCGGCGCTTGCACCGCAGCCCGGCGAAATCGCCGTGGATTGCACGCTGGGCTACGGCGGCCACGCGCAGGAAATTTTGCCGAAGCTATTGCCCGGCGGAAAACTGCTCGGCCTCGACCAGGACCCGGTGGAACTGCCAAAGACCGAGGCGCGGCTGCGTTCGCTCGGGTTTGACGAATCCGTTTTCATCGCACACCGCAGCAATTTTGCCGGGCTGCCGCAGGCGCTGGCGGCGCAGGATATTGCCGGCGCGGATGTGATTCTCGCCGACCTCGGCGTGTCCTCGATGCAGATTGACGACCCGGTGCGCGGCTTTTCGGTGAAGCACGACGGGCCGCTGGACATGCGCATGAACCCGCAACGCGGCCAGCCGGCGTCCGGCCTGCTGCAAAAAATCAAACCGGACGTGCTCGCCAGCATGCTGGCGGATTTTTCTGATGAGCCGAACGCCGCGACGCTCGCCCCGGCGCTCGCCGGAAAAAGTTTTACCACGACGCGTGGACTCGGCGACGCCATCCGCGCCGCGCTGCCGCGCCTCGGCAAGGATGATTCCGACCTGACGGTGCGGCGCGTGTTTCAGGCGTTGCGCATCGCGGTGAACGACGAGTTTTCCGCGCTGGACACCTTGCTGCGGCATTTGCCGGCGGGCCTGAAACCCGGCGGGCGCGTGGCGATTTTGACGTTCCATTCCGGCGAAGACCGGCGCGTGAAAAAGGCGTTTGCCGAAGGCCGGCGCAACGGATTTTATTCAGAGATTTCCGAAGAAGTCATCCGGCCAACGGCGGAAGAACGCCATTCCAACCCGCGTTCCGCACCCGCCAAATTGCGCTGGGCGCGACGGGCAAAGCTTTAATCCTGGAAAAAAAATCTTCCAAACTCAACCCATGCCGCAACTGCTCACCCGCCGCGCCACCGTGGACGACCTGCCCGCGCTCAAGTCGCTCTGGCTCGCCGCGAATCTGCCGGCGGCAGAGCTGGAGAACCGGCTCACGGAATTTCAAGTCGTCGAGGCGGACGGCCGGTTTGCCGGCGCGCTGGGCTTGCAGATTGTCCGCCAGCACGCGCGGCTGCACAGCGAGGACTACACGGATTTTTCGGTGGCCGATGCGGCGCGCGAACTGTTCTGGGCACGCATCCAGACGCTCGCCACCCACCACGGCGTCTTCCGCGTGTGGACGCAGGAAACCTCGCCGTTCTGGACGCGCTGGGGCTTTCAGCCGGCGAATGCAGAAACTTTGGAACGGCTGCCAAAGGAATGGAAAAGCCTCGAAGGCGGCTGGCTCACGCTCGAATTAAAAAACGAGGATGCCATCAATGCCGCGCTGGGAAATCAGTTAGCCGGCTTCATAGACACCGAGAAAAAGCACACCGCGCAGGTGGCCGACCGCGCCCGCAAACTTCGGCTGGCCGTCACCCTTCTCGGCTTCGCCATTTTTTTCATCTGCGTCGCCATCGCGGTCTATCTGCTGCTGCACCGGCCGATCACATTGCGCTAACCCCGACGTTCCCAGTCGTCAGCACTGCGCGGATGACGCGTTGAACTCGTCCGCGTGGTAGGAGCTGCGCACCATCGGTCCGCTGGCGACGTGGATGAAGCCCAGCGCTTCCGCCTGCTGCTTGAAGAATGCAAACTTTTCCGGCGGGACAAACTCCACCATCGGCAAATGCTTCAGCGTCGGCTGCAAATACTGGCCCAGCGTGAGAATGTCACAGCCCGCCGCGCGCAAATCGCGCATCGCCGTCAGCACTTCCTCGTCCTGCTCGCCGAGGCCGAGCATCATGCCGGACTTGGTGAACATGGTTTGACCGCGCCGGTCCTTCACCTTTTTCAGCACGCTCAACGAACGGTCGTAAGTCGCGCGATGGCGGACTTCCGGCGTCAGGCGGCGGACGGTTTCCAGGTTGTGATTGAAAATGTTCGGGTTCGCCGCCAGCACCATTTCGATGGATTCATCGCTGTCCTGAAAATCCGGCACGAGCACTTCAATGACCGTTTTCGGATTCAGCTCGCGCACTTTTTCAATCGTCTGATGAAAATGTTCCGCGCCGCCGTCCGCGATGTCGTCGCGTGCGACGGCGGTGATGACGACGTGCTTCAATTTCATCCGGCGTGTCGCTTCGGCCACGCGCAGCGGTTCATCGGCTTCCAGCGGCAGCGGCTTGGCGGTGGCCACGGCGCAAAAGCCGCAGGCGCGCGTGCAGCGGTCGCCGGCGATCATGAACGTGGCCGTGCCTTTTTCCCAACATTCCCAATGGTTCGGGCATTTGGCGCTTTCGCAGACGGTGTGCAGTTTGAGTTCGCCGAGCAGGTTGCGTGTCTGCGCGAAGCTGTCCGACGTGGGCAGCTTGATGCGCAGCCATTCCGGCAGGCGCGGGCGGGTTTTCAATTCAGTCGTCGTCATTGCGATTCTTTTCCAGCCACAGATTGACACAAACGAAACACAGATAAAAATTAAATTCTTTTTTCCATTTGTGTTTCATCTGTGTCCATCTGTGGCTTCAAACTGCTTCCAAAACTTCGCCAGCTCCTCCGGCCCGAAGTCGGCGAGGATTTTGCCTTCCACTTCAATCACCGGCGCGAGGCGCTGACCGGAGAGATTGACCATTTCCGTCATGGCCTTGCTGTCGCTGATCACATCGAGCGTCTCGTATTTCAGGCCGCGCTCGTCCAGCCAGCGCATCGCTTTCTGGCACCAGCCACAATACGGTTTGATAAACAGGCGGATTTTCATTTCACAATCTCAAAACCAAGGTCCGACAGGTTAAACCAATCCGCCGGATTATCAAAAAACAATTCACCGCCACGCCGCCATTGATATTCCGGCGTGTGCCCCTATAATTCACCCCGTTAATAGCTGCCATGAGCGCCACCAATCAAAGCCCCTACAACGCCACCGTCATCGGCCGCGAGGAAATCCACGCCGACCTCATCATCCTCCGCGTCCGGCCCGACACCGCGCTGTTTGATTTCAAGCCCGGCCAGTTTGGCGTGCTCGGCCTGACCGGCAGCGCCCCGCGCATCCCCGAGGCCGCCGCCGAGGAACCCGCCACCGAGCTGGACAAGATGATCCGCCGCGCCTACAGCATCGCCTCCTCCAGCATCGAACGCCGCTACATCGAATTTTACCTCACGCTCATCTCCAGCGGCCAGCTCACGCCGCGCCTGTTCGCGCTCAAATACGGCGACCGCGTTTTTCTCGGCCCCAAGGCCAGCGGCATGTTCACGCTCGACCGCGTCGCGCCCGGCAAATCCGTCATCCTCATCGCCACCGGCACCGGCCTCGCGCCTTACGTTTCCATGCTGCGCACCCTGCTGATGACCGAGACCGAGCGCAAATTCGTCATCCTGCACGGCGCGCGTTACAGTTGGGACCTTGGCTACCGCGGCGAACTGGAAAGCCTCGCCCGCCTGCGTCCGAACTTCACCTACATCCCGAGCATCACGCGCGCGGATCAGGACCCGCATTTCCATGGCCGCACCGGCCGCATCCAGACCGTGCTCGAACAGGGCGCGATTGAAGCGGACTCCGGCGTGGAACTCGACCCGGCCAAGACCGACGTCTTCCTCTGCGGCAACCCGGAGATGGTCAAAGTCGTCAAGGAAATGCTCGCCCAAAAAGGCTTCACCACCGGCGACGCCAAGAATCCCGGCAACATCCACGTCGAAGAATACTGGTGAGCGGTGCCCGACCGGGGGCTGAATCTTTCCAGCAAACAACTACCCAAAAGCGCGAACGGCCTTTGCCTTTCGCGCTTTTCCATTGCCACCGCCCATCCCGCTCGCCGCTTGGCCATCAAGCCTCGCCAATCTGCCCACCTTCAGGACAGTTGCGACTCCAAACCGAATGAATGCGGTTCCGGACCGGGTAAATGCGGTTAAAAACCGCGTTTATCCGATTTTTTACCGACTGAATGCGGTTTGAAACCGCAATGACCTGGTTTTGGACCGGATAGACGCGGTTCCAAGGCGGGTGGATGCGGTGGCGAACCGCCTAGACGCGGTGGCCGACCGACTCGACGCGGTTCCGAACCGCGTCCATTCAGTTTGGAACCGCATTCGGCCGATCGCCGGGCGAAAAAAAGCGACAGCGGGCCGCCGCACTCCCGGACGCTGGCGCGCAGAACCAAACGCCCGGCGAACGCGCAGCGTCCGGGAGTGCGCCAGTCCCCTAGCGCTTTGGGTGAGGCAAGGAAATCGGCCAAGCCACTGATGGCCGTCCACTGTCATGATTTTATCTGGACAGACAGCACCGCCGAAAATACGGTTGGCGCGATTTGAAACCGTCAGATTACAGACACCAATTTATGAAATTCACCCTTTTGCTTCTGCTCGCTGGCATCATGGCCGAGCAATCGCTGCCTGCTCAATTAATTAACGACGCACAAAGCTTTGCCGGCAACAATAAAAGGAATGTTTCCTATGCTCCATTATCGCTGACCATCAACGGTGCCGGCCGAATTTTTCCATTTTACGACGGCCAGATGCTTCAGGTCGGTCGCAATTACCTCATGATTGCAGTTCCCGATCTCGGCTACAAATTTGCGGGCTGGAACCGGGTTCATATTTTCACCGTTACCTCGACCGAGATTGACTACAACACCGATCCATTCACCACCAATATTGTTACAACTGTTGATATCTCCCCTGAAGAACTGATATACAAAAAAGTGCCATACATTGAATTCAAAATGGAATCCGCAAACTATCTATACAATGTGAATGGAAACAGCCTGACTGAAGAAATCGGCTGGCAGGCCAATTTCGTGCCGGTTATCAGAAAGGTTCACGTGCAAACCCAATCCGAAACTGACAATGGGCAATGAGACGACCGCACGCACGCTGACCGATTTCCAAAACCAAAAAAAAGCGCGGAAGACTTTCGTCCTCCGCGCTTTTGAAATCTGGTTGCCCGCTTACCCCTCAATCTGCTTCTGGTAATCCGCCGGCGAGAGGAGCGCGTTCACTTCGGCCGCATTGCTCAATTTGATTTTGTAAAACCAGCCGGCGGCGTGCGGGTCGGTGTTCACCAGCGCGGGATTCTCCACCACGGCGGGATTGACCTCGGTGATCTCGCCGCTGACGGGCGAATAGATGTCGCTGGCGGTCTTGACGGATTCCACCACGGCGCAGGCTTCGCCGGCCTTGACCTGGCGCCCCACGGCGGGCAGCTCCACAAACACGATGTCGGTCAGCTCATGCTGCGCGTGGTCGGTGATGCCCACGGTGCCGGTGTCGCCGCTGACCCGGAGCCATTCGTGCGATTTTAGGTATTTCAGGTCGGAAGGAATGTTGCTCATAAATTTTAACCGCAGATTACGCGGATTACGCGGATTCTCAAGCTAACAAAATTGAAAATATCGCGCGAAGAACACGAAGTAAGCGAAGGTGAAAACCTTTCTCTCCTTCGCCGGCTTCGCGTCCTTCGCGCGACAATCCATACAGAAAAACGGTCACAGATACTGCGTCAGCAAGCCGGGCGCGCAGCCGAGCAAAATCACCAGCAGCGCCAGCAGCGCCAGCGCCAAGAAACTAAGCAGCGGCACCTGGATGGCCGGCGCGTCTTCGGCGGCATCTTCGACGTAAGCCGCCTTCAGCACGCGCAGGTAGTAGTAGAAGGATACCGCGCTCATGGCGATGGCGAGAATCACCAGCCAGAACAGGCCAAGATTTGCCTCCGCCAAGACGGCGGCGCTGAACAGGAAGAATTTACCGGTGAATCCAGCCAGCGGCGGAATGCCGCCGAGCGACAGCAGGAAAATCATCAGGCACAGCGCCAGTCCCGGCGCGCGTTTGCTCAAGCCTTTGAAATTATGCACCGCGTCGCTGCCGGTGGCTTGTTCCACCAAGAACACCACGCCGAACGCGCCAATGGTGGTGGCGCCGTAGGTGATCACGTAAAACATCAGCGCGGTGTGGCTCGGCGGCGTGTTGCCCAACACGCCGAGCAGCATGTAACCGGCGTGCGCGATGGCCGAATACGCAAGCAGGCGCTTGACGCTGGATTGCACGATGGCGGTGAGATTGCCGATGACCATCGAAAGCGCGGCGATGATGGCGATGACCGGCGTCCAGCCGGCGACGTAGCCGTGCCAGACGGCGCTGCCTTCCGTGCCCGCAAACGCGAGCGTCAGGATTTTCGCGAGAATGAAAAAGCTGGCGACTTTGGAACCGGAGCCGATGAACGCCGCGCTCGGCGTGGGCGCGCCTTCATACGCATCCGGCGCCCACAAGTGGAACGGCACGGCGGCGACTTTGAAGCCGAAGCCGATGACGGTCATCACCAGCGCGGCGATCAGCAGCGGATCAAGCCCCTTGCCGGCGATGGCCTCGGCGATGTCGCCGAGATTCGTGGAACCGGCCAGGCCGTAAAGCAGGCTGAAGCCGAACAGCAGGAACGCCGCCGACATGCCGCCGAACAAAAGATATTTCAACGCCGCTTCCGCCGATTTGGAATTACGCTTGTTGAACGCCGTCAGGATGTAGAGCGACAAGCTGGCGAATTCCAGCGCGAGGAAAATCATCAGCAAATCCTCGGCGCTCACAAGGAACAGCAGCGCGATGGTGCCGAGCAAAACCAGCGAGAGATATTCGCCGACATGTTCGGTAAATTTGGCCGGGGTGGAAATCAGCACGGTGAAAATCGTCAGCGCGAGGAGCGCGACCTTGATGAAATCCACCGACGGGTTCACCACGAGCATGCCGTCGAACAAATTGGCTTCGACATGGCGGTGCAGCGCCAGACACGCCGCCGAGGCGCAGCCGAGCACGGACAGCAGCGCGCCGAAGTTGAAGCGCGCCGCGAGCGATTTGCCGCGCAGCACGGTGAGGTCCGCCGCCAGCACGAGGAGCATCGTCACGGTGACGATGGCTTCCGGCGCGGAGAGCCGGAGCATTTGGTAATAATCAACGGTGTTCATTGCGCACCTCCGCCCAGCAACCGCGCGAACAGCGGCGATTTGAAACATGGTTCAATCCAGTTCATCAGAAGGCCGGGGAAAATGCCGATGACGAGCGACGCACCGATGAGCATCACCGCGCCGAAACGCTCGGCGACGGTTATTGGTTCCATCGGATGGTCGTGGTCAACCGACTTCGGCGGCGCGTCGGAATAAAAGCCTTTTTGCACCGCGCGCAGCGTGTAAGCCACGCCAATGAGAATGCCTACGCCGGCGAGAATCGTCATTTTCGGGAACACCGTCCACGCGCCCATCAGCACTTGAAATTCCGCGACGAAGCCGCTGAAGCCGGGCAAGCCCATCGAGGCGATGCCGGCAATCACGAACGTCACGCCAGCGAACGGCAGCAGTTTGCCGAGTTGCATCGTTTCGAGGTCGTTGAAGTCGCGGGTGTGCGTGCGGTCATAGA
>PLYV01000007.1:7056-8097 GCA_003151855.1 Limisphaerales bacterium | reverse complement strand
AAGTCCGGGCGAACGCCGGAAATCGTGGCGTCATCGGCGGCAATTTGTTCGGATCTAAGAAATTCAGGTCGAAGCCCCAGTTGCGTAGGGGTTGACGGTAATAAAGAGTTCCCTGGCTAGAGCTGTAATTCGGAGTGGTGGCATATTGGCTTGAGAACAGCACCACGATGGAGCCGTTGTAGTTCAGGGGAATACTGTTTGACCAAGTTTCCAGCAGCCGGATAACGTTTTCAACCCCGCCGCTGTAGTAGTTCCCGCCGTTGTAGGGGCCGGTAGGGACAAGGCCTTCCAGGATGGCGGCGTTGACGGTGGTGTTGGTGGCCGGGCGCGAGTCTGCGTCTACGTTTGTGGGGTAGGCGTCGCTCCATTTGGACGACAGGATGGTGATCGCATCGCCCATCAAGGCGGCGGGATAAGTGTTGGTCGTGTCGCCTAGAGCCATCGAATAGGTTGTGCCGTTTGTGGTTGTGTTGTAATCTCCCAAGACATAAATGGGCTGGGCCGTGGCAACGGTGAGTCCATTGGCCGGCAATTGCGAGCCTTTCACCAAGCGAACACCGGGCAGCTTGGTGGGGCCGCCGGGAGACCCCGATGGAATGGTAGAAGGATTAGAGATATAGACCCGGTTTATGCCTTGGCTCTTGCTGGTGCTGCCCTGCGTGTTCTGTTGTTGATAATTGGTAGCGGAATTGCTTTTCAGCCAGTTGCCAAACTTCCCCACGTCCAGTTGGACCGCATTTACCAAGCCGCCTTCGTGATAGTCGTAGAAGATCACATTGGTCACAAATGAGTAGTAGGTGTTGGTGGTCGTTGAGATCTTAAATGGATACGTGGTGTTGGTGGTTGAGGTCTTGTTGGTCACATCCATCGGCACCAAGGTTTGGACGCTGGCATTGTTGGTATTCTGGTAATAGACATAAAGGTTGGTTCCAGTTCTTGTCACAACGATGTCGGCCTGATTATAGGGATAGTTTTGTGCATTGGTCGTGCCGGCGGGCGGAATACCCAGGAAGCTTAAGGCGGTGGCCTGGTCGTTGGTGG
>PLYV01000007.1:0-7038 GCA_003151855.1 Limisphaerales bacterium | reverse complement strand
AACGAGGGCAGAAAAAGTCAGACACCCGCCGCCGGCATAAATATTTTTGTTGGAATGAACCGGGCCGTTGATAGTCATGCAGGGCCCGGGTTGGATTTCCATATCCATGTTGTAAAAAACGGCAAACTGGAAGGCGGGGATGGTGCCAAACCAGACCTGCTGATGGATCATGGCGGTGAGGTTTTCGCCAACATTTTGGGGAGTGGCGCGGGAATAAATATCGCAAAATTGGCCGTAGGGAGTCAAACCGGTGAACCGCTGTGGCATCGGTCCATGCCAGTTGGTCGTGAACGCGCCAATGTTGACCGAGCTGACATTGACATTCCCATTGGTATCGCTGAATTGAAAGGTGGTCGGCCAACCGGATTGATTCGGCGGCAGGCAACTCGCCCCCGTGTAGGAGCTGGCGGGATTTAGGCCTTGGCTGAAGAAATCCCGACTCATGGTTGCAATGACTATTTCCGTCGCAGATTCGGCCGCCGCCTGGCTATGGTTGAACAAATTGTTGCGCTTGGTGATTTTGGCGTTGGAGCCCACCCAGCCCATCATGCTGGCATACGCTATTAGCGCCACGCTCAAAAATGCGAGGGTAACAATCAGGGCATAACCACGACGTTTTTGGGGGGCGATGGATTTCAGCAGTTGCATGAGCAATCAAGTCTTGGTTCGCCGGGCGACGCGGGTGTTCAGGTAGTAAAAATCGTAGGCATCGCCGCTCGTTCCGCCAACGTAGCCGATCGGGTATTCCCATTGGTAAAACTGCATGGTGACGTGAATGACCGGATTGTCCGGATAGGCGTTGGCGTTGGTCAGAATGGTTCCGCTGTAGTCCTCCGCCGTCATGCAAATGTAGTTGGTCATGTATTTGGCCACCACCGTCTCCACCCCGCTGCTGACCATTTTCATCACATTGGTGCTGTTGGCGGGATCCATGTAAAATACGATGGCATTGTTGGTGTCCACCGTATTGGTCGTTGAAAAAATCTGGATCGCATTGCCTTGTTGAGGCGTCCCAAGCTGGGCCTGCGAAAACACGTTGTTGGAATAGGTGCCCACATACACGACTTCGGCTGAACGAATCCGGTCGCGCATATCATTAAGCACCTGTCGTCCGCTGGTGGTGGCAGTGATTTTTGTGGCCGCCAGGGTGTAAACCCGCAAGCCAAAAATCTGAAGGCACACCATGGCTCCGACCATGAGAATAAAAATGGCCATCACGGTCATAATTTCCACCAGGGTGAACCCTTGGCGAAAAATTTTGCCGGTGGCAACCGGATTTAAGGCGGGCAATTTCATTGGTCAGGAGCACGGATTAAAATAACCGTGTTGGTTTGGGGTTGGCCGGTCAGCGAAAAAATCCAGCGGCAATCTGTCCGGATCAGGCGCAGCGGCGGGTTGGCTGAATAATTGGTTACGGTCACATAATTTGTCACCCAAAAGGCAAAGCCCGTATTGGTGGGATTGCCTTTGATGGGAATGTCCATAATGCCTACAAAGGAATAATTTGTTGGGGGCAGTTCGTCTATCGCCGAGTCGGAGTAACTCCAGTGGGCCGCGCGTGCCTGCTCGGTTCCTTGTGAGGCATAAGATTGTGCCGCCAGCGACATGGATGTCCATTCGGCTATTCGGTTCGCTTGGACGTAACCATAAATCAAGCCTGCAAAAACCACGCTCAATATACCAATGGCAACCAGCACCTCGGCCAAGGAAAATCCAGATTCCAGTGTGTTGGCCGCAGGATTTTGAAATAGCAATTTTTCTGAAACTATCATTCCATCTTGGGATTGTTAATTATTTGCCCCAAAAACATATAAACATATAGGCCAAGCCAGATGTCACAGTTTGGGTCACAAGTGTCATGGTTTGGAACACTAGTTCAGTCATAATGCGACGTATGGCTCAAAAGTTTGCCAAAAAAAACAAAAAAATATTCAAGCAGGGAAATGAAGGCGGTTCAGCCTATCTGAAAAAAACTATCTGAAAAAAGAGCGGGGCTGCGTCGAAGACCTCCCGCAGTCTCGTGAAGACGCGTCCCGGGCATCGGGAATTCGGAGCTGGCTGCGGCTGGTCGAGAACGACATAACCGCGCCCAGGGTTTTAACAGACTTTCAGTTCCGGAAAAAACGTGGAATTGATGTCCCCGATAAAAGCGGGTTTTGCAGGGGTCTCATTTTATCAATGCAGCACCGGGCAAGTCCACGCCCATTCACATTCCCAGCAACAACGGCTTCATATGCCGCTCGAAAAGATTTTCCGTCACGTTCTTGGCGATGATCGCCTCGTGCTTCTTCAACGCGGCGTAATAGCGGTCGCCCTTCTTCGCCGCCACCTTGAAGCTGACGTGCAGCAACTGGCGGAAGCTCGGATTGTAGCCGGGATTCTTCTGGTCGTGGCGTAGCGCGTCGGTGAACTGCTTGGAACTCCAGCCGTTCACGACGGGCGCCGGCGGCAGCTTCTTTTTATCAATGTCAATGACGCTGGCGTAAGGCGCGCAGAATTCGTCCACATGTTCCATCGCGTAGGCGTAAATTTCCTTCGCAATCTCCAAACCGTCGCCGCCCGCTTCCGCGAGGCCGATCAATTCTTCCAGCCACGTCGTGCCGGCGGTTTTGATGTGGACGCCCGCGCCGAATTTCTTCAGCGCCTTGCGCATCGGCTCGTAGATGGAAAACTTGTCGCTGCCGGAATGCACGCTCAGCTTGAGCGTCGGCGGCAAACCATATTTCTGGATGGCGAACGCGATGACCGCGAGGTCTTCGTTGAACTCCTGCTCGAACTGCTTCACGTCGCCGGCATAATCCACGCCCTTGTTGAAACGACCGGTGAACTTCGGTGCGATGGTCTGGAGCGGGATTTTTTCATCCGCCAGCGCGGCGAGAATGATCAGCAATTCCGGCGGCGTCTGCGGGCTGTCGGTTTCGTCCATGGAAACTTCCGTGACGAAATTCGCCGCGCCCTTCGCGGCGGTGATGTGCTGGTAAATCTTTTCCGCGTCCTGCACCGCGAGCAAAAACTTGTTCGCCACGCGCTCGACTTCGGCGCGCGAAATCTCAAACGGCCGGTCAATATGCGGAATGGAAACCTTGCCGGTGAGTTCGGGATGGCGGTCCACAAACGCCTTCGCGTCCGCTGCGGCAGCGGGTTTGCCGATGCTGTCCGCCACGTCAATCGTGAAGAAATCCGACGGCGCGATAAAACGATCCACGGTTTCGAGCCGGATGTGGTCGGCGTCCACATGATATGGCTGCTTCCAACCGAGCGCCTTGACGGCGGCATCCGCCTCCGCGCGCAGCGAAGATGGCTCGGTGCCGATGAAGGTGTGCTCGCGATTGGACTTGTTCCAGACAGGGATGAATTCCGCGCCGAGTTCAGTGGCCTTGACACAGGCTTGAAGCTGCGCCTTGCCCTGATGCCCGAAACGGTCGCCCATGCCAAAAGAGAATTTGCCCAAGATGAGATATTTATTCATAAGATTGGTGTTTGCAGTATAAAGAATAGACCAACGGTGTCGCCATATGAGTTTTGCAAATATGTTTGAAAATTCTTGCCGCGTCCATCCACAGAATTGGGGATGCTGCGCCTTCCCAACGCCGACCGCCAAGGTTTTTGCACCAAAAACGATTTGACTTTTTAACATTAAGCATCATTTTATCCGCATCNNTGCCAATTCCAGCTCAAGCGTCATTAGCTTGGGAAAAATGAGAAGAGCACAACCGTTTTGTCGCCCCTTCTCCCCTTGTGAGTCGGGGCTTTTTTGTTTTGCGAAACAATCAGCCACCGAGACACAGAGCGCACAGAGGTAAAAATAAATTTTGGCTCTGTGTCCTCTGTGCCTCTGTGGCAAATGACCGGAAGAAAATTTTATGAGTGAAAAGCATCAAGGTTACATGAAGGCGCTCAAGTGCCGCGAGTGCGGACGCGAATATCCGCTCGAAGCGACGCACGTCTGCGAGTTCGACTTCGGCCCGCTCGAAGTCGCCTACGACTACGACCGCATCAAAAAATCGCTCACGCGCGAAGTCATCGCGTCGCGCCCGAAGACCATGTGGCGTTACCGTGAGCTACTGCCCATCGCGGGCGAGCCGACTGTCGGCCCGCTCGTCGGTTTCACGCCGTTGGTCAAGGCCGACCGTCTGGCGAAAGCCCTCGGCATCCGGGAACTTTACGTCAAGAACGACGCCGTGAATTATCCCACGCTCTCGTTCAAAGATCGCGTCGTGAGCGTCGCCTTGAGCCGCGCGAAGGAACTCGGTTTCGAAACCGTCGCCTGCGCCTCCACCGGCAACCTCGCGAACTCCGTCGCCGCCAATGCCGCGAGCGCCGGACTGAAGAGCTACGTCTTCATTCCATCCGATTTGGAACAGGGCAAAATTCTCAACTCCCTCATCTACGGTTCCAATGTCATCGGCATCAAGGGCCATTATGACGAGGTGAACCGGCTTTGCGCTGAGATCGCCGGCAAATTCGGCTGGGCGTTTGTGAACGTCAACATGCGCCCCTACTACGCCGAAGGCTCCAAGAGCATGGCGTATGAGATCGCCGAGCAACTCGGCTGGCGCCTGCCCGACCACACCATCGTCCCGATGGCGTCCGGCTCATTGCTGACGAAGATCCACAAGGGCTACCAGGAATTCACGAAGCTCGGTCTCGTCGCGCAGCATGACACGCACATTCACGGTGCGCAGGCGACCGGTTGCTCCCCGATTTCTGTCGCGCAAAAGGCGGGACTCGATTTCTTCAAGCCGGTCAAGCCCGACACCATTGCGAAATCCCTCGCCATCGGCACGCCGGCGGACGGTTTTTACGCGCTCAAGGTCATGCGCGAGACGAATGCCGCCGCCGACGACGTGACGGACGACGAAATCCGCGACGCGATCAAGCTGCTCGCCGAGACGGAAGGCATTTTTGCCGAGACCGCCGGCGGCGTGACCGTGGGCGTGGCCAAGAAACTGATTGCGTCCGGCAAGATTCCGAAGGATTCTTCCGCCGTCATCTGCGTCACCGGCAACGGCCTCAAGACGCTGGACGCCGTCAACGGCTACTGCGGCAAGGCGAAAGAAATCAAGCCGAGTTTGCGCGAGTTCGAGGCCTTGCTGGCGCAGGAAGAAAAAGCGAACGCGTAAATAATCCTGAAAAACTGTGGCAATCCAACGCTATCAAATTGAATTCGCCGCTTCCGCACTGGATGATTTACGTTCAATTCCGAAACGTGAAGCGGAACAAATCCTCCGCAAAGTCCAGCGGCTTGAAGCTGGATTACACGGCAACATCAAGCGGCTACAAAACGCCGATGTGGCTTTTCGGTTGCGTATGGGCGACTATCGGGTTTTATTTGATGTGGTTGACGATAAAATTTTGGTTCAAAGTGTCGGCCACCGGAAAGATGTTTATGAGTAATGCCATTTTAGAAAAACCGACCGCGAAAGTTCAGCGGAAGAATGTCATCAGCCAAATCTCCTCGTTGCGCGAGCAGATGGCGGATTTGAACGACTATCTTGACCTGCTGGAAGCCCGCGCCCGCAACAAAGGCAAACGGACTTTCACGACAGAAGAAGTGCGCAAGCAACTGGGACTCGCATAAAGACTATGGCCATTGTTCGCAATATCAAACGGCTGACGAAAAATCACGGGATTCAAAAAGAAGTCGAGTGCTTCGCTTCAGACTCAATTGACAAACAGGGCAAGCGTTACCTTCAGCTTGATACGACTGGTTCTCCGACTAAAGAAAAACCGGGAACGATTGACCAATCCATCCGGTTCGATGAGCAAGCAGTTTCACAGTTGAAGTAATTGATTGAGGAAATTTTTCCAAACTTGAAATAAATTTATGTCCAAAAAAGNNGCCGCCAACATCGGCGACGCCATCAACGAATTGCAGGCGCGCTTCCCCGGCATCGCCGAGCGCCTGATTGACGACAAGGGCGAGGTCCGCCGCTTCGTGAACGTCTATGTGAACGAGGAGGACATCCGGTTCCTCCAGAACAAAGCCACGCCGCTCAAGGATGGCGACGAGATCAGCATCATCCCCGCCATCGCGGGAGGCTAGAATAGTTTTGAGTTTTTAATTTTTAGTTTTAAGTTTCATCGTATGGTCACGCCCAAGAAAAAACTATCGGCGACGAAATCCACTTCGCCCGTGCAACAAAGGTTGTGGCTGATGTATCCGCCGAAGCTGATCAAAAAGCCGTTCATCTGGGAGGTCGGCCACAAGTTCAAAATCACCACGAACATCCGCCAAGCCAGCGTGACGGACGAAATCGGCATCGTCTGCCTGGAACTGGAAGGCGCGCACGGCGAAGTGGCCAAGGCCGTCAAATGGCTGGTGAAACAGGGCGTGAATGTGGAGCCGGTGGAGATCGGTGTGATTGCCGGCTAAACTTTTTGTGGGGACAAACGAGCGGCGCGGATTGATTTCCGCGCCGTTTTTTATTTCGACGTAGCGGCTTTCGGCCGAAAGCCGCATTTTTTGAAATTTTAAGTTTGCGGCGCTCTACCGAGTCATCGCTACAAGCGCACAGGTTTTTGTCGCGCCTCCAAAAAATTTCCTTAAACTGCGTCGCGTGTTGAAGCCGTTCCTTCATTGGATGGAAAGCCAGGGCGCATGGACGCCGTGGCTGTTCCTGGCGCTGTTCCTCGTGGCGTCGTTTCTGATGCTCTGGCGGCTGGAGGCGATGAGCGCGGGCGGTTTCGAGGGCACGGTGCTCGGCACGCTGGTGATGCCCTACTGCTCAGGCATGGGCAATATTATTTTCGCGTTCATCCTCGGCCAGACCGGCGGCAATGGCGCGGACGTGATGATCAACTCCCTCGTCAACAACCTCACCAACATGACGCTGGTGCTCGGCCTGCCCGCGATCATCTGGGGCATGCACATCCTGCCGCAGAAAAAAATGGCGGCGGGCAAAAAGAAAAAATCCGCAGTGAAACTTTCCGCCAAAGCCGAGGCGAAAACTGGCGGCAAGGAACACGAATTGAACCGGCTCTCGCTGTTGCTGACGCTGACTGCCGTCATATTTTTCACCGGCGCGGTCTGGGCGC
>PLYV01000292.1 GCA_003151855.1 Limisphaerales bacterium | reverse complement strand
TTCCAAGGTCACGTTCGTGGCCGCGCTGCCGAGATAATCATTCAGGATCTGGCGCAGGGCGGCCGCGTCGGACGCCCAGCCTTTGGGATAAAGCAAATCCTGCGTGTCGCCCGCCGCCGGGCCGTAATTGTGCTCGATCACAAAATCCGGCGTGACATTGTTGCTGCGCATATAAGCCAGCATCACCGGCGTCCAGCCGTTGTGGGTGAGGCCGGTGCGCGGATTGACCACGGGATGGTCCGTGTAATTTGCGTAGCCGTCCTCGGTGGGATCGATGACCGCGCCGATCTTGATCGTCGGATCAACGGCTTTCATCTGCGCATAATAATTCGTGAAGCGCATGGCGTAGGTCCAGGGATCGTGCGCCTTGAAGGGCGCGTTGGTGTTGTGGTCGGTTTCCCAAGTGCCGAAGTTTTCGTTTCCGATCTCCCAGTATTTAAAATTGCTGTGATTGGTGACATTGAACATCCGCACGGCGTAGGCGGCTTCTTCAGGCGTGCTGCTGCCATAGTTCACGATGATGAAAGCCTGGGAATGCATATTGGTGGCGAGGGCGATGAAATCGGTGGAATGAGAACCCCCGCTTGGTTCATTGGCATAGTGGTAGTCGTCCCCATAGGAGCCGCCCGGCCAACGCAGACAGGTGTTGCCGATGTCATTCAATATCGCCTTCGTCGCGGGCGTGTTCAGATCCGTGTCCCCGGCACCCGTATTAACCGCAAAGACTCTGCCGCTGACAGTTCGAACAGTCTGGTTCGCATTGACGCTCACATGAACCGTCGCCGGCTTGGCTGCGGCGATCAATCGCATATCATCAATGAAGAAGGGTTGGGTGGAAGCGCCGTTGTTAAATCCAAGACCGGTCAGGTTGGTCTTGTTGACGCCGAGCGAAGCGAGAGAAATGATGACCTGCTTCCATGAGTTCGTCGGCGCCGTCACGGAAACTGTAGGAAGTCCCGAACTTGAGCCGTTCGTCTCGCCATTGACCAAAATATTTTGTCCACCAGTCGCCCCGCCATTGATCCAGAAAGTCAGATTCGTATAGAGGGTCGCGTCCACGGTGGTGGAGGGCTTCAGCAACCAGACCACATACGGGACGCTGGGAACCAGGGCCATCGAGTTGCTGGCGACAAAGACTGAATTGCTCGTATAGACCGGATTATTCGTGGGGTAACGCGTCATCCATGACCAGCCGTCGCCCCAGCCGTTGTCAAACCTGCCGGAATAAATCTGCATGTCGTCCGACGGTTGAATCAACGTAAGCAGCCCCGGCTGCCAGGGGAGCTGCGTGTAATTGGTAGCAGCTTTGCTAGCAGCTGAGTTGGGATCAAACCCTTGGTAAAGAAATTGCAAATTGCCTGGGTCAATCGTCTGTGTTTGGTCGGGGTTGTTGCGAACGATATCACCGTGGCTGATGCCGACCGTCCAAGCGTTGCCGTTGGTGAACGTGACGTTGGCCGCGCCAGCGAAGGGATTGCTCTCGGTCGCTGCCAGCGGAGTCCACGAACCCCCAAGATTGGTCGCGGTAAAGGATCGGAAGTATCTTCCCACGGCGCCCTCCGCCTCGACGATCATGAGGTATTGAGTGGGGGTCGTCCCCTGTATCGTGTAAACCTCCGGGGCCTCGAACAGGTTGGCCGCGGTGTCGGTCATGATGATCGACGAGTTGGTGAAGGTTCCTGGAAAGCTGCCGATGGGCATGGACGCCCGGTGGATGGTGCCGTCGTCAAACGCGTAAAACAAATAGGCGTTCGTGCTGTCGCAGATTACCGTCGAGTCGAGGGAGGCTCCAGTATAGAGAGGCTGGGGCGCGGACCAGCCATTCGGATTGGTGGGATTAGTCGAGGTCATATACTGGGTCCCCCACTGGAATGTGATAACCCAGATATTCTTCGGGGCGAAATAGAACAGCGTAGGCGCAACGGTGCCTACTGGCATCTGATGCTGTGGGGCAGTGGCCATGTCGGACCAATTGGTAAAGGTCATCATGCCCCCGCCCCAATTCCCTGAGCTGTCGACTGTCGTAAAGTAAACGATGAACTGGCCGTTGGTGTGGACGCAAGTGAAGTCCTTCATGGAGTATGACCCGTTCTGTGCCGTAGCGAGCGGACCCGTCGAGGTCCATTTGAACGTCGTGGGCAGCGGAGCACTCTGCGCGAAACAGGCGGGTGATGAACACCAGAAAAGCCATAGGAGTGAAGCGACCGTAAAAACGCCTTTTCCCCACGTTTTTGCAAATGAGCAGCGCAACGTCAATGGGGTCAATTTAATTTGATTCATAGTTTCAATTCACTCATGTAAAAATCACCAAAAGCGACCATCACTGATTTTGCCGACCGGCAAAGTGTTGAGCAACCCACTGCGAACCAGAGTTGGCAGGTGGTGGAGTTCCATTGGCATTGGCAATGGTTCCACCATTCGTCCACCTATGACTTTGCGCCGCGCACGACTGTAGATTTAATCTTTTTATAAAAGCATGCATTCTATTTTGAACTGACATTTTGACTTTGTTGTTGGTCAACGGGCCAAATCAACCGCATCCAGCGGATCATAATCATAATTGTAAGGTCGCGTTGTGAACATCGATGAAAGCCAGCACGGCCACGAGCGCGGCCTTTCTATGCGTAAAATAAGACATTTGGGTTGGTGAATTTAATCCGGGAATGGCTTCGGCGCTGAGATTTGTGGCTGCTCACCACCAAAATGCCGGGGTCCCGGAGGTAGGATAAGCCGCTGTATCCGTTCGCAATTGGAACGAACTATATTTATGCCATTCGACATGCCCGTCCAACATGGCTTCATTCGCACCTGTCGGCAGCGCCTTGTTCACATGAGCCGTGTTGTGGCCTGTCCAGCCGGACGCACTATAGCCGCCCTTGACGTTGATCCAGCCGGCTCCAGTGCCAGCTTGATTGCCTCCATACAAAGAGACATCCGACAATAGAACGCGGTCACTGACTGAAACCCTGCCCAAGGTTGCTATGCTTGTTCCCAGCAAATTCACATTCTGATTGGTCACATCAACCGAGGCAGTGCCTGGGAACGTATAGGCATATCCCGTGACCCGATAACTGGCGTTAAAATTCCACAAGCCATCAACGTTTTGACCGGAATTAGCCGGGCAATAGAATATGTTACGAGTGGCACCATTCTGGCCCATCAGGTCCACCACCGGAATTGACATATCCCAAGGCCAGCCACTGGACCCCATCGGCGGCAACTTATTATTGAACTCCCCACCATACATTTGCATGCCAAAATCTAACTGCTTGCAGTTGTTCAAACACTGGGTTCTTATCGCCTTCTCCTTGGCCTTAGCCAGTGCCGGAAGAAGCATGGCTGCCAAAATGGCAATGATGGCAATGACCACCAGAAGTTCAATCAGCGTGAAACCCGCATTTGTTCGGGAAGCACTTGTCTTACTTGGCGCTGTAATTTTCATTCTCGTTCAACTATTTAATTTTTTTCAAGCAAAGGTCGCCGCAGGAACCCACAACCCACGGCGACCATGCCATTGTCTTTACAATTATGGATAGGTCAGTCGGTAAAACACCGTAGGCTTGGTTGCATCCACCGTGATGTTGGTGCTGCTGACACTGCCATCAGTCAGGTAGATCCAGTTGGTGCCGAGGCCGGTGGTCAAACTGTTGGTTTGCATTTGCAAGCGCCAGCCTTGACCTGCCGGCCATGCGAGGCTCAGCGTGCCACTGCTGAAGCTGTTCGTCAGCGCCGCCGGACCAGACGGACCGGCGCTCACCACGGTCAACACACCGTTGGTGAAGCTGAAAGTCGCGCTGGGTTGAGCGCTTACAACGCTGGTGAAATGACCCGGATTGACCGCCCCTGCACCACTGAACAAGGTGAAGGTCTGGCCAGTCGTGAGCGCGCCGGTCGGAACAATCTTTAGCACGCCACCATAGACAACATTGGCCCCGGCCACAATCTGGTCATTGGCGAGCGTGGAACCGTCCACGTCGAAGACGTTGGTCGAGCCGGCCTTCAACGTGATGTTGCCGTTCACGGTCAAAGCGCCGATGCCGCCGTCGCCGGGCGAGAGCGTGGCGCTGTTGGTCAGCGCGCCGGCAATGGTGCCGGTGCCCGCGAGTGTGCCGGCGTTGACCGCGGTTCCGCCGGTGTAGGTGTTGACGCCATTCAGCGTGAGCGTGCCATTGCCAGTCTTGGTTAAACCGCCATTTCCGCCGCCATCCAGCAGCGGCTGCGCGATGGTAATGTTGTGGCCCGCAGAATTGATGGTCGCGCCCGCGCTCATGACATAGGCGGCGGTCAGGCCCTGCATGAAGTTCGTGCCACTGGCTGCGGCGGCGAGCGTGCCGCCGCCGAAGTTAAACGTGCTGGTGGCTGCCGAATTCGCAGCCAAGATGCGGGGCACGGTCAAAGTGCCGCCGTTGAGATTAAAGGTGTTCTGAACACCCGCCCCCGTTCCTTGAAGCAAATCCAACACGCCCGATCCGCCAATGGTGGTCGCATTGTCGCTGTAGAACGTAACAGCACCACTATTCAGGTTGAACGTGTTGATGCCGGTGGCGTTGCCGGTGGCAAAGCGAATGTCCGTGTTCGCGTTGATGTGAAGGTTGCCGCCGTTCACGTCAATCTCGGCATTCGCATTATCCGACTGGCCCAAGTATAGCCAGCGCTTGACCGTGCTGGCGATGTTCACCGTCCCGCCATTGACCACCAGCTTACCTAAGTCGCCAGAGGAGCCGTCAGCGCCAAGCTTGACGTCACCATCGCTGCTCAACGTGCCGCTGTTAACCGTGACGGTGCCCTGGGCCGTGGCGCTACTGCTGTTGCCGGAACCAATGTCCATCGATCCCACGGAAACCGAACCGCCATTCACATTCACCACACCATGGCCGCTATCATTCATGCCAACCCCCATCCACCCGCTGACGGACACGGTGGCGGTGTCATTGACATTCATGCTCATGTCAGAACCCGCTGATTCGGCGAAGTTCATATTGCCATTGGACACGGTCAACGAAGAGACGTTGTTCAGTGTGACGGAACCTTTGGGCATATTGGCCGAGTTGTTGCCATTGTAACCGGCGCTAAAGTTCTGCGATGTGACTCTGGCGTTATTGGTCAGAACGAGGTCGGAGGAAACGCCGCCAATACCGTTGCCGCGCCCCACGGAGAACCAAGACGAAACATTCAAGGTGGCCCCATCCACCACCAACTTGGCATTGTTTCCGTCACCGCCGTCGGTCACGACGCCGCCAATGACCAGTTCGCCACTCACGGAATTGGTGCTGGCGTTTTTAAAGGTCACGGTGCCAGCCTGAGCAATGAGCGGACCACTAAAGCCGACGGAAGAAGCGCCGAAGCCCGACCACGCACTGTTGCTTGAAATCGTCAGCGAACCGCTGTCTTGCTTAAACAACGAACCATTGCCAGAAACCACACCGCCGAACACGGTATTGGCAACACCGTTCACAGTGATGAGCTTGCCGCCGCTGGCGATATTCTTGACCAGAGCGAGATTCCCCGACGCCGCACTGAAGGTCAGGTTCGAGACCAGCGTGAGGGACACGTTCAACGTCTGCGTGCTGGCAGAATTGTTGACAATGCCGCCACTCCCGATGGTCAGGGCGCTGCTGTTGGCCGTGCCGATAATGAAACTGCCCGCCGTGCTGTCAAAGACAACGCCGGTGACACCGTAGTTGGTGTCCAAGTTTGGCGTCAGCCGGTTGATGCCGGCAAAGGTCACGGTGTCGCCGACGTATCCCGGCGCAAAGCCACCGGTCCAGTTGAGATTGCTGGACCAATTATCATTGGCTGCCGAGCCATCCCAAGTCAGGCTTCCTGCCGGGACATCCATGGTGAAGCTAAAGCTGCCGGTGAGTGGCGTGGGAGAAGAATTATCCGCAGCCACAACCGTCAAAGCCGGGCTGCCCGCCGGCGTGCTGGCGCCAACGATCAGCGTGTTGGTATAAACGAGCGTGGGCAGCTGGGACGCATCTTGAATGAGGCTTGCCGCCGCCGAACCGCCAATGGAAGTGGCATTTACTGTCACACTCGCAACACTGCCGCTGCCCGGGGTGACGGTGGCGCTGATGGTGACCGCCTGATTGCGGGGAACGCTGGTCGGAGTGGCGCTGGCAGCAATAACACTCGGAGCCGTCCCGATAGAATAATGCAGCACCACATTTTGGCCGACCTTCCGAATAGAATAGTTGAGATAATTGCCCGGGGTGGTGCCATCCCAAGCCAGCGTCGGCGACGTGGCCATCGTGGTCGTGCCGGCCACTGAGAAGAGGACATAATCCGCCGTCTGGTCCAAATCCGACGCGCCGTTTAACGCGCTAATGTGGATGTTGTCGCTGCCGGACAAGGTCAGATTATGCCCGACCACAATCTGGTCATTGCCGCTGGCGGCCGTGGTGCTCAAATCGAACGTGAGCGCGGCGCCGGAACTCAAATCCAGATTGGTATTGAAGGTCAGCGTGCCGACGCCACCAACACCGGGGAGGATAACCGAGGTGGAACCAGCGGTGGCGACATTGCCAGCCACCGAGCCATTGCCTGCCAAAGTTTTGCCCGCAGGGAGCGTGTAGCTGATGGCAGATACGTCAAACGTCGTGCTGCCATTGACAGTGATAGTCGTTGAATTCACGGATCCTCCCGCGCCCAACGCCAGCGTGCCCACATTGATCGTCGTATTGCCGGTATAGGTGTTCGCACCGGCAAGAAGCAGGGTGCCAGCGCCTTCCTTGATGACCGTAGTAGGACCGTCCCCGCCGCCGTCGCCAATGAAGCCGGTAAAATTGAGCGTCATACCGGAGGCAACTTCAATGGTGGCACCGGCGGTAAAAGCAACGTGTCCCGCCGAGGCAGTTGAGTTCGAGGTGACAAGCAGATTTTTGTCAGAAGCTCGACCGAAGTGCCACGAACCCCAAAAACTATCGGGATTGACACTGGCCAGAGTGCCGCCGGCGAGGGTAACTAGCCCGATGTTTTGATCGCCATTTTCCGCAGTTGCCGTGCCTCCGACGTTGACCGTAATCGGCTTCGCCTGCGAACCATCCCAGCCAAACAGACTATTGGCAGAAGCCCGAAGGGTGGCATTGCTGTTGACCGTGATGCCGCTGGTAAAACTAAAATCCCGATTGTTCGGCGCTCCGCCAATATTTGCGTAGAGCGTGCCGCCATTCACCACCACGGGGCCGGTGAAGGTGTTTGCGGCGCCTATCTCCAACTGGCCGCTGCCATTCTTGGTCAAGCCGCCATCCGTGATATTTGTGCCTGTCAACAATGCCTGCCCGATATAGTTGTCAAACCCGGCGGTATCAATGATGGCTCCGCCCGCCTGCACATAGGCGGCGGTAAGAGATCTGCCGTCAGCCAAATAATTCGGATCACCACCAAAAAACGCACCCCAAGGCACGTTATACGAAGCAGTCGCCTTGAGCGTGCCGCCGTTGAAATTGAAGATTGATGTTCCGCTGGTGCCTTCGTGTAAAACATGGAGGGTCGTCAGGGTTCCGCCATTGAGGTTAAACGTCCCCGTTCCACCATTGGCACCAATCCGCACACCGCCATCCCAAAAATCAGGGCCATGCGTCGTCATTGTGCCGCCATTAAGGTTCACAGTGCCGACTAGATTGGGGTAGGACGAATCCGAGCTGCCAACATTGATTCTCCGGCAATCAACGGAACCGCCGGCTTGATTCAAGTTGCCGGAAGTCGTGCTGGTGGTATTATTATTCACTCCCGCTGGAATGTTAACATTGCCATTGGTGCTGTAGATGGCACCCGCATCCAGATTCATGGTGGCATTCCAGCCGCTGACACCCAAATTTAAATCATAGTTCATGTTTAATGCTCCGGTGGTATTGACGTTCAATGTGGCAATGCCGTTGCCATCACCGCCGCCAGGTTCACCCATGAATAAGCCGTCCCGAATGTTCAGCGTTCCTGAACCGGTGCCGTATCCGGTGAGCGTGCCGCCGGTAGTAATGGTGTCGGCCAAATTATAGGTCGCGTTGCCTTCAGGGCCATATCCAATAAGCACCCATCCGGGCGGCCATCCAAGGTTCTCCGTGCTGAGTGTGCCAGCCTGATGATCAACGCGACCGGTCGAATACCATCCGCCAATGACGATTTCCACTGGCTTTCCAGCAACGTTATTCGTGATGGTCGCAGTGAAGGTCGTTGAGCCATTACCAACCATAGTAATGCCACAACCGACACCATCAGGCACGGAAGACCCGTCCCAGTTAAGCGGGTCATTCCAACTCGGGCTGCTTGTGCCAAGCCAGTTTGCGGCGCTGGCGTTCACAATGCCGCCAACAAGTAAGACAGCCGCAATGGCCGATGTGAGGGTGAGAAGTTTTTTCATGGTTTTTCTTGGGTCAGTTTAGTGGCTGAATCAGGTTTATATCTTCTGCAATTGTGTCGCGTTCTTTTTTGTTTGCCGGCCATGCAAACAGGCAAACATGATGGTGTTCGCAACTGTCAGATGGATAACCTTGACACAATAACACCGCCCCTAAACTTGTCATGTCCATGAAATCATTTATGGCGGGAAACCGGAGAGAAGTAAGTGTGCGGCTGACGAAATGCCCGCAATCTCGCGCAAACTGATGTGCTTTTTAATGAGCCGGTTATGAAAAAAAGCCTGTCTCTGTGGGCAGCTCGGTCACCGCGGGGCACGAGTGGAGGACACCGGCAATCGCGGCGGAAAAGAGGAAAATTTGGCCACCGCTTCACCGCGGGAACGCACGTGCAGTTTTTCGTAGATGCGGTGGAGATGCGTGTTCACCGTGGGAATGCCGATCGTCAGCGCGCTGGAAATCTCCTTATAAGAATGACCCCGTGAAAGCAGTTCAAGCACTTCCCATTCCCTCGGCGAAAGATCGTTCACTTCCGGCTTCTCGGATTGCTGGCGCTGAAAAGCCTGAACCACTTTTCGCGCGATGTAACTCGTCATCGGCGCGCCGCCTTCATGGACTTGTTTGATGGCGGCGAGTAGTTCGTCGCGCGGCGTGCGCTTCAACAGATAACCGCTCGCGCCAGCCGCCAGCGCTTCAAAAATATGATCGGAATCCTCATACACCGTCAACATCAGAAATTGCGCCGCGGGCAGAGCAGCCTTGAGCCGGCGCACGCATTGAATGCCGTTTGCTCCGGGAAGATTGATGTCCGTGAGCACCACGTCGGGATTTTGCCCGGGTAGTTTCTTAAACGCGTCCTCGGCATCGGCATGCTGGCTGACGCATCGGAAGTTTTTGGCTTGACTGACCCATCTCGCCAGAATCTTACGCACCGAGGCGTCGTCTTCAATGATGGAAACGGAAAGGTTCACTCTGTTATCTTACCACGCCCAATGAAGCACACATAGTCATTCATTCCTAGATTTTTCAGGCTCGAACTTGAGCAACAACTGAAACTTGACCTTGGTTCCACGGCCCGGCTCGCTGTCAATATGACATTCGCCGCCAATCTCCCGCACGCGGCGATTCATGTTTTCCAATCCGTTGCCGCCCGCAGTGCGTCCGTGTTCCCGTGGACCTTTGTTCGTGCCATCGTTAAGGCTAAACCCGCGGCCATTGTCTTCGACGACGAGTTCAAGCGTCTTCGCCTCGAAGGCAATGACAATACGCACTTCCGTAGCACCCGCATGTTTCACAGCGTTGTGCAACGCCTCCTTGTAAGCGAGAAATAAATTGTGCCGCACTTCCGTGGTCAACCGGTGCGGCGGCAGTTTTACGGGCAGATCGAGTCGGCAACGGATTCCCACGGCGTCGAGATAGTCGAATCCATATTTTTCCAGGTAGGTCGCGAGACTTTCGATCGTGTCATGCTTGGGATTCACGGCCCAGACGATTTCATCCATCGCGCGCGTTGCGTCACGAGCCGTGTCGTAAATCTGATTCAAGTCGTCCGTCACCTGTATTGGATCAGCCAGTTCCTCGCGTGCGGAATCGCTTAACATAGTGATACGCGTGAGTTGCGCGCCGAGATCATCATGAATGTCATGCGCGATACGAGAGCGTTCGCGTTCGACGGCCTGCTCGCGCTCTAGTTTTTCCAGCCGCCGGCGCATCCGCCGCCGCGTGTCAAACCAGACCACCCCGCCGGCTCCGAGTGCCGTCGCCACCCCACCGAAAACACGGAACCACATGGTCTGCCAGAAATACGGCAGCACCTCAAACTTCAGGCTCGCGCCGCTCTCATTCCACACACCGTCGTTGTTGCACGCGATCACTTGGAATGAATAATTCCCGGGCGGGATGTAATTGTAGGTCGCCACCCGCTTGGTGCCGACGTCCGCCCAGTCGGTCTCAAAATTGTTCAGTCGGCATTTGAACCGCACTTTTTCCGGCGCGACAAAGCTCAAGCCGGTGTATTCAAATTCAATGCGGTGCCGGCCCGGCGGAACTTTCAGCGGTCCGACGTCGTAGCCGTCCGCGAATTTTTTGTCATCCACGCGCATTGCTTCGATCCGAACTGGCGGCGGCAGCGGGTTGATTTTTGCGCCCCTCGGGTCCACTACGACGAGGCCCTTCGCCGTGGGAAACAAGAGCCGGCCATCCGCCGTTTTGCCACCCGCAGACTGGGAACCTTCCGAACATTCAATTGTCGGCAAGCCGTCGTTAATGCCGTAGGTCAGAAATGGCACCTCGGCCAACTTCCCGTCGGCGCAGCGGTTTAAATCCAGTTCGCTTGCGCGCAAAATACCGGCATAGGAACTCATCCAAAAATATCCGAGTCCATCCGATTCAATGTGGCCGATGACGCTGTTTGGCAAACCTTGGTCACTACTGACGACGGAAAACTGTCCGTCCTTGAACCGGTCCAACCCGCCGCCGAACGTGCCAATCCACAATGCGCCGTCGTCCGCGAAATGCAGGCACTCGATGAGGTCGGACGACAGCCCGTCGGCTTGTTTGAACCGGTGGAAGTTTCCATTTTGCCAGCACACCAGGCCGCCACCCGCAGTGCCGAACCATAATGCGCCCAATTTGTCCTGCGCCATGGCGCGCACGTCGCCAAACGGCTTGCCGGCGATTTCTTTGAACCACTTGGATTTTCCGTTTTGATAACGCAGCGCGCCCTCCGGCGTGCCGATCCAAAGGCCATCGTGCGAAAATAAAAGCGCCGGCATCGGCAAAAGAACATTTTCCAGCCCCGACGCGAAATCAAACGAGTCGTCCTTCTGCGCAAATAATCCGCCGCCCCACGTGCCGGCCAAAATTTTCCCCGCGTCGTTCGCAGCCAGCGACCAAATGAAGTTATTGCGGAGGCCTTGATTCGAGGAGTAATTCGTCAAACCGAAACTCGTCCAACTGCCGTTTTGCAAGCGATACAGTCCCGCGCCTTCCGTGCCTGCCCACAGCGTGCCGTCCGGCATCGGCAGAACGGAGAGCACGGCACGGCCGTTCCATTTGTCCGGCGGCGAGATGGTTTCAAGGTTATTGGGACGAACAAGCACCAGCCCCGCGCCGGTGCCGCACCACAGATTTTTTTCCCGATCTTCCCACAACGAAATCACCCAGTCCGACGGCAATCCGTTGGTGCGGCTAAAGTGCAACGCGGGCGTGTTTGTGGAATCAGGAAAAACCAGCCACAGGCCGTTGACTGCGGTGCCGCCCATCAGCACGCCGGAGGAAGTTTCCACGAAATTCGCAACGGTGGAATATCCCCACGGCGCGGCGTCCAAATCGGCGACGAATTGGCCGGCGACCGATTGGCCGGCGACCCATTGGCCGTTTTTCCATTTGCGGATGTTGCCAGAACTGGCCACCCAAAGCCCGCCATCGCGACTCGCGGCAATTCCTTGGATATATGTCAGATATGTTTTTAAACCAGGCTCCGATAATTCAACGGGCAGCAACTGGCCTTGCTTGAGAAGCGATACCCGTCCCTCCCGATTGACCCAAACCGTGCCGTCCCGCCCGCGCGTCAGGGAGACGACATTGGTCACCGTGCCCGAGGGCGGCGACAACACTTTGCCATCCCGCGCACGGGCCAGTTCACCCGCCCCGTTCATCAGCCACACGTCGCCGGCGTCATCGGCGGTGATGGCGTAAATTTTTCCGTCACCCCAGTTGGCGCGCAGAGGCACGGAAGAAAAGTGTCCGCCCTTGTATTGCGAAACGTCGCCACTTTCCGTGCCGATCCAGAGGGTTCCGTCAGTCGCTTCTAACAGACTCGTGATGCGGCGATTGTGCAATTCCGGTGTGTTTTTTTCATCGAAAACCGTGAAGCGAACGCCATCGAACCGCGCCAGTCCATTGTAGGTGCCGACCCACAAGTAGCCGTCGTGTGTCTGCACCACGGCAGTAACCTTGTTCTGCGGCAGCCCTTGTTCCACTTGCCAGGTGCGCGTAAAATAATTCGGCGCGGCTGACGCGGGGGAAAAACCGGCGGCCGACAGCGAGAACACCAGCGCGAACCGGCCAAGCGATTTTTTTGCGACGGCGAAAGTGAGCATCGCCCTATTTTGTCCACCGCACGGTAAAAGCCGCAAGCCAATTCAAACGCCACCAATCCATTTTTTACCGACAAGACAGAAACGCCCCCATTGGATAAACTGAACAAGACATGCCACGAATATATTTTTTATATCGACATGATTGCGTTGAATAACGAAAACGAAACCTCGCGCGCTGTTTACCTGCCGGGAACGTGGATTACACCGGCACGGAAACGCGCGATCCCGAGGCGGTCAGTGCGCGGTTGTAAATTCAGAACGCATCAATCTGGCCGGCGAAATTCACGACGAGCGCCAAGCCGTTGACGAATGCGAGCTTTCTTAGGTTCATGGGTTCAATTCTTCCGCGCTATTCCATTCCGATACGGATGATTTGGACGGAATAAGCCGGGATCCTGTATTCAAACTGCTCTCCGGCTTTTAGAACTGTCGTTTTGGGCACGACCACATCGGGATGCTGCAAGGTGTTCACGGCTTTGGGATCGCCAGCCAACAGCGTAACCTCGGTCTTCCGGACAACCTGGGTGACGCCTTCGAGATAAATATCGGCATCCACCTTCTGGTCGCCGTAATTCACCAGTTTCACGATGATCTCCTTGGCGGAGTTGTCGCGCGTGGCGGAAACGGCAAGGTTGGGTGTTGCGTTGGTATTTTCGGAAAGCACCCGGTTGCTCAGGTAAACATCCCCTTTGCTGCAACTGAACATTTGCTGCACATAATAGTTTGGGGTCTTGACCAGCCCTTGCCGGTCGAAATAGATCATATTGGCCTTCCCCCAGTGGACATGATCCACATGGGCCAGCAAGGGCGCATAAGCAGCCATTTCCACGATATCGCCATTGCGTTCAATGCCGGTCAGGTAAACCGCTTCGGCGATCGCATTGAACAGGGTGTTTCCGTTGGACGCATATTCTCCGACGAACCGCTTTGGTCCATTCCGGTCAACCGTGTCAAAACGGTTCTGGTTTTTGATAAACCATGCCGGATCGTTGTAATAGTGCTCATCGGAACTATGGACACCCAGTTTCTTCATCAAGGGATACAGCGGTATGTTGGCCCCTATCCCCGAAGTTCCGATGATCATGATTTCTGGATGCGCCTTTTTCACGGCTTCCACAAAGAGCGGAAATCGCTCTCTAACTTGCGGCTTGTCGTGTTCCTCATTCCCCAGGCAAATGTATTTCAGGCCGAACGGTTCGGGATGGCCCATCCGCGCCCGCAACCCGCCCCATTTGCTGTCCACTGATCCGTTGGCAAACTCGATCAGGTCGAGGACATCCTGAATCCAGTCGTCCAACTCATCCATGTCGGCATATTCATAGAAATTAAAACCACAGGAAACGCCAACGGGAAGCACCGGCAGCGGCGCGGCTCCAATATCTTCGCAAAACTGAAAATATTCGTAATAGCCCAACCCCAAGGTTTCATGATAACCCCAAGTCGTGTGGTTCGCCCGGCGTTTGGCCACGTCGCCCACCGAATCCTTCCAACGATAAGCCTGGGCCAATCCGTAACCATGCACAGTGCAGCCACCGGGGAAACGCAGGAATTTTGGATGCAAATCAGCCAGGGCCTGCGCCAAATCCGGCCGAAGCCCATTCTTCCGCCCCTTGAAGGTTTTTTGCGGGAAGAGCGACACCATATCCAACAGAAGCTTTCCCTTTTTCGCCTTGGTGACAATGGTCAGCCGTGCTTTGTCGGTGCTTTGTGAGGCAGTAATCGTTCCGGAATACTTCTGCCAGCTCGGAGTGAGGGAACCGGTCTGGAAAGAACCATAGACCGTTCCATCTTCCCCCTCCAAAGAAACCACCAGCGACTCGTCCTTGTCTCCGTCCCGCAGGAGGGCATACAACGAAACATCGTAGGTTTCACCCTTCGCAATGCGAATTCCGTCGTAGCCCAGATTGGCGACGCCGACGCCATCGCCAGGCTTATCAATATAGATCGTCAGGTAGTTCTCATTCGCCCGGTTCAACGGTGTCCACCGCGAAACCGTCGTTTGGCATTTCCCGCCGCCTCGTTCGATCACTTCCCAGGCATACATCGGGTTCATATCCCCGGCGGTTTTTTCCCGGAGCCGGTCGCGCGGCTCGATGTTGAAATATTCGAACGACCGGTTCTGCACCAACTCGGCATACAGGCCACCATCCGCCCCGTAATTAATGTCTTCAAAAAAAAGGCCATAAAGATATGGGCTGAGTTCAACCGTCGGCTTGGCGCAATCAATCTGGATCTGCACCGGCGTCGCGTTGGATCCGACGGCAGCCGCGGAGACCGCGCCTGCCAACGCAAAGACACATAAGCAGGAAGAACGAACAATGGTATTCATGATGTTGAGGCGGGGCTTCACTTGGATTTTATGCGAATGACGGTCAAGCAGGACGCTTTTGATTCTATTCATATTTGATGCAGAGACGATGATCATTAATGTGATGGCGATGCGGTCGGCTTCGAGTCCGGCATTGACGGAGAGGCTAGCATAATTAATGGATACGGCGAAACCTCTGCGGCCTTGACCTTGGCGCCATTCATCGTTTGGCGAAGGCCGAGCACCAGTATATTTTTTCGAGCACCGCCGAAGTTCAGCCAGCATTCGGGCAAATAGAATTCGCGCTGCGGGCCGGCTTCCCAATGCTTCCCGATGTCGTGGCCGTTGAGCCACATGAAGCCGTTGCCCGAGGCGTTGATCAACAGCCGCCACGGAATCCATTGACCAGCGCGCGTCGCCGGCAACTCGAACTCCAGCCGATACCAAGTCAGCAGCGCGTCCTGATTATCCTTGGGCTGAATGCCGTTGCCCTTGCGCGCAATCGGAGAGTTGGTGTCGAGCGCGACCTTGCTCCAGTCGTGCGCGGTGAAATCAGGCTGCGTCCAGCCGGCGCTGACGCCGCCGAGATTCGTGGCGACCTGCCAGTCTAGCAATTTGGTGATGGTTTTCTCATTGTCGGAAAAGCCCGCCTTCCCGACGCCGCTCAATTCCTCCATCGGAAAATAGCCGTGCTCGAACCCGATGTTTTCATAAAGCAAAACAATTTCGTTGGTTCCGGGATGCAACAAGCCGCCGACCTCAAAGGAATTGTCGAATTCATCCGGGCCGATGCGGGTGAAAGATTTTTTTGTATTCCGCGTCGCGGCGGCAGCGTAGGCGTCGCTGGGATAAAGTCGCCCGGCGATTTGGCCATTCACCTGCGCGGATACCAGATCGCGAGTGAACGTATTGATCAAAAGCTTGGAAAGATTGGTGGTGTCATTCCCGGTCAGAGAAAACCGGGAGCGATAGAGCACGTAGCGCTGATCGTTCACTCCGAACTCCGGCAATGATTTTCCGGCAGGCAGCGGCTGCCACGAACCGTCGAGCGGATCTTTGTGCTTGAGCGCGGTGGCGATTCGCACCGGCGCGGGCAGCGTGGCCGGGCGTGCGATGGGCTTCTGCGGTTTGGGATACCAGACGCCTTCCGCCAGCGCTTTCCCCGGCGGAATGACCAGCACTTTTGCACCGAGCGGCACCAGGTCGTAGTCCACATCGAACGGTGGAATCGTCGCGGACTCCGCCACGGCGTCATCCGTCTTGATCAGCACACGGTTGCCATCCTGGTCAATGTTGTAAATCGACCCGGCCGGCTTCACGATTTTTCCAGGCATCACCGTGACTTTGCCGGCGACGGGAGTTTTCGGATCGGTATTATCCAGGAATACAAAGCGCGTGCCGTCCGGGCTGACGCGCACACCGCCGAAGACATTCGTCGGCGCGCCTTGCAGTTCACACGGTCCGCCATTGGCGCGCAACAACTGCGCTTCGTTTTCGCGGATGAACTGATTCACGCCCTCAGCTACTTCGTATTTTGCACCGCGCGCGCCCCACTCGCGGATCGGCGCATTGTAATCATAAGTGGTCGTTTGTCCGCGCGCCTGCCAGCCGCCAAAATGCGTGCCGCCGACGAACATGTAGGTGTTCAGCCCCGACGCGCCGCCGAGCAGCGACATCAGGCTGATGGCATTGTAATGGCGCGCGTCGGAATAATTGTCCTCGCTCAACCGGTCGCCCACGAGCGCGAACCAGCCGCCTTGCAATTCGGTGACAAAGCCCGGCGCGTCCGGCTGTTTGGCGCGCAGCGACATCATCCGTTGCGCACAACTCGGCGCGGCGGTAAGGCCGACATAGTAATTATCGCAATCGAACACCTGCGAAAGCACCGGATCGCTGCTCTCCCGGCATTCGCGGGTGAGACAGGTGAAAATCGGAACGTCCACGCCCGCATTCGTCACAGCCGCGAACAACGCGCGCAGCAGCTTGGGCTTGTCCGGGCATTTGTGGTGATCGTATTCGTTTTCGATTTGCATCAGGATGATGCCTTTGCCGCCCTTCGGCTTGCGCGTGATTTGCTCGCGGGCGAACAGCTTGCACACGGCGTCATACCAGTGAACGCTCCAGGCGATATGCGTGTCTTCGGCACTTCGCAGCCAGAAGTTGGTTCCTGTTCCCGGCGCGAACTTCGCCAGCCAGCGCGGATAACCGCCGCCGGCCCACTCGGCGCAGATGAACGGCCCGGGACGAACAATGGTGTAGAAACCGAATTCATCCTGTGCCATTTTCAGCCACGCTTCGGCTTCAGAAAGGTCCACCTTGGAAAAGTCGCTGAGGTTGGAGGGCAGATCGCGTTCATGCCAATTCCACGGCACATAGGTTTCGACCGTATTGAAACCGGCATCCTTGATCTTCTGAAAACGGTCACGCCATAACTCCCGCGGCGTCCGGAAATAGTGAAACGCCGCGCTGCGGATGAACACGTCTTTGTCTTCAATCGTCAGGCAATGACCGTCGTAATGAATGACCTGAGGATACGGGAACTGCTTCGCGCCGGGAGCAGGCGCCTTGCTCATGAGGGGCGTGTTGGCGGCATTGGCGTTCACTGTGACAATCGTTGTCTCTGCGCGAGCTGTCAGCGCGAGAAGTGAAATCGTGTAGAGCAGGACGATTTTGATTCTATTCATATTTGGTGGTGATTGAATTCCGAAATCCAGAGGAGCGGTCATTCAATATGACGACGAAGTAATCGGCTTGGAGTCCGGCGTTGAACCACCGGTGTAATTATAGTTGCAGAAATCCACGTCAACATAGCCAGCGTCTTGTTTCGTGTTGAAATTGTAAATGCCAATCCGATCACCGCGATAGTTGCCCCAAGACAGTTGATACTCGGGACCGAAGTCGGTGAAATTTTTCCCGTCAGTGCTGCAGGCGTAGCGGCTGCGGCCATCGAGTCCCCAGCTTGATTTTAACCACAACTGGTCGTCCGTGATTTCGGGGCCGACGGTGAGATGGCCGTTCTCGCGGTATTCGATGCGCCGCGTCTGGCCATCCTGCACGACACCAAGAGCGGAATGCGTCCCGGCAAAATGACAAAGCCCGGCCTTCTGGCCATCGGAGAAACCAGAGAAATCGAGCTTGAGCACGACGCAATTGCTGGCGGTTCTAAAGGAACGCTGCGTGAGCGTGTTCCCCGCCTTCAGCAAATCATCGGGACGCAACGGACGAAACGCAAGCAGCCGCAGGAAGCCCGGACGTTCCGTCAGCGACCACTTGTCCGCGCGCGGCTGGTAATTCCATTCCCACTGCACGCCGAGTTTCGGATTGTTGAAATTGTCATCGCTCTGTGGCGTGACGATTGGCAAATTTGCTACCGGCTTGCGCCCCGACCAAACCATCGTGCCGAGGCCGTCGCTGGCGACGTTGCCGATGATCGGCCAGCCGTCCACCCAAGTGATCGGCAATAAACTCGCGCAACGGCCTTCCCAATCGCCGGCACCATGATGCGTGAAGAAATACCAGCCACCCTGCTCCGTCTGCACGAGGCCGCCTTGGTTCGGCTCGCGAGCTTCGGGCTGCGCATGGCTGAGTTGGCGCTTCTCGGTGTATGGCCCGGCAATGTTCGTGGCGCGTTGCATCATCACATAACGGCCCATGTCCGGCTTGTGTTCGCTGAACAAGTGATAGTAGGTGCCGTTGATCTTGTAGAGTTTGTTGGCTTCGCGTCCCGCGCCTTCGTTCAGCAACACGCGCCAATCCTTGACAAGATCGCGTCCATCCGGCGTCAGTTTGAACAGCCAGGTCTTGTAGCCGTCCTTGAAATGCGTTCCCACGAAGTAACCCTGGCCGTCATCATCCCAGAACGGACAGCAATCGTCCCAGCCAGCTTCACCCATGACGCGATGCAGCGGCGCCCACGGCCCGGCCGGATCTTCCGCCACGCTCATGAAATAACCTTCGTCCGGCGTGCCGAAATAAACCCAGAATTTTCCGCCGTGATGACAAATTGCGCCCGCCCACACGCCGCGGCCATAGCGGTTCATGCGATCCCAATTCAGCTCCGGCCCAATCTGCGTCACATCATCAATGACGTGTCCGAGAATGCGCCAGTTGGCCAGATCCTTCGAATGCAGAATCACCATGCCCGGCGAATATTGGAACGTGGAGGAAATCGCGTAGTAATCCGAGCCGACGCGAATGCAGTCGAGATCACTGTAATCGGCAGGCAGGACGGGATTGCGATACGTTCCGTCGCCCTGGTCGCCCCAGCGAGTCCAGTTGCCCCACGCGCCAGCCGGTTCGTCAGCGAACGCTTGAACGAGGCCGGCAAGCAGGACCGCCGCAATGACCAGCTTGTGAATCTGAAATCTTCTAGTCATTTCAGTTTGTTTTCGCTGGCGTCAACTCGGCGGCAAATCCGCCCGCTGCGGAAAACTTCACCGGCAGAACCGTGGACGCGTCCACCAGCTGGCTTGATTCGACAACCTCGTCAGGTTTTCCATCAACGCGGTCGGTAAAACTCCGCAGCGTCCATTGGCCCTTGCCTAAATATTTCAACGGCAAGTTCAGCGTCGCCGCGTCGTCGCCATTCATCGCGGCGAGATACCAGCGATTTCCCGAGCGACGCGCGAGGGCGATGGATTTGCCGACTTCGCCGGAGAGCACGACCGTTTCATCCCACACCGTGGGAATGGCGCGGAGAAACTCAACGCCGGGCTGGCCGCGATAATTCGCCGGGCTGTCGCACAGCACGAGCAGGGGACTGGGATAAATCACCGTCAGCGCGAGCTGGCGCGCCCGCGTGCCCATGACCTGCGCCGGCGCGGTGGCCTTGAAATCCTTCGGTGCGCGATTCAGAAAACCGCCGGGCGTGAAGTCCATCGGCCCGAGCAACGCGCGCGTGAACGGCAGCGTGGCGGCATGCAGCGGCGTGCAGCGGTTGCCGCCAAGCTTGTCGTATTCGTTGCCGAGCACGCCCTCCTGCGTGATGAAATTCGGATAGGTGCGCGCGAGTCCGGTCGGTTTGTAAGTGCCGTGAAAATCAATCAGCAGATGATGTTTCGCCGCCGTCGCCAAAACTTTTCCGCACCATTGCACCGTCTCCTGCGACTGGCTGTTGATGAAATCAATTTTCACCCCGGCGAAGCCCTGGCCAGCGAGATATGCCAGCGCCTTTTCGATTCCAAACGTCTCGATGTCGAGCGAGTGTGCCCAGACCAGCAGCCGGACGTTTTTCGATTTCGCATATTGGATCAATTCGGGAACATTGACGGCCGGAACCGCCTTGGTGAAATCGGCTTCGACCGCGTTGGGCGGTGAATGCAGCGATTTGTTGTAGCTGGTCATTCCTTCATACCAATACCAATCCACCAGTTGATACGGCCAGCCCATCTCCGCCGCGAGATCAATGTATTCCTTGTCGGACGGCGTGGTGCCGCGCGCTTCAACGGCCCGATGTTTCGGATCGGAATCGTAAGGATTGACGCCGGTCCACCAAGCATCCCACGCACTGGCGCCGGGCTTGATCCACGAAATGTCCTTCAAACGACTCGGCGTGGCGAGCGTGGCGATGAAATCCGAACTCACCAGATCGGCGGCCTGCCGACCGAACATCACCACGCGCCACGGACTGACACGCGGCGCGGCGGAAACGACCAGCCCGTTTCCATCCGAACGCCGGTCGAGCGTCGCTTTGACGGCGGATGTTCCCGTGCCGGTGACAGACATTCCCGACCAGTCCAACAAATCAGATTCTGCAATCGCGATATAGCCCGCCGGCGTTTCGACCAGCAACGGAAGCACGCTTTGGAATGGATGGCCGGGTTTGCCCGCCGAAATCGCGCTCAATTTCGTTTCCGGATAGTGGTTTTCCGCGCAGGCCGATTCTTCGCCGGCCCAACACCGGTAATCGTCTGCAAAACGGAATTCCGTCAGCTCGTTCGTCAGCACAAATTCCCCCAAACCCGAACGCGCCGGCAAGTCGTAGCGAAAAGCCACGCCGTTGTTGTAAGCGCGCACAATCAAACCGAAGATGCGCGATGAAGCGCCGGTTTCTTTCAGCGTCAATTGCAATTCACGGTAGCGATCCGTCACGATCCGGCGGTTGCCAAAACGATTCTCCCATTGGCCGTCGTGTTGCTTGGTCCGGGGTTTGGTGATGACCGCCGCCGAGCCGAGTTTCGTTCCATCCTTGAATTCGAGGCCGAGCGGCGAATTGGTGAGCACGTTTTTACCATCCGCCTCCACGCGAAAATGCAGGCCGTGTTCATCTGAGACCACCACGGCCAGATTGCCATCCGGCGATGCCAGCCGCTGTTCGGCGGCGGGCACGCTCAAGATGGAAAGTGACCAACCCAGGAAAATTAAAGCCAGTGCGGTGCAAGTTTGGTGTGGAATTTTAGCAGTCATGGTAAATCAATGTGTCATTTAAAAAAAACCTTGAAAATTCAAGGTCGGATTGCAATTGCCGGCCTCAATCCGACCGGAGGAAGATTGAAGGCATCATCCCGGATGACCGTTCCATGCTTGAGAATAGTTCCCGGTCCCGGCAGATAAAATGGCGACGACCAATTGGTCAAATCCAGGCTGGTCATGTATTGAGCCACGTCATACATCGGATCCACATACATCATCCATGAACCATTGGACACTTGAACCGCGCAAGGCCCTTCCATATTCGCCCAGTCCGCGCGATCGGGCAGCCACGTCCACGGCCCGGTGATCGCCGGCGCGGTCGCGTGCTGCAATAAGTTGCTTTTGGTAAAGCAATGCCAGGTATTGCCCATCTTGAGAACCTGAGTGTCGAGATACATCGAACCAATACCGATGTCCACCGGCCCGCTCCAGCCAGTCAAATCACTATTAGTCGCCATATAAAGATAAGGCCGTAAATCACTGCTGGCTGACGAACAATTGACCGTGAACTTCGGTATGCCGCTGCCGTCCACCACCCATTCGGGAGCCCAGCTTAACTTCACTCCGGGGATATTGGTCGTGTATATTGAGGGTATGGTATTCCACGTCTGCAAGTTGGTGCTCCAAGCCAGGCCGACAAAATTCTGGTTCGCGTAAGGCTGGTTGTAAGGCGGGGAGGTAAACACGACGTAATACCTGCCGTCCGTGTGTTTCATGATGCTGGGATCACGCAAGGAGCAGCCGGGCGGCCCGCCATAGCCCGTATCGGCGTAGAGCGTGAAATTGGTCGCGTCCGCCGAGGTATAAATCCGCAACTTCATGTCGTTCGCAGTATCTCCTGTGAACGACGCAAAGACATACACTGGCAGCGTGGCGGCGAGCGTCACTTGCACGGTTTGAAATGCCAGCCATGCCATTGCCACGGCCTTAAGCGGTGACCGAACATATCTGCTCAATGTCGTAAAGCGCTTCTTCATGATTCAGCGGATTCTCAGCGCGAAGGCGGTTTGGCCATCGAATTTTTTCGGCAATGAAACATGCAGGCCAGTTTCGTTGCGGGTGATGAATACCACATCCTTAAATTGCTGGCGTGGATCTGAACAGCCAGCAAAACCTTCGCCGCGATTGCAAATGATGATTGAGAGCGTTTTGTCACGGATAAACCAAGCGGAAGAACGCGTTGCCGTTGGTGAGCGGAATCGAAATGTAGTTCGCGGCATCCGAGTCTAGGACATCCTGCCAGTTGGTCGTGCTCAAGCTGGTATTCATCTGCAACCGCCAGCCAATGTGGTCCCCTGGCCAACTGAACTGAAGCTCGCCGCCGCTGATCGTGAACGACAGGTTTGGCGGGACCAACGAAACAACCTGCACGCTGACGGGTGAGGAATCGGGACTTTCGCCCGCGAAGTTCGCCGCGCGGACGACGTAGTAATAGGTTCCGCCATTCATCACGTTCGTATCCGTAAAGTTTGTGCTGCTGAGTTGCGCGATGGCGGTGTAGGAGGCGCCATTGTCAACGGAGCGGCTGACCGTGTAGCTGGTCGCGCTTGTCACGCCGTTCCACGTGAGTTGGACCTGGCTGTCGCCCGGCGTGGCCGCGAGACCGTTCGGGGCGGCGAGCTGGTTTTGAAACAAGGCAATTTCCCCGGCGGACAGGGCGCGGCTGTAGATGCGGAAATCATCAAACGAACCATTGAAATAGGAATCCCCGCTGAATTGCGATTTGCCGAGATAGTTCTGGGTCGTGGCCCCAAGGCTGGAGGGGTTCAGGGTCATTGCGTTGTTGGTGCCGCTCAGGACGCCGTTGACGTAAAGTTTGGCCGAAGTGCCGGAGAGCGTGACGGCCACATGCGTCCAAATGCCGGTATTGAGAGCGGTGACATTGATTCCCTGCTCGTTGTTATACCCGCTTGTAGTAATTGCAAAACGCATGTTGCTGCCATTGTAAGGCGTCAGGAACATATAAGCCCCGGTCCCTGCACCTGGTGCGGTGCTCGTGCCGAAATCAAACATACGCCCCTGCGCCAACCGGCTGTTCAGTTTCACCCATCCCATGATGGTGAAGTTCGTCATTCCGTTCACGACACCCGTCGGCAGTGCCGCGTATTGCGACAAGGTGTTGCTGACCGTAAGCGCGTTGTTGATTTTGCCGGCGGTGAAGGTCGGGGCGTTGACGAGCGTGGCGTTGAAGCCACGAACACTGGAGTCTGCGGCAACATTGCCCGAACTTTCGTCGAACTTCAGGTGCAGGCGCAGGTCGCTCGGGGTGACGGAGACTTGGGCGGAGTTGGGGCCGGAACCGCCGGCGTTGGCGCCGCTGACGACGTAGTAGTAAGTGACGCCATTGGTGAGGCCGGTGTCAGTGTAAATGAGGTTCGTCAGTCCGGTGGTAATCGTGGTGTAAGGGCCGCCGCTCGTGATGGCGCGTTTGACGGTGTAGTTCGTCGTGGCGTTGGGGAGCCAGGTGAGCGTGGCCTGACCGTCGCCGGAAACGGCGGCGAGCTGCATCGGGGCGCCGGCGGCGGGATTGGCGAGCGCGGCGATCTCCCCGGCGGTCATCGCCTGGCTGTAGAGACGGAAGTCGTCGAGGTTGCCGTCGAGATAGGGATCGCTGGACCACTGGGATCTGCCGATATAATTGAGCGTCGTAGTCCCCAAGTTCGACGGCTTCAATGTCAGCCCGGCGTTGGTTCCAACCGACGTGCCATTGATGTAAAGGGTTCCCGTCGATCCCGACTGCGTTAATGCGACATGCGTCCACACTCCGGTTGGGAATGTGTAAGTGGTGTTGATCTGCTGGACGGTTCCGCCCGACACGATTTCATACCGCAGGAAGCCGTTGGCCGAGGTCTTCGGGCAAATCTCCATGTAGTTCGCGGTGCCTGTCCCGAAATCGAAAATCCGAGTGTTACTTGACGTGCCGTTGATCCAGACCCAGGTGGAGACGGTGAAGTTGGTGATGCCACTGGTGACACCGTTGGGGAGCCAGGCATACTTGGCGGAGGAATTCGTGACGAGGACGAGGGCGTTGCCGAACGTTCCGGGGGCAAAGGTCGCGCCGTTGACGAGCGTGGCGTCAAAGGCGCGGCCGCTGGAGTCGGCGGCAATCGTGCCGCTAGTCTCGTCGAACTTGAGCTGGACCACCAAGGTGCTCGGGGTGACGGAGACCTCGGTGGAATCGGGGCCGGTGCCAATGCCGTTGGAGGCGCTCACGACGTAGTAGTAGGTGACACCGTTGGTGAGGCCGGTGTTCGTGTAGTTGGTGCTCGTCACGCCCGAGGCCACGGTGGTGTAGGGGCCGCCGCTGGTGGTCGCCCGCTCCACGTTGTAACTCGTCGCGGCGACGGAAGCCATCCAATTCAGGGAAACTTGGTTCGCGCCCAGGATCGCGGTCAAACCTGTCGGCGCGGGGGGCGGAGCCGCCAGAGTCGTGGCGCTGGCCTGCGCGGAGTTGGTGCTCTCACCGCTGCCGTTCACTGCCGACACAACGTAGTAATAAGTCGTGGCGCTAAGCAGACCGGTGCTTGCGTAGTTCGTGGTGTTCACGCTCTCGGCAATGTTCGTGTAAGGCCCGCCGCTGACGGTCGCCTGCCTGATGTTGTAACTGATCGCACCGGGGCTGGCGGTCCAGGACAAATTGATCTGGCTGAAGGAAGCTGGCGCAGCCCCCAAGCCGGTGGGAGCCGGAGGGATCGGCTGCGGCGCGGCGGCAAATCCGGGCATCCAGAGCTGGCTGTCACCGCCGTTGTAGGTGCCTTGAATGATGTTTGCGCCATTGGCTGTCGAGCCGCCGCTGACATCGGCAACCAGGCCGCTGTTCGCGGACGTGATGCGGAAGAAGCCATCGCTGTCGGGCAAAATGCTCCAGAGCTGGCTGTTGCCTCCGCTCGAAGGTTGGATGACCAGATTGTCGCCCGCGTTGGCGCTGCCGCCGTTGTCAATCACCTTGGCCCTGGCAACGTTGGTGGCGCGATACTGGCCATTGCCCTGCCAGGTAATGTTCCACAGCTGGCTGTTGCCCCCGTCAAAGGTCTGCTGCACGACCGGTGCGCCGTTGGTGCTGCCGGTCACATCCATGACCTTGTTGCTCTTCTTATTGACGACGCGATAGGTGCCGTTGAGCACGGCTTGTCCACTGTCGGACCACAGTCCCAGTTCGGAGATCCCCAGCGAGCCGCCGTTGCCGGCGGTGATATTGAGCTGGTAGTAGCGGTAGGCGGTAGTGTTGCCGAGGTTGTAGATTTTCTGCTTATACGGATCGGAGAAGGCCTGGCCACTCTCCGTGTCGAGCGTCGTCCAGGTCGAACCGTCGTTCGAGCCTTGAAATTGCCAGGCCGTCGGTTCGCGACCAACCACGTCGGCGCTGTTCACCGTGTAGCGCTTGATGACCGGTGCGATGCCCGAGCCGAAGTCGTAGCGGAGCCAGCCGATGGGGCTGGGGTGGGTGTTGCCGTTATACCATCTTGTGCCGGGGTCGTTGTCGAAGGCTTGGGCGGGTCCATCCCATCCGGATCCGCCATCGTTGGAGCTGGCCGTGCCACTGCCACTGAGGGCGAGGTTGACCATCGGCGCAGGAAGCAGAGAACCGCTAAACTCAGGTGAATTGCCACTGGTGCCGACAGAATTTACCGCTTGAACCACATAGTAGTTAGTCGTGCCCGCAACCGCTGTCGTATCCACATAACTCGTCGTGGCGGTGGAGAGATTGCTGGCGATGGCAGTATAGCCACTACCCGATGTGGTGGAGCGGAGCAAGTTGTAGCTGGTGGCACCAAAGGAAGGCACCCAGCGCACGGTAATGACTTTGCTGGAGCCGGAGGCAAATACAGCCGCCGGAGCCGCCGGAGTTGTCACCAGGCCACCACTTCCGCCGGTGAACGCCACATTGGAATAGGTTCCTGTTGCGTTCGTAGTGACTCCAGTGCAGAGAAATAAGCCGATATAAACGGTGGATGGCAGACCATTGCCGTAGTAGGAGCTGGTATTGGGAGCCCAATTGGCGCCATCCGGCGAAGTGTAAGTGTTAATGTGGTTGCCTATGCGCTCGATTTTAAGCCAGTAAGGCAAGGACACTTGCAGACCAAGAGTTTGCGAACGTTTTGCCCAGTTACTCCCTCCCCAGTTGTCCGTCCAGCCAGTCTGATAGGACTCAAAATTATAGCCACTATCTGCTGAGTGAGGCGATAAGGAGACAATGGCATTCTGCGAATTGGTGTTGGAGAGATTGTCACGAATCATCAATCCCATCCTGCCGGCAGTATTTCCCGTATAGGGGAATGGGTTGACCAAGGCAACCATGGCACAATCGCCGGTTATCGCTTTGTAAGCAAACTGACAGCTGTGAGTGGCACCGCCCCAGGCACCCCACCCAGATCCGGCCAGTGTCCAGACTCCATTCGCATAAGAAAGGCTGCTTCCAATGTCCGTAGCGCCTAATGATAATAAGGTCAACCCGCTCGATGCCACCGAAACCGCCGGAAGAACAATAGGCGACAGCGGGGTGGCGGTGGTGAAGTCCGCAGTCTTGGCAAGCGTCCAGTTGCCACCATCAACCGGCTGGGACTGGAGTTTAAGGTCTATCCAGGGAGTGGGAAGGCCTTTGCGATTTTTATACGCGTTTTGGATGAAGTAAAGAGCCCCGCGATTGGCGGTGTAAGTTCCCACCCATTGATTGTTGACCCAATAGTTGTAATCAATCGAGCCATAAGTAACAAAAGGATTATCGGTCATGAGCGTGTTGCGGGCGTAGTATTCGCCGCAGGCCAGCAGCCGGTTGTCCAATTCGGAATAGAGGTCTATACCTTGATTCCAGGCAACTTCGGCAAGGAAGGCCATGCTCCCGAGGGTGTTAAAGAAGTGGCCCTGGTCACGGCCCGTCTCACCCATCTCGCCAGTCGGCAGGGTATTGGGCAGGCCGGAGGCCGGGAGGGTGCGGAAATTGTCAATGACGTGGTTGAACTTGTTGGTGTCATCGCAGAAAGTCGCAATGGCGATACCGGCCGCCATGGTGAGAGCCCCTTTGTTGGCGGGGCCAATGCTGTTAAATCCGGCATAGCAGGCAGGCCAGTGAAGATTCAGGAAATAATTTTTCACCGTCGTCGTATCGGCGGCTGTCCAGCCGGGCCAGGTGCCGCGTAAAATGTCAGCGCCGCCGGTGTAAGCACCGGCATAGTCGCCGATGGAAAGAGCCATTTCCTGACCGCCGAAGCTCGTCTGCGTGTTCGCCCAGGCGAGCAGGATGTCGTGCGATTTCTGGGCGGAGGCGTTGTCGCCGGTCAAATACCACTTGAGCGCGAGACCATACACGGCACCCATGTCACTCTTCCATTGGTTGAGATTTACGTCAGGGGTGCGGGAGACTGTCGCAAACGGTCCCTGCATCGTGTAATTCGCCGATATGCCGCTCGCGTATCCGTAGCCGTCCTTCCAAGGGTTCTGATTGGTGCTGGCCTTCAGGGTGTTCAGTTCTTCGATGGTGAGCGGAATGCAGGGATGAATAAAGGCGTGAGCCTTAAAGCCACTGCCCGCAAGGATGACTGTCACGAGCGCCAGAACGAACCACCACCCGCGAACACTGTTTTTAAATTTAGATTTCATGTGCGTTTTTTTTACTAATTTGCGAAAAATTTTGGAAAATAAGCTGCTTTTAACATCGTGTATTTACTGTGGTGCTGAAAGCACACTTAAAGGTAGCCGAGATTGTGGTGAGTGTCCAAGTAGTGCGTGAACACCTTGCCTGGGTAGTGTGGTGCGAGACGTAGGACTTGATTTTGTTGGATTTTCCACTGTTCTTATAACCTTGTCACGGCTTGAAACCACGCCAGCTTCGGCATAGATAGAACATCGCCAGTCCGCCACCGAGCATCAGCCACGTCTGCGGTTCGGGCACGGTCACAACCGTCAATCCCCAACTCACCAAGGTGGCATTGCCGCCGCCCGCCGCCATGTCCGCGATGAACAGCGTCCACATTCCATTCACGTCCCCGCCGTTCAAACCGTTGTAAAGATTCAAGCCCGCCGTCGGCACCGTGCTGCTGAATACGCTCCCGGCCGACTGCGGATTAATGTTCCGCCCATCCGCCGCCCAGGTTCCCGTCAACTGCCCGCCGGAAATTGAGTAGGTGTTCGCCTGATAATAATGCACGTCATTTGTCGCCGCCCCAGACAACGTGATATTGAACCCCGCATTGCCATAGCCAGACGGATTGCTCCCGTCCACACCCGAACGATTCAGCAGCACCGCCATCTGCCCCGTCGGATCCACCAAGTAAGTGTAGAGGTCGCCGTTAAAGCCGCCCGTGATGTCCAGTTGCACCTGCACGTTCGTCACGGTGCCACTTATGCCGCTCACGGCAATCTGCTCCGTGGTTCCCACCGGGTTGCCGTCAGCGATGCTGGCGGGGGTATCGTTGGTGAAGCTGGTGCTGACCACCGTCTGCGCCCAGACCGGCGCGGCGGCCAGCAGCAGGGCGGTCAAGATTGTATTCTGTTTCATGTGCTTGTTCTTTCGGTCGTGTTTCTGACTTTTAAAATTTGAAGTGGGAGTGCCAACCCATAGCACTCCCACTTCCCTCCACGGTGGCGGAACCCAAAAACCGCCACCGAAGTTCTCGCTCACGGCTGCCACTTCAACCGGTAATACGCCGAGGCTGGCGGCACGCCGCCCAGGTCGCCAAAGGCGTCGCTGACACTGATCACGCCGTTGGTGGCGGCGGAATTTGTCATCACGTCCACCCAGTCGGTCAGGTTGGTCGAACGCTCGGTGATGTAGCTGTAATTCGGGATGCCATGGAACGTCAGGTTCGCCACCCCGCCGGTGAACGACGTGAACTGGCCGGTGATCTGCCCGGTCGCCGCGTTGCTCACCACGATGCTGACCAACCCCGTGTTCGTCCCGCCAAATCCGTCCGTCACCGTGTAGCTGAACTGGTCGTTCACATTGTTTGTGTTGTAGTAGTTCAGCAGGTTCGTGCCCGACAAGCTGACAATCACACCGTTGGTGCTGGTGCCGACGCCAACCAAGGTGATGGTGTCACCGTCCGCATCGGTCACGTTGGTCAGCAGGTCGCTGATCGTGATTCGCAACGAGTAAATACCCGCATTCCGCGTGACCACCATGTTTCCCGCCACCGGCGGATGATTCACGGACACTGTGACGTTGACCCTGCCGATGGCCGTGCCGCCGTTGCCATCGCTCAAGGTGTAGGTGTAGGCGTCCGCGCCGAGGACCGACGGCGTGTAGGTGATGTTGCCGCCGCCCAAGGTAACGCTGCTGCCGTTGGTGCTCGTGGCGCTCACGGCGGTGACGGTCAGCGGGTAATTCGCCGGGTTGCCGGCAATGGCGGCGAGATCGCTGGCGGCAATAATTCGGGGGTGACCCATCACGGCGGAAATGTTCGTCGCGCCCGGCACGGGATCGGGCTGGATGAAGACTTGCAGGGTCTTCACGGAGTAATTGGCCGCGTTCGTGAGGAACGTCCAGTCCGGGTTGATGGCCGTGAGGGCGTTGACGTGCGCATCATTCTGGTCGAAGGCGTGGTTGTAGAGCCGGTTGTTGCCGATGCCGAGATCCGCGTTGCCACCGGTGCCGCCCCAACGATTAAATGATAGCAACATCTGCGAGGCATTGGTGTTGGCGATCTTCATTGAACCATAATTGCCGCTGCCGCTGTTGACATTGTTCCAGTCGTAAACTCCGGTGGTGGCATCAATGGAATAACCGTAAGGCCAGAATTGAAGATTGCCGCCGTTCAAGCCAGTGCCAGACGTGATGCTCGGCATACTGGAGGCGACATTCATGTTCGTCACCGGCTGCTGGAACACCGCGCCGCTCGCCACGGTGGGAATACCAATCTTGTTGATGTTCGTCGTGAACGGATTCATCGAGACCCAGACGTATTGCAAGACGTTTTGCAGCGGCCCGGCGTTGGTGGATTGCAGTTCCATGTAATACGCCACGCGGCCATACGCACCGAGGCTGGCATGGTTGTCCACGGTGTAAGCCACGCTGCTCGGATAGCTGGGCGCGTTCGGGATGTCCATCGAGTAGGCGAGCTGGAAGTGTGCGGCTTCGGCCACGTTGTTCGTCGCGCCGCGCACGGCGGCGGCGGTGAAGATGGCCGTGGTGTTGGGCGCGATGGGCGTCGCCGCGTCGGTGATGTCCACGATGTTGGTCGCGGTGAGCGTGTAGCTGGCGTTTTTTGTCAACGGGCTGGTGGTGAGCGTCACCACGCGCCGCGTGGCGACGTCGAGCATGGCCGCCGAGATGGTCACGCCGCCGCTCAAGCTGAAGTTGGCGATGTTCGCCGCCGAATCCGCCACCGGCTTGCTGAAGGTCACCGCGACGTTGGTCAGACCCATCGGGCTGGTGACGCGCGCGATGACCGGGGCGTTTGTGCTGCCAAACACAGCGACGAGGTTGGTGACTGCGGTGAACCAGTTCGTCGCCATCTGGGCATAACCGGTGGCGGTCGGATGAAGGCCGTCGGAGAGGCTGTTGGTCGGCACGGCGCTCCGCATATCCGTGAAATAGACCTGTTGCCCCAGCGCGGCGTGGGCCGCGACGATGCCGGGGATGAAGGGATTGAAGGTGGTTTGAATCTGCGTGTCGAGACTCGTGCTGTCGCTGCGAATCAGCAAATTGGCGACGATGATCTTGGCGTTGGGCCGGTTGGTGGCCAGGTTGCTGATCATCGCGTCGAGGCGGTTCGTCGCACCGGCGGAGGGCCCAATGCCGTAATCATTGGTGCCAAGGAGCAGCAGGATGATGTCCGGGTCGTCGGTGTTCTCAAAGACCCCCTCCATCAGGGCGTTCACGCCCGCAATCTCCGCGCTGCCGTGGCCTTCGTGGTAGAAATTCAGGCCGGGCACCGGATTCGCAGAGGTTGTCCCGGTGAAAATCACATTGTAATTCAAATTGGTGAACAACCGGTAAAGCGGCAGCCGGTAACCACCGGGAATCCAGCTGGGCACCGAGGCGCCCAAGGTGATGGAATCGCCCACCGTCAGGACGCGCAGCACCGCGGTCGTGCCGATGTAGTTCGGCTTGCTGTTGGTGCTCGCGCCAAGCTGGTTGGCCGTCACCAGCGTCACCGTCCACCGGCCCGACCGGGCATAGGTGTGTTGCACCGTCGTGGCCAGCGTGTTCGTCGTGCTGCCGTCGCCGAAATTCCAGAAGCGGTTGGTCGCGCCGCCGTAGCTGGTATCCGTGAAGGTGACCGGCAACGGCGCGTAGCCAGTGGTCGGCGTGCCGCTGAAGTTCGCCACGGGATAATCCAGACCGGTGCCTGTCACCGGCACGTTGACCGTTTGCGCGCCGCTGGTGAACTGCACGGTGTCCGTATAATTCGAGCCGGGCGTGGTCGGAGCAAATTGCACCGTCACCGTCGCCGTGCTGCCTGCCGCCACCGAGAACGGACTGCCCGAAACAATTGAAAACGCCGTTGTGCCCACGCTCGCCGTGCCGTTGACCGTCGTTCCACTGGAATTCGTGATGGTGAAGGTGGCTTGCGGAGTCGCATTCGTCGTCACGGAACCGAAGGCGTAGCTGGCCGGACTGACTGTCCATGGGTTGCCCACGACCAAATTCACCTGGCCGGCCGTGCTGGTATTCACCGCGTAAGAATATCCGGCGGGTGTGGTGCCCAAGGTCCAAGCGCCGCTCAATGTGCCGGTGTAAGTGGCCAGCGTGTAAGTGCCGACGCCAAAACCAGCACCGGCGGTGACGTTGAGCGTGCCGTTCAAGGCCAGGTTGCCCGTGACCGCCGCCGTGGTGCTGCTGGTGCCGAGCGTGTATGACGAAATGGCGCCGGCGTTCAACGTCAGCCCGCTGCCCAAATTCAATGTGCCAACCCCATTGGTGCCAGGCGCAAACGTGCCGCCGCTATTGACGGTGACGCTGCCATTGATCGTGCCGCTGCCGCCGAGCGTGGCATTGGCGACCGTCACTGCGCTGCCGGAAGCGGTGGAACCATTCACCAGCAACGTGCCAGCGCTCACCGTCGTCGTGCCGCTGTAGGTGTTGGCGCCCGAGAGCGTCATCGTGCCCGTGCCAACCTTTGTGAAAGCCAAAACATCTCCGGCAGCAAATTCCTGCATGACGCCCGAAAAAGTATCGTTTAATCCCAATGCACCCGCTTGAATTACGGACGTGCCGGCGGTTCCTTGTTGAACAAAGCCGCTGCCGGTCATCGAACCCCAGTTGATGGTGCCATCGCCAAAGTTCAAAGACATGCGAGTGCTGGTTCCTTGATTCCAAATCCAGCGCGCACTGGCGCTGCCAGCACTGGCTGTATTAAAGCGGGTGACGGCGTTGCCGTTGACTTGATCTTGGTAAGTTCCAGTGAAACCGCTGTTGTCGCCACCGAGCCAGAGAGTCAGGGTAGCACCAATCCCGCGTGTAATGGTGCCCCCGCCGGTAAGATTGCCGTTAAAGGTAAAATTGCCTCCTTGCACATCCCAGATTGTGGTCGTGTTCGTCGCGACAGAAATGGCGTTGGTCACGGTTACAGTGGCACCCGACCGGAAAGTGCCGCCGGCCAAGGTCATCACGCCGGAACCCAAAGCCGAATTATTGTTCACAACTAGCGTGCCGTTGCTAAGCGTCGTGCCGCCGCTGTAGCTGTTGCCACCCGACAACGTCAGCGTGCCGCTGCCGCTGTTCGTGAGAGAGCCGGTTCCATAAATGACACCGGACAACGTCTGGCTGGCGGAACTGCCGTCGTTCAATGCACCATTATTCGTAATATTCCCCGAGTAGCTGCCGCCGCCCAGTTGTCCCGCACCGCCAATTACCAGAGTGTTGCCGGTGCCAATGGTGGTAGGCCCAGTGTAAGTGTTCACGCCCGCCAGCGTGACCGTGGTGCTGCTGCCAGCGGTGATCAGCCCGCCGCCGGAATTGGACACCGCGCCGTTCAAAGCGACGTTGCCGGCCGCCGCATTGATTGTCGGCGTGCCGCTCAACGCCAGCGGCACGTCCAAGGTCTGCGCGCTGGTGGAATTGTTGGTCAAACCGCCGGCGAGGGTCAGGGTGTTGGCCGCATTGGTGATGTCAAAACTGCCGGCACCGCTGTTGAAGGTCAGCGAGACAATACTGACGCTGTGATCCAGATTATTGGTCACTTGGGTTGATCCCGCGAAAGCCACACCGTCGCCGATTCCAGGTGCCGGGCCGCTTCCCGAGTTCCAGTTGGCAAGGGTGCTCCACTTGTTGTCACTCCCGCCGCCGCCCCACACCGGGCTGGCGTTGGTCACCGTGATGCCCGTCACCGACCAGGGCGCAACGCCGCCGTCGCTCTGATTGACTGAACCGCTGACGGTATAACTCCCAGCCGCCAAAGTTCCAGCCGCTGTGAAGATGCCGGTCCAGTTGCCGGTGCCGTCGCCGCCCGGACCGGTCAGCGTGACCGGGTCGCCGGCCCCGGCCAAGCCATCCACGCTCACCGTCACGCTGCTAATGCTCTTGCCCGCTGCGGGCGTCACATTCACGGTGAGGGTGGTCGTCTGATAATGGCCCAGCGAAGCGGGCGAAGCGCTCGCGGAATTGACCGTGGGCGGTGTTGCAGCCGCGATGTAATGCAGCAGCAGCGAATGGCCATCGCCCGAAATGAGGAGCTTATATTTTCCCGTTGATGTCTGGTCGCTCGTCACCCCGTTGATCTTCAGCGTCGGCGTCGTCGCCATGCTCACCGTGCCGCCGGTGGAGGTGAAGAGCGTATAATCGGTTGTCACATCCAATGGCGTGCCCGTGATGTTGATGGTGTCGGTGTTGTCCACCGTCAAAGTGGAGCTGCTCCCAAAATTGACCTTGTCATTGGCGCCGCCGGCAGTCGTGCTGAGGGTGAAATTGGCGGAGGCGCTTGCGAGCGTGAGGTTGCCGCCGAAGGTGGTCGTGGTGGCGCTGCCAGCGCTGGGACGGGGCGTCAACGCACCGCTGCTATTGATTGTGGTGTTGCCGCTGATGGTGCCCGCGCCGCCAACCGTGCCACCCGATACCGTGACTGTGGAACTGCCGACCGTCGCGCCGGAATCCACCAGCAAGGTGCCGGTTGAATTCACCGTCACGGCGCTGCCCGAAACGATGCCGGTGCCGGCGGTGCCCACTTCCAGCGTGCCTTGGTTCACGGTCGTCGCACCGGTATAAGTGTTAACGCCGCCGAGTTTCAACGTGCCGGCACCATTCTTCGTCAGGCCGCCATCGGGTGTGCCAGTGCCATGCGCAAGAACGGTGTTGATGTTCACATTGAAGCCATTGCAATCAATGATCGCCCCGCCTGAATTCACGGTGGTTGTAACCACTTGGTAGCTGCCGCTCGTCGCCGTCTCAAACCAACCATTTCCTCCAGTTTGATTGGCCTGCGCCCTAAGCGTGCCGCCGTTGAAGTTGAACGTCGCGGTCCCTGTGCCACCACCCGGATTGGCCGCGGTGCTGCCGTCGCGCACGAACTGCCGCCCAGTCGCCAGCGTGCCGCCATTGAGATTGATCGTGCCTGTCGCGGCATCGCGACCCAGACAAATCATGTTTTGGGCATTCTGAAGCGTAGCGCTTCCAGCGGTAATAGTAGCCGTTCCGGAGGAAATCGTCAGCACGCCTATGGCATCGGATCGATTGTTACCCAGCGCAAAAAGACCCATATTCCCGCCAACTGTGAACGTTCCACCATTAACCGTCACGGTGCTGGTTCCGGCCGCATTCTGACCAATGATAGAGCCGGGTAGAAGGGGGCAACCATTGATCGTAAGCGAACCACCCGCCGGAATGGTAATGCCAGCATTGCCATGCACATCGAGATAACCGCTGGGACTAGTTCCACTATTCACAGCGCTACCCACTGTCGTCGAGCCGGTCACGTTCAGATTGCCTGTTACAACTAAAGCTTTGAAGCCGGTCACCATTGCGGAGAAATCGTCCGTCCCCCCGAATGTCACCGTGTTTGCCCCACTACCGACAGTAATGTTACCAGTTCCGCTCAAGTTGCCCCCGAGCACCAACGCCCCGCTGGCTCCGTTGAACGTGCGATCACCACTCACCGTTATGGCATTGTTAATAGTTTGGGTGTTCGCGGCGTTGTTGACAATGTTTCCCGTGAGCGTGAAAGCATTGCCGCCTATGGTAAACGCGCTCGCACCGCTGTTGAAGGTGACGCCGGCATAACTAATTCCGGCGGTCTGGTCGGCGGTGAGCGCCGCGCCCTGTGTGCCCGCCACGCCAAAAAGCAGTGAGTCACCACTAAGCGGCGGATTGTTAACCCCCGTCCAATTGCCACCACTAAAGAGGGCGCTGGTATTGCCGCCCCAGGTGTCCGCACCGTTGGCCGCATGGGCGGAGACAGTTGAAAGCGCGACGGCTAAGAGCGCGCTGAATATCTGGATGATGGATTTTTTCATGGAAGGTTTCGTTGGGTTGGGGCTGGGAAATCGACGAATGGCGACAGTCAACGCGAACGAAAAAACTTGATGGGTTGATTGTTTGGGCTGGTCTGTTTTCATGCTGGTTCTAATGGATTACTGACGGCTAAATCAAAACATGACACGGCTTGGCGATGTTCCTTGTCACCGGTCAGTTTGTAGAGCGCAACGGAGTAGAGCGAATAAAGGAAGCCGAGATCGTGGTGGGTGTCCATGAAGTGTGTGAACACTTTCTCGCGGTAGTATGGCGCGAGACGTAGGACTTGGTTTAGGAAGACTTCGTCTTCGGTTTCACGCCAGGCCATCAAAGCCATGCCGGTGAAAAAGGAAGAGGTCCAGTTCCCGATCTCGTAGAAGCCTTTTTTGAAATTGAAGTAATTGCCATCTTCCGCCCACGCGGCGGATTTCGGCTCGTCGGCCAACCGCTGGATGTTGCTGCGGGTCTTATGAATGCAAAGATCCAAGACAGCCCGCAATTGTTTTTCTGAAGGTGCACCGGCGTTAGCAACAGCCTTACGCCCGCCCAAACAGTAACTGATGTTCATGTGTTGGAAGTTAATTCCGATGCCGTCTGCACGGCAACCGGTGCTTTGCTGTCGCTGTGGGAGACACCAACGTTTCTCGCAATATCGTAAACCGTTACGCGCTTATGCCTCAGCGAACCGCCCGTTTCACGGCAGGCGAGGCTGTCGTCACAGCTCACTAATGAGCAATCGTTATTCATGGTCTATGTGAAGTTGCGGAATACAGCGGCCATTCCTGCCATTTATTTTTAGATTTTTTGGCAGAACACCCTCAGCCCTGACGATTACTCAAAAAAACACGGTTTTCTTTGAATTTAGCCGGGCCGGCGTGGTTAAGAACTGCGAGCATGGCCGCGACGCCTTCGTCGCCGGCTGATGGCAAACCAAACGGTGTCCCGAAGCTTTCGATCAGCGAGGGTGCCGCTGCCACGTTCGGCGACGGGCATCGCTGCCAGCATTGCGGCAACTAAATCGTTCCGGTTTAGAGCAACCGCAGGTCAGACCGTAAAACTCAAGCTGCCCGAAATACTTCTTGTTAATGGTAAGGAATGGAAGCCCTGGACCGCGAATTAAACGGACACGAAATGTTTTGGTGAATCACGTTTCGGCAATCCGAATCGAACGAAGTTTATCGCGACTTGCCGGCCGGCCCGCCGTAAACGCGAAATTCCCAAAGTCCTGCCCGCCTTTCAAAATCGTTATCGAATCGCGAAAAAACGGGGCTTGTTTCCGCCAATTCTTTTTCAGTTTTTCTTAATTGCTTCTGATTTTAGCAGGAAAGCGCAGTGGTTATTCTGCTTCGATTTGCGCGCCCTTTACGCAAGCTGCCGCTTCGCGCTCCAACAGCCGGGCCAGAAGCCAATCAAAATGGTCGTCAACGTTTATAAACGGATCCTTGAAGCGTCCTTCGACTTCTTGATGCGACTTGGCCAGTTCGCCCCGGGCTTCGTCATCCCGGCCGAGCTGATGATCGGCCATGGCGAGAATGGCGTGCATGCTGGCCACCTGCGACAGGTTTGGGCCGCTGGCGAGCTTGAGACCGAGCGTGCTCCAACGAGCGGATTCGGCATACTGGCCACCCCGATAATTCATTAATGCCAGAGCCATGCATCGCCATGGAACCATGTCATTGGGACGAGCGGAAAGAATATTCGTCGGAATGGACTGCTCTATGCGGCTGGCCAGGGGCGCCAAACTGGCCAGCAACTCCGGACTGGAGGGAAGCAGCAGGCTGTTCTTCAAGATGCGCTCGGCAATAGTCGGATCACTGATGTCGCCATACCGTTTGATGGGTTCGCGGCAGAAATTTTCGTAAGCCTCACGTTCGCCCAGTTCGGCCAGAACCACCGCGTATCGGGTGTAATCCCTGAAGGAAACCACCGTGCGCTCGAACTGGTCCAAGCGCACGACGACCGAATAATATTCAACGGCGCGCTTCCAATTGCCGTTTTGGACCGCCCAGTCGCCCAGCGGACGAAACACCTCCATGCCCACGTCCGCCGCATCCGAAGCAGGAAGATTTCCCACCAAACGATCCGCATTTTCGAACTGATGTTTTTCAATCAACGACACGGCTTGCGCGATAATTTCACGAGCTTCTGCCTTTCGGCGCAGCAGCGCCTCGGCTTCGCGTCCCCGTTGGGCTTCCCGTCGTCCCTGATCGGCTTCTCGTCGTGCGTCCCGTTCCTTAAAAAAAAGCCAGGTCGAGGTGCCGAATCCCGCAACCAGCGCCAGGCTTACCGCTGTCACAGAAACAAAAACCGCCCGGTTCCGGCGAACCAGTTTTTGAAAACGATATAAACGGCTTGGCGGACGCGCCAGCACCGGTTCGTTGTTCAAATACCGTTGAACATCCATGGCCAGGGCATTGGCGGTTTGGTAACGCCGGTTTCGGTCCTTCTCCAGCGCTTTCATCACAATCCAATCCAAATCGCCTTTCAATAAAAGCGCCAACCGGGGTGGCTCGACGCGCCGGTGCATCGCCGTCTGCGTCAGTTCATCATGCCTAAGCTCCGCAATCTTTGTGGAGGGCCGCGATGGTTCCCGTTCCCGCAAAGTTCGCCGCATTTCAACCAGTCCCGCCTGGAGAAGTTCTTTTTGGTCGAACGGCTGCCGACCGGTCATTAACTCATAAAGCAGCACTCCCAGGCTGTAAATGTCGCTGCGCGTGTCCACGTCCAGCTCACTCATCTCCGCCTGTTCCGGACTCATATACGCCGGCGTGCCGATAAATTGCGCGTAGGCGGTGAACACCGTCATGTCCGTCAACCGCTCTCCGCCCGTTGCCTTGGCGATGCCGAAATCAATCACTTTGGGAACCGGCACACCATCGCGCATCGTCACGAGAATGTTCGACGGTTTGATGTCCCGATGAATGATGCCTTTCTGGTGCGCGTGCTGGACCGCCATGCAAACCTGAACAAACATTTCCAACCGCTGGCGCATGTCGTAGTTATTGGCGTCCGATAGTTCAGTGATCTTCGTGCCTTTCACCAACTCCATCACGAAATATGGCCGTCCCGTTTCCGTCGCGCCGGCGTCCAATACACCGGAGATATTGGGATGATCCATCATGGCCAGGGCTTGCCGTTCAGCATTGAAGCGGGCAATGACACTTCTCGTATCCATTCCGAGCTTAATAATCTTGAGGGCGACCCGGCGCCGAACCGGTTTTTCCTGCTCTGCCATGTAAACGACGCCACATCCTCCTTCACCAATCTTCTGGAGCAACTTGTAAGGCCCGATTTGCTTCCCGACTTCCGCTTCCGGGTTTGACAGCAAACCAATCTGATCTTGAAAACCCGACAGTGCGGAAATTTCGGAAATATCAACCGCGGCGGGAACATCCTTAAAAAATTGTTCAGCCCCGGAAAGCTTGCTCAACATCCGGTCAACCCCGGCGCGCAGCCCCACGTCACCAGCACAAGCGCGTTCCAAATACGCCTGGCGATCTTCCGCGGCAACTTCCGCTGCCGCACAAAAAACATCCTCAATTTTCTGGTTCAAAGCATCCATCAAGAGTTATTGCGTAAACCGAAGCGCCAAACCTGCCAAAAATCAACCGCCACCATTGAGCTTGTCAAAGAGCCATACCTTGGCGCATAGCCAGTGACGGTAAACCGTGCGCTCGCCAATCCCCAGGGTTTTGGCGATCTCTTCATTGGTCATGCCGCCGAAATATTTCAAGATCACTATTTTCGCCCGCTCCGGATATTCTTGTTCCAACTGTTCCAGCGCAGCATTGACCATCAACACCTTTTCGTCCGGGAGGCTGGCGCCGAGTTCCAGATCGTCAATATTCAGTCGCTCCTGCCCGCCGCCATGTTTCGCGGCGGATTTACGGCGGGCGTTGTCAATCAGGATTCGGCGCATCGCCTCGGCCGCCGCATGAAAGAAATAAACGCGGTTTTCCCATGCTGGGTCTTCGTCTTTGACCAACCGCAACCATGCCTCATGCACCAGGGCGGTCGGCTGCAAGGTTTGCCCTGGGGATTCGTGAGCCATTCGCGCGGAGGCAATCTTCCGCAGTTCGTCATAAATCAGCGGCAGCAGGTCGTTCAGCGCGCTTCTGTCACCGCGCCCGACCGCCTGGAGAATTTGTGTCACATCGGTCATGCTCGTATCAAGCTTACTTCACCCGCATGTTTTTTCAGCAAGGAAAAATGAATTTGTGACCACAATAATCTTCGGTCGTCAAAATCCTGTTACTGGCAAAAGAACTCCCCCTCGCACACAATTGAGACCAAAGGACTAATCCACATGATGCAACATGGATATCGGCGGAATTGAATCCGCTTTTTCAAGACAACGTTGTTTGCATTGCGACACGCGCGCGCCGGTCCGTGGCGGCGGGCGCGAGGGTGAGAAAATCACCGTGACGTCGCTCATGGTGGCAAATTATGGTTCAAGCAACCGTATCTGCCAAGCGGCATCCGGTGCTTGCGGAACGGGTTTTGGCCGCCTGTTTGTTGCGCCCAGACAGCGGGCAAACCAACGCCGCGCTAAACCATCTGGCTGACCTTATCCTGCCCAAAACGCAAGTCAGCATCCGGGTGCAACCGTTGACCGACAGCTCATCGGATTCCGCCGGACTTGATCTTTTCACCAACGACATCCAGGCGAAGTTGCAGGTCGCCGATTTTGAAACCGCGCGACCGTATTCCATTTCCAACGCCGGAAACGCCCTCATCATCAATGCCGGCGGCTCAGACATCTATGGCACGAATGACAGTTTTCTTTTCGCCTATCTGACCATCACCAACGACTTTGACTATCGGCTCCGGATGCAATCAGTGACGGATGTGGACAGTGATTTGGGTATTAATCACTGGCACTTTTCCCGCGCCGGCCTGATGGCGCGCGATTCGCTGGCCGATCACGCCAGCCACATGGTTTCCGTGTTTGTGAACTCCGGAAACACCTTTCAAACTATTCATCGCACAACCGGCGGCGGAATCGCGTCAGACAACCGTTCACTCTGGCCGGCGGACGGTTCCAATTCCTGGGTGCGGATGCAACGGATCGGGGCCATTTTTTACACTTACAGTAGCGGCGACGGCAATGACTGGACGCCGTTGTCACAATTGAACACCATCAACGATCCCGACGGTCCGTTTGCCAATCCGATTTACTTGGGCATCGCTGTTTCCTCGCACAGTTTGGTGTCAAATACCACAGCCGTCGTGAGCGATTTGAGCGTCACGCTGGCGGTGCCTATCAATCGCACCATTCCACTGGCGCTGCTGGAATATCGCCGCGGCCACTACGACAAGGCAATCGAATGGTGCCGTCGCTGCCTCGGCGTCCGCCCAATTACAGCGCGGCCCGCGTCGCCGCTGCGCACGCCATCCTCTCCCTGTCCTTGAGCCCGCAACATCAAGCCGGCGAGGCCCGCAGCGAATGGCAGCAGGCCAGCCTGCTGATTGATAAAAAGCTCAGCAAAGATTTGGATTTGGGCGATTCAACTCAAGGGTTCTGGTTTGACTGGATACTGACAAAGGCATTGTTGAATGAAGCCGCAGACGGATCCAATTCAAACTGACGCGACGCGTTTTCAAGCCAGTTGCTGCGTTGGTTTGGGTCTTCTTAAGTCGAATGGCCAGGTAATGAAAGGCAAATGACCAGCGACGGAAGACAAGATCCGCCTCCGGCGGGATGGCGGAGTGTGGTGAAAGGCATCCGACTCATTTGCAACGCCAGCTCGCCTTGCTCGATTGAATGTCAGTCCGCGCTGCATTGCTCGCCGGTGCGGCTCGCTTCAAAGAAAAATGTGTAAAACCCAACAAACTACTCTGGCGTTGGATCCATATCTTAAGTGCGTCTCTCATCAAAACTAAAAATGCGGCTTAAAATCTGCCAATGATATTCGGCTGGACATACCGTGCCGTGTTCCCACTTTCGCACTGTCCGCACCGAAACCCCTACGATTTGTGCTACTTCCGTCTGTGTTTAATTTGCCTTAATACGTCTCAAAAGCAGCTGGTCACCCAGGGTTTTGACATTGACTGGAATCAGCTTTCGAGGGCTAAATCTCTGTGATGGAAAGTCGACAGCAACCACCACGGATCTTTGTGCAATACCCAACAGCTGACCGTGAAAGCACCAGACAAGCCATGACGCCGTTTAGTTTCACCTTTGTAGTGCGACAAATGGGTTGGTAAAAGACTTCGCAATAGCTTGCCCAGGCCGCACGGTTGCCCTAGGGCGTGTTAACACTAAT
>PLYV01000151.1 GCA_003151855.1 Limisphaerales bacterium | reverse complement strand
GGAAAACGTCCAGCGCGCCGGCGGCCAAAGCGGTTTCGACAAACGCGCCAAGAATTTCACCGGAGCAATCGTCCAGATTCGTTTCCAACACGGCGACGCGATCCGTTTCCCAATCCAAAAGTGGCGCGTGGCGGGTGGCGGGTGACAAGGATTTGACGGACGCGTGTTTCGTGTCGCTCGTCACACGCCACGCGTCACCCGTCCCAAGAACCGCGCGCAGGACGTTCGGCCGCGTCTGGTTGTCGCGCGTGCCGAGGCCGAAGCCGATTTTTTCGGCGATCAGATTTTCCATCGCGCCGAAGCTCTCGACAAATTCCGCCAGCAGCGCCGCGCCGGTGGGCGTGACGAGTTCGTGCGGCTCCTCGCATTGAGTCACGGGAATTTTCCGTGCGCCGAGAATGGCCAGTGTGGCGGGCGCGGGAACGGGAAAACGCCCGTGCGCGCACTTGATCCAGCCGGTGCCTTCGACAACCGGCGAGGCGAACACGCGCGGTTTGCCGAGCAGTTCCAGCGCNNCGCCGAGCAGGTCCCAGCCGATCGCGGCGCCGACGATGTCGGCGATCGAGTCGACCGCGCCGACTTCGTGGAAATGGACTTCGTTCGGCGGCAGGCCGTGGATTTTTCCTTCCGCCTCGGCGATGCGGGCGAAGACGGCGATGGATTTCTGCTTCACCCAAGCCGACAGTTTGCTGCCAGAAATCAGTTTTTTGATCTCGGTAAAATTGCGCTGGTCTTCGTGGTGATGCTCGTGCGGCGCATCCGGAGTGGCGCTGAATTGCAGCGACCGCAGGTGCAGGTGTCCGTGACCGTGTTCGTGATGGTGGCCGGCTTTGTGCGGATGTTCGTGGACGTGCAGGCCGCACGCGGTTTCGTGCGTGTGCGCGTGATCCTGGCCGTGCGCGAGGTGGACATCGAACTTGATGCCGACGATGGCGGATTTTTGTCCGCGCGAAATGTGCAGGTGATAGCCGTCGAGCTTGAGCTTCTTCAGTTCGCGCTCCAGCTTTTTGGCGTCCACGCCGAGGTCGAGCAGCGCGGCGATGAACATATCGCCGGCGATGCCGCTGAAGATGTCGAGATAAAGCGTCTTCATGGAAAAACTATTTTTGCCACAGATGCACACAGATTAACACAGATGGGAAAAGGCATCCGCAGATGACGCCGATTTGCGCAGATGAATTTGATGTGGAAAAATCTGCGGGCATCTGCGCAATCTGCGGATAAAATATCTGTGTTTCATCTGTGTCCATCTGTGGCCAGAGAATTGATCTGGCTCGCGGCGTAGCCCGCGCCGAAGCCGTTGTCAATGTTCACCACGGTCACGCCGCTGGCGCAACTGTTCAGCATGGCCAGCAGCGCGGCGATGCCGCCGAAACTCGCGCCGTAGCCGATGCTCGTCGGCACGGCGATGACCGGTTTGGAAACCAGCCCGGCCAGCACGCTCGGCAGCGCGCCTTCCATGCCGGCGACGGCCACGATGACATTGGCGCGCTGGAGCCAATCGAGTTTCGCCAGCGTGCGGTGCAGGCCGGCCACGCCGATGTCTTGGGCGCGCTCGACGCGGTTGCCCATGACTTCGGCGGTGACGGCGGCTTCCTCCGCCACCGGCAAATCGCTCGTGCCGGCGCAGACCACGGCGATGAAGCCGGCGCGCTTGGGCAAAGGTTTTTGCTCGATGGTCACGCAGCGGGCGAGGGAATGGTGCTTCGCGATTTTGAATTTTTTCCTGAGCGCGCGGGCGTGTTCGTCGGTGATGCGGGTGACGAGGACGTGCTGGTGGTGATCCTGAAGCGTGGTGGCGATTTGAACAACCTGTTCCGGCGACTTGCCCGCGCCGAAGATCACTTCCGGGAAATTTTTCCGCAGCGCGCGGTGCGTGTCCACCTGTGCGAAGCCGAGATCAGCCACCGGTGCGGACTGAAAGGCGCGCAGGACTTTTTCCTGCGGGATTTTGCCGGCGCGGAACTGTTCCAGCAACTGGGCGGCCTCGTTGGTTGTCATCGCGGCACAATGCCTCACGAATTGCCGGCTGTCACGCGGGAATTCGGGCGGCCGCAAAGTTATAACTTCTGCGACCGCAGCGGGTTTTTTCACGCTGGGCCATCCGCCTTTGCCTTATCCCCGCTTGCGCGTGAACCAGAAAATCCCGCCGGCAGTTCCCAAAAGCACCGCCGCTTGCAGCGAAAGCAGGACAATCGTTCCGGTTTTGTGATTCAACGGCCAGGTCACGAGTGCGGTCAACGTCCAGGGCTGGAGCTTCAGCGGATTTTCCCGCATGGCGTTCGCGCGTTGCGGTTGCTGACGCACGCCCATTTTCACCACTACGTTGGTGTCGCCGCCACGCGCCTGCGCACTGCCGGAATTGTTCTGTCCCGAACCCGATTGCGACCACGCGTAGATTTGGATCGGCCCGGCGCAAACCTTGAACTGGAAATGTCCGTTCTCGTCCGTCCGGAGGTTGCCATTCGGCTGGCCGTTGCCGTTGATGTTGACCTGCGCGCCGGGCAGCGGCTTGCCCTCGGCGCCCAGCACCCGGCCGGCGAGCAGGCGGTCGGCGGGCTTTAATTTGAACGGCGACAACTGGATGCTGTTGGTCCGACTTTGGTTTTTCTCGACGGATTTGCTCATGGAGCCGAAGTCCTTCGCCGAAGCATAAATGTAGTATTGCTGTCCCATCGGCAGCGCCGGAATGGTGAAGGCGCCGTCGGAACCCACCTTGATCGGCTGGTAATCCACCATGCCGCCCATGTTCCCGGCCATCATGTTCAAATTGACGTTCGCGTGGGGCAATGGCTTGCCGGTCGCGTCCTGCACGGTTCCCGAAATGGAAAGCCCCGCCCCCAGCCGCAAAGTCACCTGCGTCTTGTTGGTGTCAATGGCTTCAATCGCGGCCAGGTTATGTTCGACATCGCGTGCGATGACGAAATATTTCGCGTCGCGCATGCCCATCTGTGTCTGCCAATTGACAGAATAATCACCGTTAGTGTCGGTTTTGGCGGTGTTAATCTCACCCCAAGATGGCGTAACGACCACGAGCGCACCGACGGCAGGATTGCCGGAAGAATTATAAACGGTGCCGGTCAAGGTTTGCGGCGCTTGCGGCGTATAGGTGTTTCTGGCGTTAAGTCGGATGACCATGTTCGTGTCGCCGCCCATCGCTTCGGCAGAACCGTAGGCACCTTTCAGGTTGGCACTCACTGTCACCGGGCCGGCGCAGACCGCGTCATAAGCAAACTGGCCATCGGTATCGGTGATGGCGTTGCCGTTCGGCTGGCCGTCGCCGTTCATCCAGACCTGAACCCCGGCGGCGGGCTTGCCGTCCGCGCCGAGCACGCGGCCGGCGAGCCTGCGGTCGGCAAGTTTGAGGACGAGCGGGGGAAAATCATAATGATCCGCCTTCGGGTCGGCCGCCTCCATTTCCTGGTGGGCGCTGCCATAACCTTTGGCGGAAACATACCAGCCATAACGCTCGCCCATCGGCAGCGCTTCCGCCTGGATGCGGCCCTGCTCATCGGCATGAACGGGCTCACGACTGATCGTATAACTCGAATTTTCCTGATGAATCGAGATGTAGGCGATGGCCTCGGTGACCGGTTTGCCCTTGGCGTCCTGCATGTGGCCGGACACGCTCATCGCCGGTTTCAAAGTCACATCCAGGCTTTTCGTTGTCTCGTCCATTTCCTGCATGGCCGCGAGCTTTCGCTCCGAATGGCGCGCGAGCAGATAAAATGTTCGATTCTGCGATCCCGCCCACGTAGGTTGCTGCCAGCTCAACTCGTAATGTCCGTGGGCGTCTGTCTTTGCGCCCGAGCCCAATCCCGAGTAATTCGGATACACCCCGACCTCTGCCCCCGCTACCGGCGCGCCTGAGGCGTCGCGCACAACGCCGGTGACTTTGAACGCCGCCTTCAGTTCGATGGTAACGCTGGTCGTTTGGCCTTCCGTCACCGTGGCCGGCGCTTGCGCCTGGGACCATTCGGGCTTGTTGGCAAACACGGTAAGCTGGCCCGGCGGCACTCGAAAGAAAACCACGCCGTTTGTTCCGGTTGAACCGGAGCGATTGAAATCCTCGCTATTCACACTCACGCCCGCCTCTGCGAGCGGGTCGTGATTATTTTTCCCCCGCACGGTCACTTCCACGATGCCGCCTTTGTAGGCTTGTATCTGCACGTTGGAGGCGGGTTGACCGGCAGCCACCTTGACCGGAACCGGATCCGCGACCCAGTCGGCGATGGGCTCGTTGGTAAAAGTCGCCATGACTTGATAAGCCCCGGTCGGAACATCGGAAATCTTGAATGATCCGTCTGCGGCAGATACAACCGCACTCATGTCGAATGAAAAATACCCCATTTGTGACGCTGGTTGGAGGGCGATCACCGCGTGGGCCAGCGGCTGGTCGGTTCCCCGCGCGCTGACTTTTCCCGTGACGATGCCCGCCGGGTCAAGCGTCAGGGTGATGTCTTCCTGTCCGGCGTGAATCGGCAGTTCATCGTAGCGAAGCGGGTTGGCGGTTTGGCGCAGCGCCTGGCCGGGGTGTTTCACCAAAAGCATGGCTTGCGCGTCGCCGGGAAAGTTTTCGATGCGAAATTTTCCATCCGCCGAAGTTTTTGCCGAAAAAAGTTCGCGGGCGATGTTGCCAAACACAAAGTTTGGCTGGCCGATGTCGGTCCGTGCCTTGTTTAATGCGGAGGCCACCCAGACTTCCGCATCCGCCACCGGCCGGCCGGCCTCATCCACCACCACGCCCGCCAGCGTGGCGGACGTGCTGAAGGCGATTTTCTGGGATTCCTGTGGCGGTGCGGCATACCATGTCCGCCAAACCGGTGCGTTGCCGGCCTTTTTCACCACCACGACCCCCATGCCTGAAAACGCCGGCAATTCAAACGCGCCCTGGCCATCCGTCGTGGCGTGCTGTTTTGCTACCAGATCAGACCGCCCGAAGCCCATGCGCACAGGGTATTGATAAAAATCCACGGTTGCGCCGGCCACCGGATTGCCCTGCGTGTCCACGATTATGCCGGAGAATTTTGCGCCATCACCGGCGGCGGCGCGCAGGTTGAGCGTCAGTGCCAGTGCCAGCAACAGGGAGAATTTCTGAAATGTTTTCATGGTCAAAATCTCTTCACTTTTTACCGTTTCAATATCTGGCAGCCGTAAAGTGCGCCCGCCATCTTGCCTGTGTGTGCCAGAAATTCCACCTTCACCTGGGTCTTCCCGCGGGTCAGGCTCGCCGGAATCTTATATTCCACGTCCACGAAATGATCGGGGGCGATGGCCATGAGGTTCTGGGTCGCAATGATCTGGTCGTCCACGGCAATGTCGAACTCGTGGTTTTTCTTCTCATCGCCCGAATAACGGCAGTTCAATGTCATTTTCCGGTCAGGCAGGACTTTCATTGTGTAATTGAACGAACCGCCGCGGTTTGTGATATGACAAGGTTTTCCCTTGCTTGTCGTCGTGTGGTGCATCTGTCCCTCCACATCATGGTCGTCCTCGTTTTCGCCCATGATCACTTCATCCACCACCCGCCACTGCAAGGCTGTGAGGGCGGTGGGCGATTCGCGCAGCACCTTCACCGGGTGATTATACCAATGTTCCAAAAGGAAGATTCCCGCCAGCGTCAACGTCGCCACCAATACGCTGTAACTGATGAGCAATCCCGCGTTGGCCATGCGTTCCCCCACCAGAAAAATGTTGCGACGCATCCGCTTCTTGGCCTGGTGTCCGCAAATAATTCCTGGAATCGAACCGAGCGGCACAAACACGGAACAAATCAGCGACGCCACCGCCAGGGCGGATAAATGGTCCGGGGGTTGTTGCGGGCGGCTGGCGGCGGCTGGAGCTGCCGGCATGGACCGCGCGGTCGTCGGGAGTATTGGGGGGATTGACGAAGGCCGTGGCGGCACGCTGCTTGATGCGGCCCCGGCCACCGGGGTTGCGGCCGGCACTGAAGGGGTGGCAGGGACGGTTATGTTTTTTTGACAGGCGGGGCAGGCGACCTGCGTGCCACTATAATTAGCGTCGCCCAAAATCTTCTGGCCGCATTCCGGGCACAAAAACTTAAATTCACTCATTGAGTATTCCCTTTCAGTCTTGGTAGTTGGCGCATCCTACAGGCGGATGGAGCCGATGCAATATCAAATTAGGGCGCGGCCGCTCCATCCGCCGCTTGCGTTGCGCGCCAACTAAAACTACTTTGCGCGCCATGAAATATCGTCGCTTTGGCCGGACCAATCTGCCGATGCCCGTGATTTCGTGCGGCGGGATGCGTTACCAGCACAAGTGGCAGGACGTCGCGCCGCAGGACATTCCGCGCGCCAATCAGGAAAATCTGGAGGCGTGCATCCACCGCGCGCTTGAACTCGGCATCAACCACATCGAGACGGCGCGCGGCTACGGCACTTCCGAAATGCAACTCGGCAACCTGCTGCCGAAACTGCCGCGCGAGAAGATGATCGTGCAGACGAAAGTTTCACCCAAGGCGACGGCGAAGGAATTTCTGGAGACGTTCGAGACCTCGATGAATTATCTGAAGCTCGACCATGTGGATCTGCTTTCGCTGCACGGCATCAACAACCGCGAGACGCTCGACTGGTCGCTGCAGAAAGGCGGCTGTCTCGAAGCCGCGCGGAAATTGCAGAAGGAAGGCCGCTGCCGATTCATCGGTTTTTCCACGCACGGCACGACGGACATCATTTTGGAGGCCGTGAAATCAGGCGAATTCGATTATGTCAACCTGCACTGGTATTTCGTCAACGACCTGA
>PLYV01000083.1 GCA_003151855.1 Limisphaerales bacterium | reverse complement strand
TGAAACTGCCGGACGAACCCAGGCCGGTGCCGGAGGGAATGTCTGCCATCGAAGTCAGCTCGAGCGAATGACCGTTCATGTCCAGCGACGCGAACGCCTCGCGAATGATCGGATGTTTCAACTGCGCCGCGTCCGGCACGCGTTCCAGTTCCGAATACTTCACAATCAAATCCGGCACGAACGTCTCGTGCAACGTCAGATAGACATACTTGTCAATCGCCGCCGCGATGAGGAAGCCGCCGAATTTCTCGTAATATGACGGCAAATCCGTGCCGCCGCCGCCGAGGGAAATCCGCAATGGTGATCTTGCAATAATCATAGTTATTTTTGAGCGTAAATCTTTTCAACCACCGCCAGTGCCGCCTTGGCTTCTTTCAAGCCCGGCACCGGCGTGCGTTTCAGTTTGATGTCTTCAAAAAATTCCGCCATCTCGATTTTCCACGATTCGTCGCCGCGCGGAAATTCATAGATCGTCGTCTCCGGCGGACCCATCTGCGGCAGCATTTTGTAATACGTCAGCCGCTCGACACCGTAGCTGCCGCCAAGACCTTCCCAATGGAGTTTCGCGTCGCGTCCGTAGATTTCGAGGCTGAAAAGATTTTTCCATTCGCTGCAACTGACATGCAGCCACGCGGTGTTGCCGGCGGCGTTGCGCAGGCTGAGAAACGCATTGTCGTCCACCGGCATCTTCCAGAAATAAGTCGTCGCGTGGCCTTCAACTTTCGTGAACTCGCCGAGAAAAATTCCTACCAGATCAATCAGATGGACGCCTTGGTCAATCAATTCGCCGCCGCCGGAAAGTTTTGGGTCCGCGCGCCATTCCTTTTCGTAGCCGATACGACCACCCTGACCGTAACGCCCGCGCACAAACATCATCGGGCCGAGCGCGCCGCTGCGAAAAAACTCCAGCGCCATCAGACACGCCGGATGATAGCGGTGATTATAGCCGACGCGGACGAGTGCGCCGGTTTTCTTGGCGGCAACTTCAAGCTCCACGAGTTCGGCCACGGTGATGCCGGCGGGTTTTTCCACGAGCACGTGCTTGCCGTTTTTCACCGCCGCCAGCGCCACCGGCGCGAGCGCGGAATTGATCGTGGCAATCATCACCACATCCACATTGGATGAACTGACGGCCTGCTCGAATGATTCGGTGGCGATGCAACCGGGGCTTTGCGCCGCGATTTTTTTGGCGCGCTCAAGCTGCGTGTCGCACGCGATGGTGACGCTGCCGGGCGGCAGCAGATTCAACCGCTTTTGTCCGATGAGGCCGCAGCCAATGAGTGCAACGCGTAAATTCATATTCAACTCCATTTCTTGCCGCGGTCTTCCGGCACGATGCGGCGCAGGCAGTAGATGTCCGACTTCGCCAGTTCGTCGCTGTGTTTCTGCAAATCCTTCCACGGATCCCACTGCGCGCTGATAAGCTTGCCGGTGATGCCGTTGCTGTCCGCGCTGGCAAGATAGACGGCGAGATTAGCACCAAGTTCCAACGGCACCGCGCCTTTTTCCTTCCACGTTTTATTTTTATCGAAGAACGCCGCGCCAACTTTTTCCGGGCCGGCGGCAAGAACTTCGTCCACCAACCGCGTCGCGAGTGCGCCGGGCGCGATGGCGTTCACGTCCACATGAAACGGCTTCAATTCTTCAGCCAAGGTTTCCATCAAGCGAACAACGGCGGCTTTGGAAGCGGCGTAAGAACTGATGTTCGGCAACGGATTCGTGGCACCGCCACCGCTCAAGACGACGATCTTCCCACGAGCAGCCTTTTTGAAATGTGGAATCACCGCGCGGCACGGCAGCAAAACGCCAAACAGGTTGATGTCAATCGCCCGCCGCCATTCGTCGAGCGAAACGGATTCCGTCGGCCCCATTGGCCCATAAATTCCGGCGTTCAGCACAAGCGCATCAAGCGAACCAAGTTCGCGCAGCGCAAAGGCGACAAGTTCGCCCACCTGTGCCTCATTGGAAACGTCGCAAGTTTTGGCGGAACTTTTTTGCGCGGGAAATTTCTTGGCGAGTTCGTCGCGCGTGGCGGACAACTCCTTTTCACTGCGGGCGCAGAGAACGATGTTCGCACCTTCGCTGAGAAAATGCTCGGCGATGGTTTTGCCGAGTCCCTGGCTGCCGCCGGTGATGAGCGCGTTGAGATTTTTTAGTTTCATGTCAGGCACGACCGACGGAAAGATGCTCCACGCCGGAGAGACCTTTCAATTCCTTTTCCAGAAAACGATTCGCGTCCACAAACACCGGCGAGCGCATCTGCGGAATGATTTTGGCCCAGTCCGCCTGCCGGAACTGCGGCCACTCGGTGCACACGGCGGCGGCATCCGCACCGGCCAGCGCGGCAGAAATATCATTGCCAAGCGAAACGGAATTCAATTCTGACGGCAATTTTTTTACCGCCGGATCGAATGCGAAAACCGTTGCGCCGGCGGCCAGAAGCTGCTGGCACAATTCCACGGCGGCGCTGCGGCGGAGCGTGTCGGTGTTCGTCGTGTAGGTCAGGCCGAGCACGGAAATCTTTTTACCGCGCAGATCGCCCAGCCGCGATTGCAAGCGTCGGAATGCCCAGCCGCGATGCAAGTCGTTGCTCTGCTTGATGGCGGGAATGACGGAGATTTTCTCACCATTGGCCTCGGCCAGTTTTGAGAGTGTGACGACATCGCGCGCGAGCGTGCCGCCGGCAAACGGGCCGCCGGGGCCGAGATACGCCTTCGGCCCGATGCGCGCTTCGCTCTTGAGACCAACGGAGACTTCCTTCGCATCCGCGCCGGTGTGTTCGCAGAGGCGCGCGACTTCGTTGATGAAGGTAATGGAGAGAGCGAGAAAGGAATTCAGCGCATGCTTGACCATTTCCGCCGATTCGGTGCGCATGAAAATCGTCTGCGCGGCGAACGGCTTGAAAAGCTGTTCCAGCAAGGCTTTTTTCGCCTCGGTGCGGATGCCAACGATGGCGCGCTCGGCTTTCTCAAATGAATCAATCGCCTTGCCCAACCGCAGATTTTCCGGCGAGCAGGCAAAATGGAATTGCGGAAATTCCTTTTCCAGCTTGGCGCAGGTGCCGACGGGCAGTTGCGCGGAAATCAAAACTAGTGCACCGGTCGGTAGCGATGGCAGCGCGCGGCGCAAATTACCGAGGACAAAATCCACATCCGACTCGTCGCTCTCGTTGACCGGCGTGTCATAGGTGAGCCAGAGAACGTCGGCGTGTGCGCAGGCGATTTTCGGATCGGTGGTGAACGAAAGGTTTTTTGCAGCGAGACCGGCAGCAATGAGTTCATTCAAGCCCGGTTCCAGCAGCGGAGCCTGACCGGAGTTTAATTTCGCGATGTTCGCCGCGTCGAAATCCAGGCCGACCACGTCAAAATACTTCGCGCCGCACGCTGCCGTAACGCTGCCGAGATGCCAGAGGCCGAGAACGCAGATTTTCATGCGGCGTTATTTGTGGCTGCACGTTTCGTAAACCCACTGGTTTTGCTGGAGCCATTGGAGCGTGCGAATGATCCCCTGCTCAATCGTCAGCGTGGTTTTCCAACCGGTGCCCTGGATTTTTTTGGTGTCGAGGAAGATGAACGGGTTGTCGCCCACCCAGCCGCGGCTGCCGCCGGTGTATTCCAATTCCGGCTTCAGGCCGAGCGCGCCGCAGATGTAGCCGATGGAATTGTTGACCTGCACATATTCATCCGTGCCGAGGTTGTAGATTTCCACGTTGTGTTTCGCCTTTTTGGCGGTGCCGAGGTTGATGACGTGCAGCATGGCGCTCACGCAGTCCTGGACGTAGAGGTAGCTTTTTTGCTGCGAGCCGTCGCCGAGCACTTTCAGCCGGTCGGGATGCCCAAGCAATTGCTGGTAAAAATCAAAAATGTGGCCGTGCGTGTAGCGTTCGCCAACGATGGAAACAAAACGGAAAATGTAGCCCTCGAACTTGTAGCCTTCACAATACGCGGCGATCATGCCCTCGCCGGCGACCTTGGACGCGGCGTAAAGCGAGGTCTGGATGGGAAACGGCGCGTCCTCCGGCGTGGGAATCTGCTGCGCCTCGCCATAGACCGAGCCGGTGGAGCTGAAGGCGATGCGCCGGATGCCGTTCGCGCGCATGGCTTCGAGCACATGATAGGTGGCGATGGTGTTTTGCTGGAGATCCTTGCCGGTATGGTTGAGGCCGAAGCGCACGTCGGCGTTCGCGGCGAGATGAAATACTGTGTCGCAGCCGGCCATCGCTTTGGTCAACGCGGGCAAATCAAGATTGTCGCCCTCGACAAGCTGGAAATTTTTATCTTTCAGCGCACCCTCGATAAATTTCCGCTGGCCGGTGGAAAAATTGTCCCAGCCGACGACGGTTTTGCCGCCGGCCAGCAGCCGGTCCACGAGATTGCTCCCGATGAAACCCGCCGCGCCGGTGATGAAAAATTTTTGCATGACAGGCTGGGAATTTAGTGGAACGGCCTTTTGTCGGCGAGTGTTTTTGGCGGAAATCGGGCTTGACGAACCACCGGGCCACTCACAGCCTGACTTTATGAGATTTCTCCTTTGGTCTCTTTCCGTTCTCGCCATCTGGGGCACGGCGGTTCAGGCGGCAGAAACATTGAAAACCGCCGATCCGCAGGAATGCCGACTCACCGCCGAACTGCGCGACGGTTCGCGCGTGGTGGGCGCGAGTGGGGAGAAATATTTCCACTTTCACTCGCCGCTGCTCGGCGACTTGAAATTGGCGATCCCAGACATCCGTTCGGTGGAATGTGTTTCCAGCAACGCCGCCAAGTTGGTCACCGCGCAAGGCGACCGCCTGACGGTTTCGATTGCGGATTCCAGCCTGCCGCTTAAAACCAGCTTTGGGAAAGTGGATTTGGCGGTGGCGCAAATTCGGAAACTGACCATCTCCGTGGCTGGCAACAGCGGCGCACACCGTCCCGGCCTGGTGGCCCTCTGGTCCGGCGAGAGCGAGGGGAAAGATTCCGCCGGCAGCCATAATCTGGAACTGTTTGAGGTGTCGTATGCCGACGGACAGGTCGGCCGTGCTTTTGCCATGAACGGTTTCAGCTCTTGCATGAAAATCGCGGACTCTGCCGACTTAAATCCTGGAACCGACGGAGGCGGTCTGACCATCAGCGCATTGATCAAGCCTGACAGTGTTTCAGGGTTTCACCCGATTCTTGAATGGAATCCCATCAATAAAATCCCCGGAACCATAGGTGTCCAGTTGTGGCTGGGCAACACGCCTGGCTCGCAGGGCGTGCTGGCGGCACACCTGGTCGGAGCGGAGGGCGACTCCGGCAACTATCAACCGCACAGCCTGGTTTCACACCCTGGAGCCGTGGTAATTGGCCGGTTCCAACACGTTGCCGCAACTTATGACAAAACGACTGGCAACGGAGTTTTATATGTCAATGGACAGGTTGTGGCGCGCGGGCAATGGGGTCGTTTCGAGCCTTTGACCACGGGCGATTTATGGATAAGCCGCCGTCCGACTGACCACCCCGGCGACTGGACTTACAACACATTCTTTTCCGGTCTTCTGGATGAAATCGCCATCTACAACCGTGCGCTTTCGACAGAAGAAATACAGGCTGCCTGCTCCGAGGAAAACCACGGTGAACTTCCGGCGGCTCCGCCAGTTGGCCGAATGACACAAACTTGGAATGGCGGCTTCTAAACCGTTGTTTGATTTGGTGACTTCTGTTTTCCATTGTCACCCATCAGAGATTAAAGCACCTTGGTTGGGCTTTTAATGAATCCAATAATTAAAGTGGTATCGGCGTTGCGCTATGTGGCCAACCATCCCGCAAATCGTGACCGCAAGGTCCGAGCAGTCATGGAATATGGCTTTATTCAAATTGCCGCCCGTATTGTGCCGGGAGATGTGTGCGTAAAATTCCCCAATTCCACCCGCCTTCTAGTCTCGCCGCACATGAAGGGAGCGGCGCATTTCATAACACCACCGCTATGTGAATTTGAGGACATGGCATTCGTGATGCACTTCCTCCGCCCTGAAGAAACCTTCTGCGATGTTGGCGCAAACATTGGTGCCTTCAGCGTGCTGGCCTCCGGAGTAACCGGGGCAAAATCCATAGCCTTTGAACCAAGCCCGGAAACCTTTGAAATGCTCCAGTGCAACATCCGGCTAAACAACTTGACCAGCCGCGTCCGCACCATGCAGGCCGTGGTCGGTGGCCAGATAGGCACGGCACAATTCAGTTCCGGCCTCGGCACGGAAAATTACGTGACTAAATCAGCTGGAGAAAAAACGGTTGCCGTGCCCATGACAACCTTGGATCACGAACTGGCCACGACTCCGGCGACAGTGTTAAAGGTGGATGTGGAAGGATTTGAAACCGAAGTTTTCAGCGGCGGAAAGCAGACCCTGCAAAACCCGGCTCTTCTGGCGCTCATCGTCGAGCGGAATGGCTCTGGCAACCGCTATGGTTACGACGAGGCGGCGCTTCACACAGAAATCCGCAGTTGCGGTTTTAAGCCACACAGCTACGCCCCCTTCACGCGCACGTTACACCCAATCGGGGACAATGACGTCGGAAACATCATTTACATCCGTGATTTTACCACCGTCTATGAACGGCTCCGCTCCGCGCCCTCATTTCAAATTGGCAGTTTGAAGGTGTGATGAAACCAGACGCCACCCCTGCTCCGCAACCATTTTCCCGCATCAGCGTTGTCATGCCTACGCTAAACGCGGAGGCGATTTTGGAAAACTGCCTCGCCGCCATCGCGCGGCAAAATTATCCGCGCGAGCAAATTGAAATCATCCTTGCCGACGCCCACTCCACCGACCGCACGCGCGACATCGCCAAAAAATTCGGCGCGACCGTCCTCGACGACCACGGCAAAAACATGGAGGAAGGCAAACGCCTCGCGCTCCAGCACGCCACCGGCGAATACGTTGTATTCGTGGACGCGGACAACGAGCTCACGCACGCGGATTATTTCGCACTCGCCGTGGACGCGCTCGCCCGCAACCCGCAGGCACTCGGTTTGGAGGCGTATTATTTGACGTCGCCCAAGATGAGTTCGTTCTGCGCCTACCTCACCGCGTTGCTGCACATCAGCGACCCGGTCTGCTGGCTGATGAGTTCAAATCCAAAACTCGTCGCGCGCGACGGCGAGGTGGAACGCTGGACGCTGCCGGAAAATACATTTTCCTACCCGCTCGGCGCGAATGGCTTCGTTTTCCGCCGCGCGGATTTGCAAGCCGTGCAGGCGAACGAAAAATTCCAGGACACACACGTGGCGCTGTTCTTGATGAAAAACGGCCAGCGCGAATGGCTGCGGCTGCGCGGACACGGCGTGCATCATTATTACATCCAGACGCTCTGGAAATTCGTGCAGAAGCGCCGCCGCGCCACCGTGCATTTTCTCCGCGTGCAGGAGGAGATGCCGGTGAACTGGATGAAGGAAAAACCGCCGGTGCCGTTGTGGCTGGCGGCGTTTTATTGCGTCACGTTTTTCGGCCCGCTGTGGCACGCGCTGCGCGGGGTTTACCGCGACGGCGATTTCCGCTGGCTCTGGCATCTGCTGGCCAGCCCCGCGAGCGTTCTCGGCAACGCGTGGGGCGTGTGGACTTACAAACGCCGTGGTCAGGACAAATCACTCATCGCCGAACTACAGGTGAAACAATCATTGAAAGGAAAATAATCCGTGCCGCCCAAAATCCATTTTTTTGCCAACGGCGTCTTCACCACCAGTCTGGCGGGCGGGGATTTTCATTTTTTGGAACTGGCCAAGGTCGCCGCCGCCGAGGGCTTTACGGTGAATTATTTTGGCGGGCACGCGCTCAAGGAAGCGCTCGCGCAGCATAAAATTCCCGGCACCGTCACGCTCACCGACGACGCAGCGATGGGCAAGGTGAACCAGGCCTCGCTCGGCGGACAATGGGGAATGTTCCGGGATTTTTATCGGCGCTACCGGCGCACGATGCAGTTGCGTTCGCAGATTGCGCCGGAGGATTTTGTGTATGCCGTGAGCGATTACTGGTTCGACGTGCTGCCGGTCGTGCGCTGCGCCGCGCGCCACAAGCTGATGGTGCTGCACATGCTCGCGCCGACGTTCGGGCAGTGGCTGCGGAACCCGCGCCCAGCGGCGCTGCATTATTTTTTGAGCCAGAACCATTCGCTCAAAACCTTCCGCCATGGCGGCGGCAAGCTGCTTTACATCCATCCGAACATGAGACGCGGCCTGCAGGAACGCGGTTTTTCCGATGCGCAACTGGATTACATTTCCGCCGGCTGCGACGTGCGGGTGGGCGAGGCGGTGCCGCCTCAGCCGAAGGAATTTGATGTCGCCTGGATCGGTCGCGTGCATCCGCAAAAGGGAACGGACGACCTGGTGGCCACGCTGGCGTTTCTGGCCGGCAAGGTGCCGGATTTCAAGGCGGTGCTGATCGGTCGGCTCGCGGAATTGAAACCGCGTTTTGAACAACTGGGCATTCTGAAAAACATCACGCTGGTTGACCGCGTTTCGGAGGCGGAAAAATTCCGGCTGCTGAAGTCAGGCCGGATGTTTTTGCTGCCGAGCCGCTACGAAGGCTCTGGCTCGTCGGCGGCCCGCGAGGCGATTGTCAGCGGCCTCGCGGTGGTGGCCTACGAACTGGATGTGTTTCGCCCGGTGTTCGGCGACCTGCTGCGGTATGTGCCACCGTTCGACCTGGCGGCGTTTCAAGCCGCCGCGCTCGACACGCTGGTGCAGGTTCGTTCGGGAAAATTCCAGCCGGACGATGCCGGCGTGACGGTGTTGAAACAGACGTGCGCCTGGGAGGCGGTCGGAAAACGGTTCGTCCAAATCCTGCGGACGATGCCGGGATAAATTTTCCCGGCAGAAATCACTTCAACTGTTCGCGGCAGCGGTCCAGCAGTTCCATGCTCGCCAGCGCCTCGCGGCCGCTGCACGGACGAATCAGGTCCTTCACGTCGCCGAACAACAGCGCCTCGGTCTCCTTTTGAAACACATCGTCGCCGTCCGTGTCCACGACCATCTCCTCGGTGTCGCGCTGGCCCGCGCCGGCCATCCAGCCCCAGCGTTGGCCGCGCAGATATTTTTGCCGGCCATAGCTGCGGCCCCGGCCCTCGATGATGCCGTAGCCGTCCTCGCCGTTGATCTCGATACGGAACGTGCTGCGCCATTTGACGACGGATAACTGGAGATTCACGATGCTGTCGCCGCTGCGCATCAACGCGTGCGCCTCCTCCTCGATGCCGGTCTGCCAAAAACCGCGCCAGCCGAAAGCGCTACCAACCTCGAGGCCGCCGGGGAAAATGCACTGGCACAAATCCAGCAGATGAATGCCGGGGTCGATTAAAACACCGCCGCCAGCCTTCTGCGGGTCGAGTTTCCAGCCTTCCTTGTCCTTGGGATTTCCGCCGTGGCCGAGCATCATGCTGACGGAGATGACGCGGCCGAATTTCTTTTGCGCGAGGTCACGCAGCGCGGCGGAGATGCCGTCGTAAAAACGGTAGTTGCAGCCGATGTAGAGCTGGTCTTGTCTAATCTGGCTGGCGGCGATGTCCTCGGCTTCACGCAGATTCCGGCCCATCGGTTTTTCCACGAGCACGTTGAAACCCTTGGCCAGCGCGAGTTTCGTCAACCGCGCCGCCTCGTCATGCGGCGTGGAAATAAAAATCCAGTCCGGCGCGAGTGAAAAAACCTCCTCCAGCGAGGAGGCGAAAGGCAAATCGCGCAACGCGTCCGGCCTGGTTTTTAGGAACGGGTCATGCACGGCGCACAACTCGACGTTGCGCCCGGCCTGCGCCAGTTGCTGCACGGCCTTGATGCGTTCGCGACCAATGAGTCCGGCGCCAATCTGGCAGATTTTCAGGTTTCGATTCTTCGGAGTTTCCATTTTTTGTCGTCCACTTTGGGGCCGTTCAAAAAGTCCCGCCAGTTGTCGCGGACATGAACAAAAGCCCCCGCGAAGCCGCAGCTTTCGCAGGTGAGAAATTCCCGCACAAAAGTCACCGGTTCGCTGATGGCCACCGTGGTCTTCACCTCGGCTCCGGCGGCGCGAATCTGCTTGAGCATGGCCGTGTCGTTCGCGCCGGGCGCAAGACAGACCGCCGCGAAATCGCCCTTACCGTTCAAGTCTTCCTGAATGTTTTCAATGGCCCGGACCGTTGCCACCTTGGACGCCGCATACGCCGGAAACAACGGGTAAGCGTAAGCCGCGCCGCCGCCGCCGAAGGCCACGATGCGGGCGAATTTATTGGCAAGCAGCACCGGCAACAGCCCGGCATAGACCGCCAGATTGCCGAGCAAGTTAATGCGGTAACATTCTTCCCAACCCGCGAGGTCTTGATAATTCTGCGGTCCCAGACAGCCCGCCGCCAGCACCAGGCCAGTGCGCGGGAAATTGTTTTTTTGAGCCCAATCCGCGATTCGTTGCCGGGTGGCTTCCAACTGACCGACATCGGCAATGATGCTCTCGGCACTGCCGCCGGCGGCCACGATCTCAGCGGCGGTCTTTTGGGCGTTGGCGGATTTTGAAAGGCAGACGACGTGCGTTCCGCGCGCGCCAAAATCCAGGGCGACGGCCTTGCCAATCCCCTGCCCGGCTCCGGTGATGACGACGCAGTCCAGCTTGTGCATTTCAGGAAATTTTTGGCGCGAGTTTGGCATCTGCCGGCAGGCGCAGGCCGGCGGCGGCGGCAGGATGTTCTGCGAGCCAGTGCAGGATGCGGTTGATGGCCAGGCGCACCGCCTCGTCGGAAGAACGCGGCATCGGAAAACCGGCCTGGGCGAGCTTGGAGGAATCCATCCGCGACTGCGGCACGTCGCCGGGCCAGCCCTGCGCGGATTCGCCGTAATGAATTTTGGTGCGGACGGAGAAGCCGAGTTGTGCGACCAGTTCGTTCGCGGTGAAGCGCACATTCGTCGCGCCGCCGGGCGCAAGGTTAAAAACGTTGAACTGCGATGGAGCAAGCGCGGCGCATTTTTTCTGCCCGAACATCAGGCCGGCCACCAAATCGCGGACATAGACGTAGGGCTTGGCCTGATAACCGTTGCCGAGGACGGTGAGGTCGCCGGAATTTTTCACCAGTTGCCCGATGAAATCGAAAACGACGCCATGCGTGGTGCGTTCGCCGGTGATGTTGCCGAAACGGAAAATGATTGCGCTCAAGCCGAACGTGCTGCAAAACGCGGAAATCAGCGCCTCGGACGCGACCTTGCCCGCGCCATACAGACTGATGGGCAGCGCCGGGCCGAGCAGTTCGTGGGTGACGGTGGTGCCCACATCGCCATAGACCGTGCCGGAACTGGAAAAGACGATGCGCGGCACTTTATGGCGGCGCATGGCTTCGAGGACGTTGTAGGTGACGAGGGTTTCCTGCTCAAGGTCGAGCCGGGTGTTGTCCAGGCCCCAGCGCGCATCGGGGTTGGCGGCGAGGTGGAAAATCTGGTCCACGCCGGCGAAGTGCGGGAGAATTTTTTCCAGCGCAAGCAGCTCCACCTCGTGAATTTTCAGCCGGGAATCCTGGGCGTGATGCGCCAAAAATTCGCGGTGTCCCGAAGAAAAATTGTCCAGCACCCGGACTTCCTTGACGGTCGGGTCGGCCAGCAGGGCGTCAACCAAGTGCGAGCCGATGAATCCAGCACCTCCGGTGACAAGACAGGTCAGCGATGAATTTTCTGGCATAAAATCGAATTATATTCGCCTTGTTAGTGCCGTCAATAAAAGACGGTTGCGGGATTTAACCGCTTGACCCGTCCGCGCAGCAAACGCAAACTTCCGGCATGAGAAAATCACTTTTCCTCATGGTCGGCGGCTTGCTGTGGCTGGCGATGAGTGAACTCACGGACGCCGCGCCAACAGCGGTGGACATGGGCGTTCCCCAACTGATGGTGGAATTGCGCGACGGCTCGCGCGTGGTCGGGCAAAGCGTGGACGGACAGATGAAATTTCACTCGGTGCTGCTCGGCAATTTGAAGCTATCCATCGGCGACGTGCGCAGCGTGGAATTCACCGCCACCAACGCCGCAAGGCTGACCGCCGCCAACGGCGATGTGATGGCCGTGCAGATGGCTGAGACGCAAATCCCCATCCGCACCAGTTTTGGCAAGGTGGAACTGGCGGTGGAATCCATTCGCCGGCTGGCCGTTTCCGCGACCAGCACGGTTGGCGGCAAACCTCCGGGCTTGGTCGCCCTGTGGTCCGGCGAAGACAACGGCAACGACGTGGTGAACGGCAACAACGCGGTCTGGACAGACGCTGCCTACACGGACGGGAAAGTGGGGCGCGCGTTTTTAGCAAATCATTTTGGCAGCTATGGTCGCGTGACGGCCAATGAAACACTCAACGTCGGAAAAGGCGATGGACTAACCGTCACTGCTTGGATCAAACCAGATGACGCAAACGCCTGGCACCCATTGGTGGAATGGAATAATGGGCAAGGCTTGGTTGGAGTGCATCTCTGGCTAGGTGAATTACCTGGTGATCGAGGCGTATTGTTCGCAAACATCATTGACAGCCAACAGCAATCCCATCATATGCGTTCACCCGTCGGAGCCATATTGCCCGGTCGGTTTCAACTAATTGCATTGACCTACGACAAACAAACCGGCGAGGGCGTCATTTATGTTGACGGCACGCCCGTTTGCCAGAGCAGCCTTGGCCAATTCACGCCCGAAACCAGTGTGGATCTTTGGTTTGGTCACCGTCCCAATGATCAGCCATGGGATCGAAGCTATCACGCTTTTTATAGCGGCGTCATGGACGAAATATCCATCTATAATCGCGCGCTTTCGACCGCAGAAATTAAATCCGTAAGCGACCAGTAACATCTTCTTTCATGCGCCGTTTCATAACGTCACTGTCCCGTTCTGCCCAAGCCCGGCGGGCGGTTCAAATCCTGCGTCTACATACGTTTGGCAATTGGTGGCTCCGTCACTTCCCGATGACGAAACGCCTGCCGGACAGCGGGGTGGTTTACCGCGCAACACGATTGGAAAGTATCCCTCTGGCCAACGATATATTTGAAAAGGGAAATCTTTACGACGCATCACTGTTACCGGAAAATTTTTCCAATTTTGCCGATCTCGGCTGCAATGTCGGCTATTTCACCTGCTGGCTCATGCATCTGGCGCACGGAAGAAAATTGCGCGGCCTGATGCTGGACGCTAACCCTGAAGCCGTCAACGAAGCACACTGGCATGCCGAGGCAAATCATATGCCGGAGATTTTTGCCATCAATGGGATTGCTGGTGAAGGCACGCTAGGACAAAGCGCTGAATTCTTCCTCTATGAATCAAACATCTGCTCCACCAGCCACCCGACCGAAGAGGCACGCCGGGTATTAAAAGGAACTTGGACGAAGATTTCCGTCCCATGCGTCAGCATCACTAAATTTTGGCAAAAGAAATTTGGCGATGAGCGCTGCCATCTACTGAAGATAGACATTGAAGGTTCCGAGCTAAACTTTCTCCAAAACGAAGCCGCCTTCCTCGACCGCGTGGATACGATTTTGATCGAGTGGCACACTTGGGGATCAACCCTACAACAAATCAAAGACCTGCTGGCCAAACATGATTTTGCTTATGTCAAAACCGTCGAGGAGAGCGAGAATATGGGCACGGCATTTTTCCGTCAAAACCCTAAAAAATAGTTGGAGATGCGGCGTAAACGCAACGACCTTAAATGCGCAATGTCTCTGAAGGTTATGATGCACTTTGACTGCAATGACAGATCCCCCTTGCACACACTTTTGTGCAACGGTTATAATCAGCTTGATTATGCATAACCCTCTGGTCAGTGTGGTCATCTCCAACAAAAACGGGCTGCAATGGTTGCCCAAATGCATTGCCTCCCTACGACAACAGACTTATTTCGACCAGATGGAGGTAATCATTGCAGACAACCGTTCGACTGATGGCTCACCCGCATTAGCTCGGCAAGAACTGATGGGGTTTCCGCGTGCAACGGTAATCATCAATGAAAAAGACGGCGGCATTGCTGGCGGCCAAAACGCAGGTGCCAAAGCCGCAAAAGGCAGGGTGCTTTTCTTCCTAAACAACGATACGTGGCTGGAGTCAGACTGCTTGGAAAATCTCGTTCGAGAGTTCGATGTCCACAAAGCAGCAGCCGCCTCCCCGTTAACCATGGATTACGACGACGATACTTTCCAAAGCATTGGCAACCAAGGGATGGACTTATTTGGTCTTCCGGACAGCGGACATCCGCTTGATCACACAGCCGAGTGCTTTATGGCCACCGGCTGCGGTTTTATCGTGGATGCGGAGTTGTTCCGCCGAGTAGGCACTTTCGACGAGGAATATTTTTTGAACTGCGAGGAAACCGACCTGTCTTGGCGAATCCTGCTGGCTGGCGGCAAAATCATCGGTGTTCCCGCCGCACGCCTGCATCATCGCGGGGCGGCGGGCGTGAATCCGGCGGGACAGACCAAAGTCATCGAATCACGCACCAGCGATACCAAGCGATATCTCTCGAACCGCAACTGGATTCTGTCGTTGCTGAAGAACAGCCAGCATATTTTTTTGCTGCTTTTGATTCCGCACCTACTGATGCTGATTGCCGAAGCGGTGGTGAGCCTAGTCTTGATCCGCCGCTGGAGCCATGTGCGCCGGGCCTATCTGGAAGCGATTGCGGATGCATTTCGCATGATGCCGCACGTCCGGATGTGGCGGCGGAAAATCGCCGGCTTCCGCGTGAGGAGCGATTTTTGGATGCTGCGTTTCCTGCGCCTGCAGCCGAGCCGATGGGAAGAGGTCAAGCGGTTGTTCATCGTCGGCGTGCCAAGGGTGGACAAGCGATGAGCCGCCTCACTCGCGCGGAACTTTTTTGAAAAACTTGCGGTTGCCCAACGACTGCCGCCGCCAGAAATCCATGCCGGTCTTCAGGGCGCTGAAAAGCCGGGCGGGGCCAGCGAACAACGGATTGGCAAACGGCCCGGTCTTCCGTTTTCCCAGCGCCCAAAGCGCGGAGTAGTCGCTCTGCTGGGGGGTGACGGCAAAAATTTCCTTCACCTCCGTGCGGCGCGCCTGCACCAGGATGTTCATGGGCGTGAACGTGAACAATTCCGTGCGCTGGTGGATGACATTCGGATCGGCGACCTCCCACCACGCGCCGTAAGGCCCGATGCGGTGAAGAATCATCCGCTCCACGCAAAAGCCGTTTTCCGGGCTCAACGTGCGGTAGAACAATTCCGGGCTGAACTGGTAAAATCCGTGGCCGCAAAAATTGTTCGCAATATTGTGAATGAACAACCGTCCGCCGGGCCGAACCATTTCCATCACGTTGCGCAACGCGACGGGGAAATTAAAAACATGTTCCAGCGTGCCGCCGTCAATCACCGCGTCATATTGTGCTTTCCATTCCGGCGGAATCGGCTGGTTCAAGTCGTGAAGCAGCTTGGCTCCTTCGAAATCTGAATTGTCCATGGCATCCACCTGCCGTGCTCCCAGTGCCGCGAAGAGCGGCTCGGCAAACACACACTCCGGCCCGGCGGCGGCAAACGCACCGGCAGACAAACTGTTCTTTTCCAGAATCGTGCGAACCTTGCGCGGAAAAACACCAAGGCCCTGACGTCCAATGGTGGCAGTGCGGTCAAAATTCGCGCCGCGTGTTTTTGCCGCAACGAGAAACTGAACAGCGTTTATGTCGAGACCCATGATAAAAAATTAGTTCTGAACCGCCATCCCGGATTTTTTTTGCGCGGCAAAGACCGGCGTCCGGATAAAACATTGCAAATCTTCCGGCGTGCCCAAGCCGTGCATGCCGGCGGATTCCCGGCCCGTGTCAGCAACGACAATTTTGGCTCCTTGCTCAATCAAGAGGTTGTAAGCGGGCGCCACATAGAACTCACCATTGACGCGCAGGTTGCGGGCAATCATCGTATCCGCCGCCGCCACGAAGTCCCGGCCCCGGGCAAAATTGTAGATGCCCACGGTGGCATCATTGCTGACGACCTGTTTCTCGACGACCTCTGAAACCGTGCCGTCGGGCCGGAGGCGGCAGTAGGACCATTTGGGGTGATCCGACCAGAAGGTCATGATCAATCCGTCGGCCTGACTGGCATCGAGCTTGTGCAGGTAGTCATCCACGCCCAGTTCCACATATTGATCGCTGTTGGCGATCATCAGCGGCTGGTGGTTGTTGATGAACTGGCGGGCCAGCAGCACCGTGCAGGCAGCCCCCTCGGTGACGGCGTTGACCGTGACAATTTCACAGCCGGGGCAAAGGGCGCGGAGAGTCGTGGCAATTTTGGGGTAACGCTCCAGATGTTCTGCGAGGCAGATGAAAATGAAGCGGTGCGGCCGGGCCGGACGGACGTTCTCAATCACCCACTGGACCATGGGTTTGCCGCCCACGTCAATCAGCGGTTTGGGATCAACATAGCCAACGGCGGCAAAGCGCGAGCCACGGCCGGCCATCGGCACAACAATGTTCATGGGTTCCATCATTTTTTGGGATCGGGTTCCACCAGATATTTGTCATTCACCGCGCCGGGGATTTTGACCACGGTGGTCATGGCGTCCGTGACGGCGCGGAAATCGGTGGCCTCGCCCGGCTCCATCACGATGATGTCGCCGGCGACATAACGCCGCCCATTCATTTCCACCTCGCCTTGAGTGATGACGGTGAATTCGGTGGCGATTTTATGGAAATGTTTTTTCTCGGCGTCACCCGCCTGATAGCGCATCACGGCCACTTCGACATCGCGTGTTGAGTGGAGGGTCGGGGTGAAATCACCGATAAACCAGCCCCGTTTCATCTGGTCCAGCCGGCTCACCTTCATTTCCGCGATCTTTCATTGAGCTGCCGCTCGAACGACTCCACGGCGTGAGGACTGGCCAGCGAGATGTATTGATGTTTCTCGATCAGGTGCGTGCCGATGCGCCGGTTCAACAGGATGAGTTCGTTGTAGGCCGGACAGACGTAGAACAGTCCGTTCACCGCCGCCCCTTTTAGAATCATGGACTGCGCCGCCCGGATGAAATCCTTCCCGGACTTGAAATAATAAAAACCCGCCGTGGCCAGATTGCTGATGGGACGTTTCTCGGCGGCCTCAATGACGAGTCCATCCGGCCCGCATTTCACAAACGACCAGCGCGGATGAACGTCCTTGAAAACAATGATCCCGCCATCCAGGGAACGCTCGCGAAACTCCCGGACAGCGTGGGCGACATCCGCCTCGATGAGCTGGTCGCCGTTGATGATGATGAGCGGCTCATCGTTATCAATCCAATCCACGGCCAGCAAGGCGGAGCAGGCAGCACCACCGGTTTCACCGCGAATTTCCAACACTTCCGCCGCCGGGTTTAACAGCTTCACCACGGCGGCGATATGAAATTTGGCGTTTTCATCCTGTCGCACCGCCACGATCAGCCGGCCTCCCAGCGCGGAGAGTGGAGCCAGACCTTCGACGAGGTGCTGCAAAATGGGCTTGCCCGCCATCTCGACGAGCGGCTTGGGATATAAATAGCCGGCTTCGCGGAAGGCTTCGCTCGAACCGGCCATCAGCAATACAATGTTCATGCGTGGGTTCCTTGCTTGGTTTCGGCCAGCTTGATGCAATCGGTGATCCGGTCCCACGTCACCTCGTTGGGATTGGACACCACCATCACGTGGGCACCGGCGGCTTTGGCCGACGCGATGCCGTGGGCATTGTCTTCAACCACGAGCGTGGTGGCGGGCTCCACGGAAAGCAGGGCCATGGCCTTGCGATAAATTTCCGGGTCAGGTTTCGCCTTTTCCACATCTTGATTGCTGACGACGGCGTCGAGATAGCCGGCCAAGGAGCTTTTTTCCATCATCAGTTCAATGCTGCGCCGGACAGAATTGGAGGCCACCCCGAGCCGGTAACCTTCGGCTTTGAGCCGCGAGAGGGCGAATTCATGCTGGAAACGCGGCTTGCATTGGGCATGGACAATTTCGCTGGTATAAACCTGTTTCAGATCATTCAGAAAGCCGTGCAGCTTGGCGGGCAGACCATATTCACGCGAAAGCATCTCCAGTTTCTTGCGGGTCGGCAAACCATCAAACGTGACCAGATGGTCGTAGCGGCTGATATTGAAGCCGAACAGATTGAGCGCGCGATTGAGCGCTTCATAATGCCATTCGCGGGCGTCAATCAAGACGCCGTCCATGTCGAAAATCACCGCTTGAATCTTGCTCATGAAAAAAATTTCCGGGCGGACTCTGGATAATCAGTGCAAAGCATCAGGCCCGGGCGACCGGCCAGCCCGGCATCCCGCAAGCGCGTCCAAAAACCCTCGTGCGGACGCTGATGCAGTTCCGGCGAAACGAGGGCAACCCGTTTGCCGGCGGCTAGATGCCGCACCACGTGCTCGGGCATGATCCAGTCGCCCTCGAACATGTCCATCCACACACCCTCGGCGTTTTCGTAAAGCGGCGGATGGGGTTCGTATTCGCTCTGGCGCGTGAAACAGCACAATCCCTCGCGGCGATAGGCGAGCATCTCGGGCACGGACATATCGAAACAAAAGTAATTTTTCACCGCATGCTCGTCCAGCAACAATTTCAACTGGTGGCGCAAACCATCCGCCTTGATGTTGATGGCAAGCGGGGTGTGGCCGGCGAGCGCATGATGGTGGGCGAGAACTTCTGCCAGCAGTTGGGCCGGCCGGGTGGGCGGGTCATGGGCGATCACCAGTTCGCCGGCCGCATCGCGCACGTCGGTTTCCAGGCCAAATCCCTGGGCCAAGGCGAAGCGCAACGCTTCCGGCTGGTTGCGTTCGTCCGGCTCATGCCAGAGGCCGCGGTGGGCAAGTATGAACATATGAATTCTGTTCTGGTGGTAAAAGTCTGCGGGCTGTTCCAATAAAAACGCTGTGCGGGCCGCAGCGTAACACCGAATTATTCTGATTGCCAAATGTTTCCTGAAGCAGCCAGCGGAAATCTATCAAACCAAACCGGACCGCCACCCGTCTGCGCTTCTCATGAATCGTCGAGCCGTCTGTGGCCAGATGTCAAAAACTTTGCACATTGCCATTTGAACCATTAACCTCGGCAAAAGTCTAAGGATCAAAAATAAATGAAAAAATGTTCCCCGGTCTCCGCCTTCCGACACGAATGGGTTGTGGTTACGTTAATGTTTACCGCCGTGTTGGCGCTGCTGTTCTGGCGCAGCTTTTTGCCGGACTATGTGCATTTTTCCAACGACGGTCCGCTGGGGCAGATCAAGCCAGACTGGATTCAGCCCTTGCAGGGACTGACGGGAACGTGGGATGACATGAGCACCCTGGGAACCTCCGGCGGTTCACGCACTTTCAACATCACCTCCCTGTTTCAATGGCTGCTGGGGCCGGTTGCCTATTCCAAATTTTACGCGCCCATTGCCATTCTTATTCTCGGCGTCTGCGCCTGGACCTTCTTCCGGGCGCTGGGGTTTGGCCGTTTGGCGAGGTGGGCGGGGGCGCTGGCGACGATGCTGAGTTCCTGTTTTTTTTCCTCCGCCTGCTGGGGGGTTGCCCCACAGGACATCGGTATCGGAGCAACTTTTCTGGCGCTGGCATTGGTGGCCAGCAACACTCCCCAGACAACCGCGCTGATCCGTTGGGCACGGCTGGCTTTGGCAGGATTTTGCGTCGGCCTCAATGTGACCGAAGCGGCGGACATCGGCGCACTGTTAAGCGTGTTTGTGGCGGGATTTACATTTCTCAAGTCCCTGCTGGATGCGGAGGGTTCGGCGATAAAAAACGCGGCGCGAGGCGTAGTTCAAGTCGCTGTGATTGCGGTGTTCGCAGGATTCCTGTCCATTCAAACTGTAATCGGGCTGGTTTCCACGCAAATTCAGGGCATCTCCGGGGCGGCGCAAGACGCAGAAACCAAACAGCAACACTGGGACTGGGCCACACAATGGAGCCTGCCCAAGCTCGAAACGTTCAGTCTCGTCGTTCCCGGATTGTTCGGTTACAAAATGGATACGCCCAAAGATATGATGCCGCAGTTCCAAAAATCTTTTGAGGGTGGCGTCTATTGGGGCGGCATGGGGCGCTCACCAGAAATTGACCGTTTTCTCGACAGCGGCGCCCAAGGCCAGATGCCGCAAGGCTTCATGCGTTTCAGCGGCGGCGGCGGCTACTGCGGCATCCTCGTGTGCCTGCTGGCGGTGTGGGCCGTTGCCCAGTCGCTGCGAAAAAAAGACTCCCCTTTTTCAGACCGGCAAAAAAAATTCGTCTGGTTTTGGGCGGTGGTGCTAATCGGGTCGCTATTGTTGGCGTGGGGACGGTTTGCCCCCATGTTTTATGGATCGCTTTACCAACTGCCTTATTTCTCCACCATCCGCAATCCGGCGAAGTTTCTCATCTTCTTCTCACTGTCGGTCACAGTGCTGTTTGCCTACGGCTTGAATGCCTTGGCCGAGCGGCTCAATCCAGCCCTGCCAGCCGCGTCCTGGACAAACTGGTGGGCACGGGCTGCCCGGGCGGACCGGCGCTGGACTTTCGGCTGCGGCGCAGTGCTCGTCGCGAGCACGGCGGGTTGGCTGCTTTACTCCAGCCAGAGCACCAATCTGGTTCATTATCTCCAGAGAATGGGTTTTTCAGACGAGAATTCCGCGCGGCAGATTGCCGACTTCAGCGTGGCCCAAGCGGGCTGGTTTGTGCTCCTGCTGGCGGTGGCGTGCGTGCTGGTGGCCGGCATGATGGCCGGTTGTTTCGGCGGCGAGCGCGGTCGGTGGGGCGCATTGCTGGTCGGCGGCTTCCTGCTCTTTGACCTTGGCCACGCCGACCTACCCTACGTCATTCACTGGGATTACAAGCAGAAATACGAAATCGGCACCCTGAATCCCGTCGTGGATTTTCTGCGGAACAAACCTTACGAACACCGCGTCGCCGGCCTGCCCTTCCGCGCGCCGGAAGGCATGGAACTGTTCGACCAGCTTTACCGCATCGAATGGATGCAGCACCATTTCCCCTATTACAACATCCAGTGTCTCGACATCATTCAGATGCCACGCATGCCGGAGGATTTGAAGTCCTACCTTGAGGCGCTCTCGCCGCGCGGCACGCCGGAGTCCGCGCCGCTGCTGACGCGGCACTGGCAGTTGACCAACACGCGCTATCTGCTGGGCCCGGCCGGCTACCTCGAAGTGATGAACCAGCAACTTGACCCGGTGCAGCACCGTTTCCAAATCGTGCAGCGGTTTGACATCATCCAGAAAACAAACGTTTTCGAATTTCATCAGCGACTGGAGGAACTTACCGTCATCCCATCGGAAAATAATGACGGCAGATACAGAACTTTCTGCAAAGACCTTGCGCTCCTTGAATTCACCGGTGCCCTGCCCCGCGCGAAGCTTTATTCCAACTGGCAGGTCAACACCAATGACACGGCAACCGTGAACACCCTGGCCAACCTCAGTTTTGACCCGGCGAAAACCGTGCTGGTTTCCACGCCGCAGCCGGGGTTGCCGGCGGTGGCCACGAATGAAAATACCGGCACCGTGGAATTCAAGAGCTATTCCCCCAAGCATATCGTCTTCACGGCCAATGCCACGGCACCATCAGTTTTGCTGCTCAACGACCGCTACGATGCCAACTGGCACGTGACCGTGGACGACAAACCGGCGGAATTGTTGCGCTGCAATTTCATTATGCGCGGCGTCTATGTGTCCGCCGGACCGCACACGGTGAAGTTCGATTTCGGCGTGGAAGACAAGCTGATGCTCGTGACTATTTCGGCCTTGGCAACGGGGCTTCTCCTGTCAGCTTTGCTTGTTTTTCTCACGCGAAAACCGCAGACTTCCGCCGCCAAATAATTTAATCAACATGAAAATTCTCATCACCGGCGGTGCCGGCTACCTAGGTTCCGTCCTCACGCCCACCCTGCTCGCGCAGGGACACGAAGTCACCGTGCTGGACAATTTTTACTTCAACCAAAACTCGCTGATGGACTGCTGCGGCAACGAGAAATTTTCTGTTGCGCGCGGTGACTGCCGCGAGGAGTCCGTCATGAAGCCGCTCATCGCCAAGCACGACCTCATCATCCCGCTCGCCGCGCTCGTCGGCGTGCCGCTATGCAACACCGATGCGCTCGCCACCACGAGCACCAACCAGACCGCCGTGGAAATGATCTGCCGTCTCGCCAGCAAACAGCAATGGGTCATCATGCCCGTCACGAACTCCGGCTACGGCGTCGGCGAGAAAGGAAAATTCTGCACGGAAGAAACGCCGCTCCGCCCGCTCTCCACTTACGGCGTCACGAAAGTCAAAGCCGAGGAAGCTGTCCTCTCGCGCGAGAACAGCTTGAGCTTCCGCCTCGCCACCGTGTTCGGCTGTGCGCCGCGGATGCGCCTAGATTTGCTGGTGAACGATTTTGTCTATCGCGCCATGCACGACCGCGCCGTTTTAATTTTCGAGGGACATTTCAAACGCAATTACATCCACATCCGCGACGTGGCGCGTGCCTTCACGCACGGCATCGCCAACTTCGAGACGATGAAGGGCAAGCCCTACAACATGGGTCTGGAAGAGGCAAATCTCTCCAAGCTGGAGCTTTGCGCCGTCATCCAAAAACATCTGCCCAAGTTCGTGTATGTCGAAGCGCCCATCGGCGAAGATCCGGACAAGCGCGATTACATCGTGAGCAACGCCCGCGTGGCCGCCACCGGCTTCAAAACTGAATGGACGCTGGATCGCGGCATCGTGGAACTGATGAAAGGCTTCACGATTTTGCGGAACACGATTTACTCGAACGTGTGATTTCAACCACAGATGGACACAATCTGTGGCATTGATTCAGACAAAGGAAATATAGCAGATTGCTTGGAAAACTAAAGACTATTCGGGTGAAATCGCCAGTATTTCCGGCTATTCGCGTATGCCGTAACTGGCACTTTTGCTGACAGTGGTTTCCCGCTCTTTTGCAATCCATCGCTGCCCGGACAATACGAAAATCCGCAGGAGAAAATTTTCGGGTGGATGGGCGTTGTCCGGGGCGTGTGATAATCTGGTGTCATGTGCGGGCGATGCACAATTTCATTTTGGATTCGTTATTGTCACCGCCTTCGTCACGTCGGCCAGCTTGTCGCCGTCCAGCACGACCCGGCTGAATGAAACTTTGGTTGTCAGGTTCGTCGTCGTGAACGGCTGTGGGCTGGTGATGACGAAATTAAACGTCGCTTCACCTTTCGGCTCAAGGCTGGTTTTATTCTGGCCGACAACCCATTTCGTTGACTGTCCTACCATCTGGCCTTGCTCGTCCAGCAGGAAACATACAGCTCGCGCCGATTTTACTTTGTCGGCAAAGTCGTTTTTCATCCTTAGCTGCACAACGGCTTTTTGGCCGGTGATTTTCACGGGCGACACCGTAACCGCAAGTTGTGCGGATACTGCGGTGGCGTAAAAAATCCCAAAGCAGAATACAATTTGGCGGATAAGAGACATAATTATTCTTAAATCACTTGGGAATGCTGTTCCCCTGAAGTTTATCTTTTGCATAATCCATGATTGGTTTCACACTGGAAAACATGATGTAGTTTGCTGGAACTTGAAACAGCGCCGCGTCAGGCCGCTTTATTTGAACATCCTGGAAATCTATCTTTGTTATCCCGTTTTTGGCGTAGATTTCCAATTTAACAGGAAACTGCTGCAAGTCAGCGGCGCACCATAGGAGTGCTTCTTCCGTTGGCCGATTTGGTTCCGATACCGTGACTTTAATTTTCATGCAGGAATGCCCGCTGACTGTTTCCTGCCCAAGTTCGGTTTTTTGAATGGTCAACGCATTTGTCCGCACGCCGATTTCGTTAAGGACTGAATCGGGAATGGAAAATTCGGAATATGCTTCGACACCTGGAAAAACCGCATAGACCTCCTTTTTGTCAATTCGAGTGATGATGACAATTTTGTCCAAGTGTGCCACCTTCATGCTTGCACGTTGTTCGGGTGGGAACAACGACATTTCCCAAACGTCAAATTCCTGACGCATACAGTCGCCGGTAAGCGCCAGACGTGTTGGAAATGTCTTTCGCAATGCGCCTTGCTTGTCAAATAAACCGATGCTGGCTTTCGCCGAAAATTCCGGGGTGTCGGCGCATAGCTTGGAAAAGACGGATTTCATTTGCGGCATACTTGTGACAAATGAACTGAAGTCCTGGGCTGGCAATGCATACGCGGCCATCAAGAACAAGCAGTAACCGATAATTACCTTTCTCATAGTTTTGTTTCTTCAAACAACGCTCAACGAATTCAAAGCATCCAAAAACTCTTGAGGTGGCAGATAGCCACAATCTTTAATGTAGTGATAAATCAAGTTCGGAGCAGCGTAGGTCTTGCCATTATTACCCAGAACTCTGATTTCCGCAGAACCTAGTCCCATTCGTTTGCCTTTGTATTCAACTGGATAGCCCAATGGGCTGTTTTGAACAAATGGACTTGGATGAATACCCCGCGTAGGATTTATTGGATTAAAACATAACGCCAACACCTTCATCAAGAGGCTTTCTGGCACCTTCCCTTTAGGAAACTCATGCTCGGCATCTAGCCAGCCAACTGTAAGCAGGTTAGGATCGGGTTCGCGATTCAAATATGTGTAAGGCGACAAATCTTGGAAATACATATTGTTTAATACTTGTTATGATTATGGCGTAACGGAAAGGCAGGCCGCCCAACTGACATTGCCCATGCCAGGTTGCAACAAAGTGCTGAGGTTTGCTGGTGCTGCAACAGTCGTTGGATTTCCCATGATACTTATTGGGTTGCCCCAAGTTGGCGGATATAAAGTGTAGTTAGGCACAACAGAGCCTGGTAAATACGAACGCGCACCTGCTGCTTCTGGAAACTGATCCAATGTGACATTACTACCGGTTTCTATCGCATTTCCAAGCGCGTCAGAAATCGGATTTCCGTGTTCTGTCCATACTGTTAGTGATGTTCCTTGCGGAACAGTAGTGACGGGCGAAGAATCGCCAACAACCAGCCCACCGTGGCCACTTAGAATATTGGCATTCGCAGACGCGGGAGCCGTCGCCCAATTATAAACGCCCAAACCACCAGCCGCAATTCCCGCTGTGCTTGCTACGCCGCCACTGATTTCAGTTCCCCTCTGATACCAGTCGCCGACCGGCTGGCCTGTCGCCAAATTGATGTTGGCTGCGCCCGAATAGACCGCCCCCACATTCCAACTGGTCGTCGCATAGCTGCCCGCCGCCCAAAAACCGCTATCATCATAGACGGTGCTGACATTATTGGCATAACCGTTCAAGCCGTTGACGTAAGTGGACGGTGCCGTCATGCTGCCAGCCTCATTGAATAAGCTGCCGGCAAAAGCAGCGGATGCGCCCAAATAGGAATTGTCACCGGAATAGCTGTTGAGCGCGTTGCCGATGCCATTCAAAGCATAGCTCGCCACGCCGCCATTATAAATAAAGTTTCCGGTTGCATCCACGCATCGTCCATCCGCATCAAATCCATTGATGGGGTCGCCACCGCAGAAAGAATAATAATTTGGATCGCGTTCGTTCCAAACGGAATCATACGTTAGCCAACGCCCGGATACCGAGTCGTAAGGCCGCAGGCCAATCTGGTGGTAGCCCGTGATGTCCACCCAGCGCCCCCGCCAAGCGGATGACAAGGAAATGCTGGCACCATTTCCAAGCGGCACTGGCCGATAGCCCGGCACCGCGCCGTAGCCAGTGGGACGCGACGGATTCCAAGACACCACGCCGTTGGTGATTACGCCTAGAATATTGCCGCGAAAATCACTAACCGTGGGGTAGAACTGATTCAGGTATGGCGAAACGGCCTCGAATCCGCCAGTGCCATTCAACCCACCATAAACTCCATTCAAGTCCGGCCCGTGAAGTTTCCACTCGGTTTTTGTGCCATACGAAACGCCGAGTTCCAAAAATTCCACCTGTGGATCGAAATAGGAATTGATGGTGGTCGGCTGCGAACTGAACGCCACGCCGTTTGAAACCATGATACTGGTCGTCGAAATCCGGCGGCTCAAACCGTCGTAGGTTGCCGTCCAGTTGTAACCGGAATTATTCGTGCCGCGCTCGGTCACGGAATACAACCGCCCGCGAGCATCCCAAGCGAGCGTTTGGATACGGTTGGTCGTGCCATTCGCATTTTTCCAGACGCGCTGCGTGATGTTGCCCGCGTTGTCAAAAGCGTCGCCGGTGGTTTGATAGGCGATGTTGTTCGTAAACGAGTTGGTTGCCAAAGCAGTGTAGTAGCCGCTGGGATGCAAGGCGGCAACTTTGAGTTTGTGCGCTCCCGGCGCAATTTCCATCTTCGCGCTCCACTGCATTGCGTTGGTGCCGGTGCCGGTTATGGAAGTGGGGCGGTTGTCAACCCATGCGGAGAGGGCGGATTGGCCGTTGACATGGCCGTAAGCCGTATAGGAAATCGTGTTGTTCGTTTCGGTGCCGACGCGAGAGAAGGCATCCGCAACGCCGTTCCATGTATTGGATGTTCCGCTGGCTTGCCCCATTTTGGTAAGAACGCCAGCACCGGATGCCACGCCGTTATCATAGGTCAAATTGTTTGTCCAGCGGGTTGACCCGTCCAGATTCAACTGCTCCTGGGTGAGACGACGGCTCAAACTGGCATACGCGTAGGCGTGCGAGTCGGTGAAATCGGCCCGCGCCAGTGTGTGACTGGCAAGCAGCCCATCGCCTGACCATGTGAGCGTTTCAGCCAGTTGGGACAAGGTGTTGACGGTCGTGGTGATGGTCAATGGCCGACCTGCGCCATCGCGTGAAGCGATTCCCGTCACACGGTTGCCAACAATTCGGTTGGTTAGCAAACCGGCGGTGTCGTAACTGTAACCGCCACTGCCCGTCGAGTCGGCGGCGGATGCCAGCGTGCCATCCGCACGCCAACTGAAACCATAACTGCCGCTGCCAATGCCAAGTTGGGAACGCCGTCCCGCCGCATCCCAACTTTGACTTGCGCCATAGCCGAACAAACCACCATTGACAGATTCGGAAGCCAACTGTCCGTAGGGGTCGTAAGTGCGTTGGATGGTTGTCACCGGCCCGGTATTGGTGGTGGAAAATTTCTCGGTAATAGCGGTGGCCAACCCGCGCGGTTCGTATTGGAAGCTCGTCGTCAGGTTTTGTTCAGGCGCTGAACCGCTATAAGCCATGTTGGTGGCTCGCAACCAATCATCATAGCTGTAAGTGCAACTGACTCCGCGCCCGTCCGTTTTGCTCTGGGGCAATCCGGCAAAAGCACTGCCACTGGCAAAATAGGTGTAGGTATTGGTGCGGGTTGCGCTGCTTCCGCCAACATTCCGTTCCCGCAAGATTTGGCCGGCGTTGTTGTAAGCCGCCTGCCATTGCAACCCGCCCGGCATGGTGCGGTTGGTAAGGTCATTCATCGCGTCATACGCATAAACGGTCAGGGCATAGTCGCGGTCAACTTTGGCGGTCATCCGGTTCAAGCCGTCAAACTGATACGCTGCCGCCGTCCCGACCGTGACGTTGCCGCCGGTAGATGAGCTGTGCTGGGAAGTTGCGAGATTTCCAGCAAGGTCATATTGATTCAACGCGAATTCCTGCAAACTGCCCGATGGATAGGCGATGGCCAGCACGGTATGTCCATCGTTGTCGGTGTAGGTGGTATGAACGATGGCGTTGGCACCGGAGCCGTTCGTGGTGGTGACGCTGTGGTGGTCGGCTGAATAAGCGTTGTAGCTTTCGCGAACGAGAGCGCCGGCTGAACTGAACATCTGCGCGCTGGTCGTCCGGCCCAGAGCATCAAATTGGGTCACGGTCTTTTCGCCAAGAGCATTGGCACTGGTCAACGTGCTGCCGGAAACATCGTAAATGTTCGTGCTAGCCTGCTGCAACACATTGGTAACGTAGCCGAGGATTTTGCCGGTCAAATCTTGAATGCTGCTCACGGTGACAATCGCGGGGCCAGCGGTGACTTTGGCGCGATCCAAATCGTCGAAAGTCGTGGTGAAAACATTGCCGCCAGCATCCACGCGCTGAATGACATTGCCGCGCCGGTCTAACTGGGTCGAATTGGTCGCCAGCGACGTGCCTGTCGCTGAATAGAAAATGCGCGTCGTGATGAGATTTACATCATCGAAGGTTGTCTGCCAATACGCGCCGTTGGATTGGATTTCGCGCTTGATGCGTCCATCAAGATAATAGCGCCAGCCGTTGGTTGAACCATCTGGGTTGCCACGATATTCAGGCTGGCCGGTGATGGTGTAGAGCGTCGTGGTGACGCCTCCCAGCGCATTGGTGTAATACTTCACCTGTCCGCCCGGTTCGTAGCCGAAACCCTCGGTGCTTAAAACTGTGACGCCATCGGTGTCAAGATGCTTGCGCTGCACCAACCGGGAAAGGACATCCCAAGTATTGGTGGTCATGGCTTGGCGCGGGTCAACCGCCAAAGTCAGGTTGCCCAAGCGGTCATACTGATTAATACTTTGGGCATACAAATTGTAACCTGCGGGTGATTCCACTCCGGTGCCGTCCAGCTTGGCTTCGGAACGCCAGTGGATTTCCGTAGTCAAACGTCCGGCACCATCATAATCACGCCAGATATAATCTTCTGGATTGTAGCGGGGCCCGTCGTTCCACGTCAGTTCGCCATTGGCATTGTAATAGGAATAATTCCATGAAACCGGCACGGATTGATTCGCCTCATAGACCTCATGGGAAATGGGGCGCCCCATCGGGTCATAATCATAAACATGGCTCCGCCCCGCTGCGTCCGTTTTCACGGCCAATTCATCCCGTCCATTGTAAAAATAGCTGTTGGTCACTGCCGGATCACTGGTTCCTGTAAATTGGACGCTTTGGGTCGGATAGCCTCGGCCATCATAGAACCACACATTGGTGGCCGCATCAGGCGAACCAGCCGCACGGACTTGTTGTTGCAACAAGCCAAATGCCGCGTTGGTATAAGTGACCCCGCCAGAAACAAACGTGCTGGTCACGTTGCAATAAGCCATAGCATTAGTGCTGACGGCGATATTGCCTGCGGAACGCACCACTTGGCTTGGCAGGAATGGGAATTGCGGGTCGTAAGTCGTGTCCACCTTGTTACCTGCTGCATCTACCGTCTCGGACGACAGGTTGTTCGTGGTATAGGCAAATGTGTTGGTGGCGTATTGCGTGGTGCCGTCACCCGTCAGGTCGCCCCATTTGACTGTGTTGGTGACATTACCCTCGCCGTCGTATTGGAATTGCGTCCACAGGCCGCGCTTGTCCTTGGTCTGATATAGGCTGCGGGGATACCCCGGCGCGGTCGCATTGTCGGCATACCACGATTGTTGAATGGTCTGGCCGAGCGGGTCGGTGATTTTGGTAACGAGACTGTTGGTGTAATCGTAACGATTGGTTTTGCTATTGGCATCAATTACAAGCGTGTAGCCGGTGATGGTGTTGGTGTAGGAATTGGTGAGATTAAAATTGTTTGAATAGACAAAGGTCGCGGTGCGAACCGGCGTCAAGTCCACCCCGGCGGTTGACAACTGGTTGGTGACACGGCGCTGGCTGTCATAGGAATTTATCAGGGCGCGTCCGTCCGGCTTGTCCTCCTCAACAATCAGGTGCGTGGAATACGACATCACCGTGACTGTGCTGCCATTGGTGACGGATTGGTTGGAATGGGCGTATTGATACTGAATGACAGCTTGGTCTGGCAAGGTGACGGATTCAAGATCGCCATACTGGTCGTATTGATAAATCAAACTGCGCCCGTCGCCGGTGTAAGCTTGAATGATGTGGCCGTAAACATCGTAATAAAACCCAAGGAAATTGCCATTGCTGCTTTGGACACGGCGAACTTGGCCATAGTCCGCCTGCGTTGAATCGGTGCCGTATTGGAAGGAAAAATAATTGCCCCGTGAATCCTGCCATTGAAGCAAATACGGGCGGGTGTTGTTCACGCTGCCGGTGAAGGTCAGCACTTGGAAAGTGCGGGTGCTTCCGTCCGGGCTATACAAGTAGTAAAACGTGTTTGTGCCACTCACCTGTTTGACAAGCATGTTTTGCAACTGATTGGCTGTCGAGCCGATGCCGGCGGTGTGATTGTTGTTAAGCTGTGGATTCAACGCCGGATTTGGCAGATACAGGTTGGCGTTGGTGGCAGTCTGCTGGTAGGCCAGCACCGCGCCGTCGGCTTCGGCGGCAAAAATCACGTTGCTGCTGGAATTGAGGCTTAAATAGGGCATATAATTGAGCTTCCAACCGTAGCCGAATTGATTGTCGGCCATATTCAAACTGGAATAGTTGCGGTTCACCGCCAACGGCATCGGCCCCGGCAAAGTCAAGTCCGTCGTATTGATGTAAAATTCGCCGGTCACTGAATGAACCGGGTCAGATACATGTGTAAAGCTGGTATCCAACGCATCGCCCATCCACCCCATAAAACCAGAATTCCCTTGGTCGGCCTGCACACTTTGGGAAAAGTTCTGGCTTAATGAGCCTTGTGAATTCAGGTTTATCGCATCCATGTAGTCGCTCGTCCAGGCGGTCTGAAACTGCGTGTAAGCGTAGCCGTTCTGCGCGATGTTGTTGACCACGCTGCCGGTGTCGTAATTGGCAAAGTTGTCAGGAGCCAACACCTGGCTGGATGATGTCGGCGTGGTGGTTGTGAGGTAGAAATTGCTATTCGGATCAAAATTCAGGTCGTAATTGAACGTGTTGTTCAAACCAAACGACGCATCCGGCATGAACGGAGCAACCCCGCCGTTCAAGGAGTTTCCACCAATCAAGGCGGCGGTCTGTCCGCCCGGAGACCATAGCAACGCGCCGACACCCTTGTAGGTGTTGGAATTATTGGTAATGGCACCCGGCGTCATAAACACGATGTTGTCAATCGCATCCACGCGGGTCAGATGGTTGGTGATGCTGGCCCAGATGTTGGTGTCCCAATTCTTGAGCAGTGTCCCGCTGACGCTAATGTTGCCCATTTGGATGTAATTTGAATTATTCAGCACATAAATTCCGTTGCCTCGGCTTTGCGCGAGTTGCAACAAGCGCACGGTTGAAATGGAATCGGACTGCGTAAAAAAGCTGTTCAGGGCATGATGCTCCTCTGACGAATCATGCGCCAAACCAACGGCGGCAAAACTCTCTCTGGCCTCAACCACATCGTCCCCAGAATCCGCGTGAATCGTTCCGCCAAATGCGTAGGTGGTATCGCGCACGCTCATGTCCACGCTGGGCTGGGTCAAAATAACGTCGCCATTGTTGGGCAGGCTACCGCTCACATGCTTGGCGGCCAAGGAAGCAATCCCCTGCGCGTAATGGGAAAGGGTTCTTACCTTGTGCAAGCGCTGGTTCAACCGGTCAAAGTTGTCGCAGTTTTCGTGATAGGCCATTCCCATCAAGTAGGCCACACCACCTTGATAAAGGTCGGGGGACAAGGTGTTTGTCGCACTTGGGTTGGCTTTCAGCGTGGCCTCCATATTCCAGATTTCCTGGGCTTGGATGTTTAGCATGTCGCGCGAAACCCGCCCGACATCGAGGCAAATTGCCGCCAAGCTGCCCTTGCGAATGGAACGGGTATCAATAAACCCCGGCGCACTGTAAAGCACCGGATACGCACCGGAAATGTGAACCAAATTGCCAAAGAGATTGGTGCCGCTGGATGCCCATGCCGCCCGGTTCCGGCTGTAAATCATCTTCAAGTCAATCAGGTCATCCGTCGAAGTCAGGTTGGTGCTGATTTGCTGTGAATTCAGCAACGTGTCGCCAGCGGCAAAATTTGTCGGGCCGGTTGTGTTTGTCCGGTATGATTCCAGCGACAGAATCATGTTGTGCGTGTTGGTGCCGGTTTTCTCAAATCGAACGAGAAAGCGGCGGTCGCACAGATCCGCCAGCCGCAACGTGCCGCTTTGAAGCGTCTTTGACGGATTGGCCCGGCTGGTGACTTGCACGCTGAACGTGTCAAAGATGTTCGTCAGGCCCATGTATATGTTGGTGATTGCGGGGGATGAAAAATTGTCCAGTGCCGTGGCATTGGTTGGAGTAACCAGCGGCGTCGGGAAATCCTGCCATTGCGCGTAAGTGTGGCGGCGGTTATACCATTGGATGCCGATGTCATCAAGGGAGACTCCCGGCGCAATCTGGAGCAAATTCTGTTTGATGAATTTTGGAAACAATGCTCCCGCAGTATCGTCGCCGTTGCTGGCCAGCGAGAGAATGTTGGTGCGCCCATAGACATAATCCTCCATCCATTTTGTCCCGCTCGGATAATTCGTGCCCATGTAGTCCCGCAGATTCAACCCTTCTTCAATGTCGGTGTCCTTCATCCACGGAAAAAGATGAACCCAATTCGTTCCGATGTAGGCGGCAACCCATGGATAATTTACCGGAATCACCCGGTTGGTGGTGAAGGCTTGACCCTGTTCATTGACTGCGCCTTGAAATTGAATCCGCAGAATTCGGCTTAACTGTGTGTCTAGCAATTTCATTCCATTGTAAGGGGGATACACATAAACGGCGGGCACGCCCGCCTGCCGCAGCAAATATACCAGCAACGCGCATTGCTCCGATGGTGAACCTTGCTTTTCAAGATAAGTCCCCAAGGCGCTTCGGGAAACGCCAGCCGGATTGATGCAAACGTCCGTCACGTTGGTTCGGGCGTTGTAATCCAGCGCGTCGGTCAATTCGATTTCATTGAACACAAACCTTGCCAGCGCCACTGGGTCGCCGCGCATGTCGGCAACAAACTGGTCCAAGATGGGATGCCGCCGCAATTCTGGGCTGTTGTCCAGATTGGTGTAGGAACTTGGTGCATTTGAAAGTGTGAACGCGGTCGTCACCGGAGTTGTGTTTGCCAGCAATTCATCGGTGCTTTTGCCCTCATAAAACGACGGCAACGGTTCGTTCGCAAAATGAGGTTGGTCAATATACGTCGCCCGCCACGCTGGCCGCTGCTCGAATTGCAACGTATACATGGGACACCAAGAAGCTGCGCCGGATGAATTTAAGACCATGTAGCCTTTATCCGTGAAGCCGACCAAATCAACCAGAAAAACATAATTGCTGACGGCGGGCGACGCGATATGGGAAATGGTTATGTTCCCTTGAACGGGGTCGCCCCACTGGATGTAGCCTTGGTCAAAATTGATGATGGTGGTCAGGCCGTTGGTTATCACCGTGCGGGTGTAGCCATTAGTCTGATAATTAAGCCAATCATTGGTGTTGCTTGCATTCGGCAACGCAACATAGGTGGAATTAGCCAGCGACCAATTGGTGCCACTTACCGAAAAGGTATAAAGGACAATGCCAACGGAGTTGTTCGGTGGAATCTGCCCGGAATACATGCCAAAGCGATATTGCTGGCCGAAATACAAGGGACTGCCGCCGGGAGCACTGCCAAAACAGGCGATGGGATTTACGAATGGAATCCGTAATGCCAGATTGGTCGCGCTGGAAACATTGGTCGCGTTGTAATGATAATACGTTCCGCCGGTTGGAAACCATGGATATATGGAACTCGCGATACCTCCATTGTTGCTGCACGCAAGTCCTTGTTCCATGTCCAGCGGAATGACAAACGATTGATACATCGCATTGGTGCCGGTTCCGCGTGTGAATCTGCCCGCTCGCACGGTGTCGTTCTGGCTGAACGCGGTCAGGGCTGTTTGCAGCAGCAATACCGCTGAAAGAAAAAGGGAAGTTTGTAGTTTCATGGCGTTCCTAAATGGCTTAATTCAACACGGCGTTGTTGGTAGGGCTGTCAATGGTTATCGTCAAAATTCCCGCTCCGGGATTGTTTGGATCAGCGGCCTCCCAAAGTGGAATTGCGTTGGTGTCCACCACCGCCTGATAAAAACCCGTCGGAAATGTCGCAATGTCCACCGTGAAATTTGTCTGGCCTTGGTATCCAATTGCCGCCGCCGTCCACGGGTATGCCGAATTAGCCAGCACCGGCGTCCAATACAATTCATAATTGCCGGTGCTAACGCCGTTGGTGATGTTGATGGTCATCTGATTGCTGGAGACAGACGTGATTGCCAGCACCGGCTGTGGAATGCTTTGCGCCAGAGCCAGACGAACAGCCAGCGTTGCGACTCCCAGCCCCAAAATGACAGTCAATGCTTTTGGCCGCCGACTTGGTCGCTGGCTTTTTTCTATCGGACAGGCTTGGTGCTTTCGCTGACTGGTTTGATTTTTCATAAATTGATTTTTGTTTCTTTATTGGCCTGCTGGTTTTGAAGAACCCTGTTAAATAAACGCCCTTGCGGTGGGGGTGGTAACGCTGGAATCAGCGAAATCTGAAAAGATTCCCCCTTTTGGTTTTTCACCCGTCCGAGTCGGAGTGTTGTTTTCACGGTCTAATGACCGTGATTCTCTGATTATCTCCCTCCAAAAGACAAGAATAATCATGTGACTTTTGCGAAACAACTGTGTGAGTGTGAACACAGTATTATTCCGCCGCACCGCTAACATTTTCGTTGGTGACAAAGCCTCCAAAGAATTTGATCGGTTTGCAGGTGAAGAAGTGGCGCATAAAGAAAGGCTGGTCGCAGGAAACGCTCGCCACAAAACTTCAACTGCGCGGCTGGAACATAAGCCGGGATTCCCTCGCAAGCCTGGAATTGCAGCGCCGCCGGGTGCCCGATTGTGAAATGCTTTATTTCTCCCGCGTCTTCGGCATCCGCCTTGAAGATTTATTCCCAAAAAATCTGCCATTGAACAAAATCGGTGCGCAATTTCAATCCGGCCAAAAGTTGGCGATTTTTCCGACCAGAGCCGAACAATAGTTGTTGCACGTCCTTTCATGCGACCGCCCCTTCGGTTGCTGGAACAGTGTCAAAGCTGCGGTTGGGCTTGGCGTGTGAAATGATTCGGAAAATGAAATCGGTCGGTTCAAACGGCTTCTCAATGCAATCCACCGCGCCAAGTTTAAGGGCGCGCTGCACCTCCTCCTCACCAAGCTGGCCGGAAACGAAAACCACCGGGGTTTCACGCAAACGGGGATTCTGTTTCAAACGCCGGCACAACTCAAAGCCGTTCATGCCCGGCAGGCTCACATCCAGCGTAATCAGGTCGAAAACGCCGGCTTGAGCGAGTTGCAGGGCCTTCTCGGCGTTCCAAGCTGCTGCCACGTCGCACCCGGCCCGCGTCAGCAGAAACACCATCATCATCGCCACCGATGTTTGGTCTTCCACCACCAGAATTTTCGCCTTGCCTGTCATAAACCCTGTCTTGGCTCGTAGTTTTGACTTTCTCAACCGGCGAGTTTTCAATCAAACGGACTGGAACCCGCAATTTGCGAGTGCTGATTATCATTTTAATGATATGCGTTGTCAACACCATTGTTGGTTACAACCAATGGCGTGTCAAAAGACTGCCATCGAGACGAAATCTGTGCTGAAGTTGTGCAGCTCCTTATTCAAGAGCGGAAGCGCCAGCGCCTTTCTGGCAATATGCTTGCGGAAAAAGCAGGATTGAGCCAGTCACTGATTAGCAGTCTGGAAACGAATCCGTGGAACCCCACGCTCGACACCTTGCTGCGGATTGGTGACGTTCTGAAAGTGGATGTTGGCGAGATCATCAGTCAGGCTCGCAAAAAAATGTTGCAGGGCAAATAGGCATTCAGGCTGCGCTATATGCAGGCGGTTTGTCCGTTTCCTTCATTTGTTTCGGCGTGTCTGACTCGTCTGGTGATACAGTTTTTCGCCACAATTTTTCGACAGACTCTTTCTCCGCGCGAAATCCTGAACGCAAATTACCTGTGAAGCGCGGAAAGGCGCAAAGCAATAGCGCGGCGAAAGAGTGTCAACACGTGAGCTAGTCGCGTGTTCAGCGGCGGCGGGTTTGGCGAAACTGTGCCAATGCCTGCACGCAAAGCCAAAACCTGTCCGCACCAAATCCGGTTCGGAAAGAATCTTGCC
>PLYV01000021.1 GCA_003151855.1 Limisphaerales bacterium | reverse complement strand
CGGCGGCGAACTCATCCACGAAATCGTTGCGGCGATGGCGAAACGCATGACCGTCCACGAACTCGCGGCGATGCCGCATTATCATCCGACGCTCGCGGAAATCTGGACGTATCCGGCGGAGGAACTGGCGGAGCAAATCAAAGTTTCTTGAACACGTCGTCCGCCTTGAAGCCGTGGAGCATAATGGTTTTGTGGCGGGAGGTGTGGCCGCGAATCAATTCCACCTTGCCGCGAGAGCAGTCCAGCTTGTCCGCCAGAAATTCCACGAGTGCCTGGTTGGCCGCCGCGTCCACGGGCGGCGCGGTGACCTTGATTTTCAATTCGTCGCCGAGCGGTGCGCCGATTTCGTTCTTGGAAGCGCGCGGCTGAAGCTTCACCGAAAGCAAAGTGCCGCCGGCGGTTTCTTTAAGAAAGGTCGCGGGCGGCACGTTGCAAAATAGGGGAAAGTTATTTGTCTTCGGGATTGACGAGCTTGAACACCAGCGCGGCCAGCGCACCCGCACCGAGGTTGGCGACGAAATAGAGCCACAGGTGCACCGAGTCAACCAGGTGCATCCGCGTGATGCCCACGGCGACGGCGGGGTTGAATGCGCCGCCGGAGACGCCGCCGAGCGCAAACGCCATTGTCATCACGGTGAAGCCGATGGCGAGGCCGTAGTTGGAATTGCCCGCCGTGGCTTTCGCGGTGGCGACGTTGAGCACGACGTAGCAGAGTGCGAACGTGCCGATGAGTTCGGCGATGAGCGCGGGAACGATTTTGATTTCCATCGGCGTGACGGTCGGATGGCCTTTGAGGCAGAGCACGCCGGCGGCGGCAACCAAGGCGGCGAGGATTTGCGCCGCGATGTAGAATGGCACGTCACCGGCGGCGCAGCGACCGCGCAGCCAGACGGCGAGCGTCACGGCGGGGTTGTAATGGCCGCCGGAAACGTGGCCACCGGCATACACCATGATCATCAGCGCGGAGCCGATGGCCAGCGGCGCGAGCGCACCCGCGCCGGGCGCAACGACCGTCATGCCGACGGTCAGGACGAGAAAGAACGTGCCGATGAATTCCACGAGATATTTTTTCATAATCAGTTTTTTGCGGGCAAAAGATTAAGCGGACTGTTCGCGGCTTGCGAGCGCAAAACTTCAGCCGATGGCCAGTAGTTCCACCTCGAAAATCAAAGTGGCGTTCGGCGGAATCGCGCCGGGATAGCCGTCGCGACCATAGGCAAGCTCCGGCGGAATGGTCAATTTTACCTTGTCGCCGATTTTCATCTGCGCCACGCCGAGATCCCAGCCGGCGATGACCTGGCCCGCGCCGAGCACGAATGCGAACGGCTCATCGCGATCCACAGAGCTGTCGAATTTTTTGCCGTCGGTGAATGTGCCGGTGTAATGCACGGTCACGGTGTCACCCTTTTTGGGGACTGCGCCGTTGCCGGCCGTAAGTTTTTCGATCTTCAATTCAAGTTGTGCCATGCGGGATTTTCCCCGGATGGCGGCGGCGCGTCAACAAGCGTTTGCGCGGGGAACCAAAGTGGTCACTTGGGAGATTTTTTCCAGCAGCCGGCGGATGGCTTCGGCGGCGGAGTAGGAATCACGTCCCGGTTGAAGAAAATCAACAATGTTCGCGACTTCGTTGCCGGCGGTGATGAGCGGCAAATCCGGTTCCTCGCCGGAACGAAATTGCGTGAGGCCGATGGTGGCGGTCAGGCCGTTGCAGACGCATTGGCGGCCTTCGGTTTCGCTGGCCGCGCCGCCTTTGCGGACGTAATCCTCGACCGGCTCGGCGGGACAACGGTAGCCGAGCGTGCCGTCTTCCTTGCGGTAAACATGGCGAAGATAACCGAGGTCGCAGAGGCGGATGCGCTTGGCATTCCTGGCGGCGTCCGAGGCCGTGCCCGCGAGTTGAACGACCTTGAACGGAAAACCTGTCGGCGAGGCGAGCGGGTCGGTGAAGACCCCGGCCTTGCCGGCGCGGCTCAATTGGATGACTTGTTGCTTGAGGTCGGGGCGGATGCCGGACTCCTCGCAAAAAGCGAAGGCCGTGCCTACTTGGATGCCCGCCGCGCCGAGTTGCCGCGCCTCGGCGAATTTTTCCGGCGAGCCATACGAGCCGGCCAGCCAGAACGGCAAGCCGAGTTCGCGGATTTTCACCAGATCCGGCACGTCGCGCAGACTGTAGATCGGTTCGCCGGTCGCGCTCAACTGCATCGCGCCGCGAGGGGGGGCGTTATGGCCGCCAGCGGTCTCACCCTCGACGACAAAGCCATCCACCGCGCCGTTGGACTTGCGCGCGAGCGTGATGGCGAGCGTGGCCGACGCGACGATGCCAAGAAAAAACGGGCGTTTCAGCGTCGGCGCGGAACCGCCGCAAAACGATTTCGGGTCGAACCGGTTGAAAAATTCCTCGCCGGGCAGCGCGCCTTCGACATCAATCTTCAGATCCACCGCCTCGCCCTTGGCCAGCTTGTCCAGGATGCCGGGAATCGTGCGCGGAATACCCGCGCCCATCAGCACATAATCCACGCCGGCCAGCATCGCGCCGAAGATCGAGGGCAGCGTGGGTAACTGGATTTTTTCCAAAAAGTTGATGCCTACCACGCCGGCGTGGCCTTCCTTCGCGAGAAAGACTTCCACGAAATTGGCGAGCACGGTCAGCGCCACGAAGTCCGGGCCGGGGTTGATCGTGGGCATGGTCACGGACTTGAACGGCGCGTTGTCCGCCTTGCCGCCGGGGATGAAATATTCCGCGAGCGCGCGTTCCGCGACGCCGGGAACGGGGAAATTTGCAAGCGCGCGCCGGATGTGGCCATCGGGGTCGCCGGTTTGCAGCCGCCGCGTGAGGATGCACGCGAGCGCGGTGCCGGAGACGACGCCGAGCTGGCNNCGGCACCCATTCCGCCCTGAATAATTAAAGGATGTGACATGATTATCTGACCAACACGGCTCCCCGCTGACGGGGCTGTTGCGATTGAGCGTCAGGGAAACAAACCGGGCGAACTAAAATCGTCTCCGGCGGAGAGTCTGATGAAAACAAGCGCTCCTAGACCCTAATTCGCCAGCGGCATAAAGGCAAGCATCCATTATGGATTTGGCCGGAAGCAAAATTGTTTTTCCGAACAAAAAAAGGCGCGCGGCCGGAGCCGCGCGCCTTTTGAATTCATTACGATTCACACATTATAAGTGCTGCTGCTGGTCGTGCCGCNNTCGCCGCGCGGCTTGTCCACGCGTTCGTAGGTGTGGGCGCCGAAATAATCGCGCTGCGCCTGAAGCAAATTTGCCGGCAGCACGGCGGAGCGATATTGGTCGAAGAAGTTCAGAGCGGTGCTGAACGCCGGCGTGGGAATGCCTTTCTTCGCCGCCGTCGCCACGACGTTGCGCCAGCCTTTCTGCGACTTCTTGATCTCGCCGCGGAAATAATCGTCCAGCAGCAGGTTCGCGAGCTTGGGATTCTTGTCGTAGGCTTCCTTGATCTTGCCCAGGAACGCGCTGCGGATGATGCAGCCGCCGCGCCACATCAGCGCGATGCCGCCGTAGTTGAGATTCCAGCCGTATTGCTTGCCGGCCTCGCGCATGAGCATGTAACCCTGCGCGTAGCTGACGATCTTGGACGCGTAGAGCGCAGACATGATGTCGGCGATGAACGTTTTTTTCTTTTCGGGATTTGCGGCGATGCTCGTGAGCGCCGGGCGCGGCCCTTTCAATTTGCGCGCCGCTTTCACGCGTTCGTCTTTCAATGCGGAAATGCAGCGGGAGAAAACCGCTTCCGCCATCAGCGTGATCGGGATGCCGAGGTCCTGCGAATTGATGACCGTCCATTTGCCGGTGCCCTTCTGGCCGGCGGTGTCGAGAATCTTGTCCACGAGCGGCGAACCGTCCGCGTCCTTGGTGCCGAGAATGTCGCGGCTGATTTCGATGAGGTAGCTGTCGAGTTCGCCCTTGTTCCATTCGGCGAAAACCGCATGCATCTCGTCGGCACTCATGCCGAGGCCGTTCTTCATGATGTTGTAGGCTTCGCAGATGAGCTGCATGTCGCCGTATTCGATGCC
>PLYV01000167.1 GCA_003151855.1 Limisphaerales bacterium | reverse complement strand
TGCAGCGCGAGCCGCGCGACTGGCGTGATTGGAAGCTCGTCGCCAACCTGCCCTACTCGGTCGCGTCGCCGATTTTGGTGGAACTCGCCGCCGGCGTTCGCGCGCCGAAAATGATTGTCGTCACGCTCCAGTTGGAAGTCGCGCAGCGGCTCATGGCGCCTACGGACGATGACCATTACGGCATCCTGACGCTGCTCGTGCAACTGGATTTTCAACCGCGCGGCTGGTTCAAGATCCCGCCCGGCTGTTTTTTTCCGTCGCCGGAAGTGGATTCCGCCTGTGTCTGCCTGGTGCGCCGTGCGACGCCATTGCTCGCGGAAGAACAGCGCGAAATGTTCCGGCGCATCGTGAAGAAAGCCTTTTCGCAGCGCCGGAAAATGATGCTCAAGCTGTTGAAACAGGAATGGCCGAAGGAAAAACTGGAGGCCGCGTTTGCGGAATTGCAAATCTCGCCGCTGGAACGTGCGGAGAAATTGAGCCTGGAACAATTCGTCGCGCTGACGAAAATCCTTTCTCCGACCGCCTGAAAATTACTTCAGGTTTTTCCGCACGGTTTCGGCAATTTGAATAAACGCCTTGCCCGCCGCATGATTTGGCGTGGAGACGACGATGGGCGTTCCCCGGTCGCCGCCTTCGCGGATGGCGGTAAACAGCGGGATTTCGCCAAGAAAGGGAACGTCCTGCCGCGCGGCCTCTTCCTGGCCGCCGCCGTGACCGAAAATTTCCACACGTTCGCCGTTGGGCGCGGTGAAGTAGCTCATGTTTTCCACGATGCCAAGAATCGGCACGTTCACCTTGCGGAACATTGCGATGCCTTTGCGCACGACACCGAGCGAGGCCTCCTGGGGCGTGCTGATGATGACGCCGCCGTCGAGCGGCACGGTCTGGCAGAGCGAGAGTTGCGCGTCGCCGGTGCCGGGTGGCAAGTCCACGAGCAGAAAATCCAGATCGCCCCATTCGACGGCAAGGAGAAACTGGTTGATGGTTTTCGTGATCATCGGCCCGCGCCAGATGACCGGCTGGTCGTCGTTCAACAAAAGTCCGATGCTCATCACTTTCACGCCGTGCGCCATCGGCGGAACCAACTGTTCTTTTTCGCTGACCGTCGGCTTTTCATAGACGCCCATCATCAGCGGAATGCTGGGGCCGTAAATGTCGCAGTCCAGCAAACCGACTTTCGCGCCGAGGTGCTTCAGCGCGCAGGCGAGATTGACCGAACAAGTGGATTTGCCGACGCCGCCCTTGCCGCTGGCGATGGCGATGATGCGCTTCACGCCGGGCACTTTGTTCTGGTTGGCAAACGCGCCGCCCGTCGCCGCCTGGCCGGCGGTCGGCTGGCGGACTTCGACGAGGGCGTGGCTGACGCCGGGAAGCTTCTTCAAGACCTGTTCGGCATCAATCTTGATCTGGCGCGCGGCGTCGGGATTCGGCGAAGTCAATTGCAGCGCCACGCTGACCGCGCCGTTGGCGACGGAGATTTCCTTGATGAGGCCGAAGGAAACGATGTCGCGGGAGAAGCCGGGATATTTCACGGCGGCCAAAGCGTTCTTGATGTCGTCTTGCGAAAGCATGGCGGACAAAATGCCATTCAATCGCGTGAACGCAAAATTTATTTCCCCGGGAGCGCCGGCTTCCAGCCGGCTTTGGCTGTGGCCGGGATCGGCACGCCCCGCTGACCCGGAACATGAAAAGCCGGCTGAAAGCTGGCGCTCCGGCCTTTCGGCATGGCGCGGCGGTGCTGGCCGTTGCTTCTGCGGACAGTGAATCCACTGCGGTTTTCAATTGCGCAACGCCCGTCAAAATGGGAGATTGGTGGCCAGTTTATAATTAGAATCATTCTAAACATGACGCAAAAAGCAAATGACGGGACGGCGCTGGCGGTGGAGAAGTTTTCATCGTTCAAATCCGCCGCGTCCCAGCCCCAATGGCTGGCGCCGGTGCGCCAGGCCGGCCTCGCCAGTTTTGCCCGGCAGGGTTTTCCCAAGTTGAGCGACGAGGACTGGCGTTTCACCAACGTCGCGCCGATTGCGAAGCTGAACTTCACGCTCGCCGGCCAGAGCGCCGTCAACGGTGCGGAGACCAAAACGCTCGATGATTCCGTCTTCGCCGCGCTGCCCGGTCACCGGCTCGTGTTCGTAAACGGATTTTTCTCGGTGCCGCTTTCCCGCATCCAGCCGGTGGCCGGCGGCGTGCGGATTGAAAGTCTGGCCGCCGCGCTGGCGCAGGATTCCGCAGTCATCAAAAAACATCTCGGCCAATACGCGCACACGGCGGGCAATGCCTTCGCCGCGCTGAACCAGGCGCTGTTCGCCGACGGCGCGTTCATTTTCGTGCCGCAAGGCGTGACGGTCGCCGAGCCGGTGCAACTGGTCTATATTTCATCCACGAAGCAAAGCGGCGAAACCATCCTGCCGCGCAACCTTGTCATCGCCGAGGCGGGCAGCAAAGTGACGGTCGTGGAAAGCTATCTCTGCACCGGCAACACGGCGTATTTCACGAACGCGGTGACGGAAATCGTCGCGGGCGACCATGCGTTTGTGGAACATGTCAAGGTGCAGGACGAGGCGGCGAGCGCGTTTCACATCGCCACCATCGCCGGCGAATTTGGTCGCGCGAGCAATGTGAACGTCCACTCGTTCGCGCTCGGCGCAAAAATTTCGCGCAACAACATTCGCACCAAGCTGGCCGGCGAAGGGCTGGAGTGCATCTTGAACGGGCTTTACCTGACAAAGGACGAACAGCTCGCCGACCATCACATGAT
>PLYV01000097.1 GCA_003151855.1 Limisphaerales bacterium | reverse complement strand
CGTTCATCCCCGCCGGCAAGACCGTCGCTGACATGATCTGGAAGCCGTAAGCAAAAAATCCAAAAGCAAACGGCGCGGTGTTTAATCACCGCGCCGTTTTTGTTTTTCAAAATGGAATCAAACCTGCCGGGTCAGCTTTTCAAAATCGTCGCGCCCGCCGCCGGCCGGGAACTGAAAATCGTCGCGTCGATGCCGGTCTTCTTCTTGTATTCCGCCGCGATGGTTTTGGAAATGCTTTCCACGCAGTCCGCCTTCACCAGCGCCACGCAGCAGCCGCNNGCCGAAGCCGCCGCCGGTCATGCGGCAGCCGTAAATTCCACCTTTGTAGCCGATTTCCTCGGCGATCTCCACGACCACATCCAGTTCCTTGCAACTGACTTCGTAGTCATCGCGCAGCGCGGCGTGGCTGGCATACATGAACTGTCCGACGGTCGGCCAGTTGCTCTGGCGCACGCCTTCGGCCGCGTGCGTGGTGCGTTCGATCTCGCCGATGACGTGACGGGCGCGGCGGAAAACCAGCTCGGACAACTTGCCTTTGTTTTTCTCCAGTTGTTCCGCCGTGACATCGCGCAGCGACTTCACGCCGAGCTTGGCGGCGGCTTCCTCGCATTGCGCGCGGCGTTCGGCATATTCGCCGCCGCTCAATTCGTGCTTCACGTTCGTGTTGATGATGAGCAGTGCCACGGACGGATCGCTCATCGGCACGAGTTCGGTCTTGCGCGTGCGGCAATCGAGCAGGAGCAAATGACCTTCGCGGCCGAGTGCGGAAATGAACTGGTCCATGATGCCGCAGGGCACGCCGGCGAAATCATGTTCGGCCTTCTGGGCGAGGAGCGCCTTTTCAATCGGATCAATCGTCTTGCCGGTGACGGCTTCGAGCAACGTCGCCGTGGCGACTTCCAGCGCGGCGCTGCTGCTCAAACCGCTGCCGAGCGGCACGGTCGAATGCACCAGCACGTCCAGCCCGACAAGATGCGCGCCATGCGCCAGAAAACCGGCGACGACGCCGCGCGGATAATTGCCCCACTTCGGCGCGGCGGGTTTCACCGGCGCGGACAGGTCCACGGTCGCGGCGTCCGGCTGCGAGGTGCTGCGGAAGGTGATGACGTTGATGCCGTCGGGCCGTTTGTCCGCCGCCATGATGGTGTAGAACTCGATGGCCATCGGCAGCACGAAGCCGTCGTTGTAATCGGTGTGTTCGCCGATCACGTTGACGCGGCCGGGCGCGGCAGCGATCCAGCGCGGCGCGCGACCGTAGGTCTTTTGAAATTCAGCGGTGATGTGGGCGGTCAGTTCTTTGAGCGTCATAAATTTTCAGTTCGTCGGTGGATAATAAAAATGGCGGCGGCGATAAGCCAGCCGCCATTTGTCAATTGTTTGCCGCGCCGCAAATCAGGCGGACGGCGGATTCTTTTTGCCCTTGCTGGCGCCGGCCAGCATGAACACGCCGAACGCCAGCAGCACGATGCCCCAGATCAGGTTGATGTTGATGCCGAGCGACATCGAGTCGGCGGCTTTCACCGCGCCGTAGCCGGTGAGCAGCACGCCGATGAGTGTGAACATAAGGCCGATTGGCCAGCGGATATCGAGTCCCATAAATTTAGTCTTTCAGTTGGGGTTGAGGTTGGTTCACCAGAAATACCAGTTCAGGATCACGCAAACGATCAGCAGCACCACGCCGACGACGGCGGGCCGCTGCCAGACCGGCTGGTTGTGGTCAAAGGTCTTCGGCGTGAGCGAATAGACCAGGCCCTTCAAGTCCGCGTCCGTCTTCGTCCGCGCGGTCGCCAGCGAGATCACCAGCGTCAGCACGAGGCAGACGGTGAAGGCAAACGACGCTAGCCAGAAGTTCTGCGCCATCTCGCTCGGGAACGTCGAGACAACATGAATGTAACCGCCCTTGACGCCGGGCAGATTGCCCTTGGCGATCGTCAGCGCATGGAACACCGCCGAGCTGGCGATGCCGCCGAACAGGCCGAAGAACGCGCCCGTCGCCGTGGTGCGCGCCCAGAACATGCCCAGCAGGAACGTCGCGAACAGCGGCGCGTTCACGAAGCCGAACACCAATTGGATGATGTCCATCGCATTGTTGTATTGCTTGGCGAAATACGCGCACGCGATGCTCAGCAGGATGCCCGCGATCGTCGTGACCTTGCCCGCCCAGAAATAATGCGTGTCGCTCTTGCCCTTCACGAAGAACGCCTGGTAGAGATTGTAAGTCCACACCGTGTTGAACGCCGTGACGTTGCCCGCCATGCCGGACATGAACGAAGCGAGCAGGGCGGTGAGCGCCAGACCGAGCAGACCCGCCGGGCAATACTTCTTCACCAGCGAGAAGATCACGCCGTCATAATCATTTTCCGCGATGCTGTTGTAGATGCCCGTCTTGATCTGCGCATCGGTCAACTTGCTCTTCGCATTGTCCGTGATGAGGCTGGTGAGCTTGCCCGCATCCACCTTCGCACCGAGCGTGGTGCCGATGCCGGTGATGGCGGTGGTCGCGTTTTCCGGCGTGGCGGCCTTCACTTCATCAATCGCCTGCGCATATTTCGCCTGCGCAATCGGCGGCGGCGGGATGCGATAACCCTTGTCCGGCATTGTCGCCAGCACCACGGCGATCATGCCGGGCACGATCACGAGAAACGGGAAGAACATCTTCGGGATGGCCGCCACGATCGGCGTGTTGCGCGCGGCCGTCATGTTCTTGGCCGCCATCGCGCGCTGCACCACCAGGAAGTTCGTGCACCAGTAGCCGAAGCTCAGCACGAAGCCGAGGCCGAACACCATCGCAAAAATATCCACGCCCATCGGATTGTGCGATGGCCCGCCGATCAGCGGCTGCCACGCGCTTGACCAGGCGTTGTCGGCGAACCCATTGTTCGTCGCGACCGTCTTCAACGAAGTATTCATCGCCTTCCAACCGCCGATGTCCTTCAAGCCGAGATAAACCACCGGCGCGAAGCCGAGCACGATCATGAAGAACTGCAGCACCTCGGTGTAAATGGCCGAAGTCAGACCGCCCTTGAGAACATAGAGCAGCACCACGGCGGAACAGATCCACAGGGCGAAATCATAATTCCAGCCGAGCAACTGGTTCAGCAGCTTCGCCAGCGCATTCATCGAGATGCCCGACGCGAACAGCGTCATCACCGCGAACGCGACGGCGTTCAGTCCCATCACGCGGTTGTCGAAGCGCATCTGCAGGTATTCCGGCACCGAGCGCGCCTTGGAACCGTAATAGAACGGCATCATGAACACCGCGAGGAAGATCATCGCGGGAATCGCGCCGACCCAGTAGAAGTGCGCGGTGCTGATGCCGTATTTCGCGCCGCTCGC
>PLYV01000165.1 GCA_003151855.1 Limisphaerales bacterium | reverse complement strand
GCACGCCGCGCAGCAATCCGGCGACCTATACCGGAATGTTCAACCACATCCGCGATTTATTCGCGAAACTTCCCGCCGCGAAAGTGCGCGGCTACGAGCCGGGCCGTTTCAGTTTCAACGTGAAGGGCGGCCGCTGCGAGAAGTGCGAGGGCGACGGCGTGCTGAAGATCGAGATGAATTTCCTGCCGGCGGTGTATGTGACGTGCGAGGCGTGCAACGGCAAGCGTTACAACCGCGAGACGCTGGAGATTTCCTACAAGGGCAAAAACATCGCGGACGTTTTGGACCTGACGGTGGAGGAGGCGGTGACCTTTTTCCGCGCGGTGCCAAAAATTTTTGATCCGCTGCAAACGCTGGCGGAGGTCGGCCTCGGCTATATCCGGCTCGGCCAGCAGGCGACGANNCGACCGGTCTGCATTTTCACGACGTGGCGAAATTGCTGGAAGTGCTGTTCCGCCTGCGCGACGCCGGCAACACGCTGGTCATCATCGAGCACAATCTGGACGTGATCAAAACGGCGGACTGGATTCTCGACCTCGGCCCAGAAGGCGGTTCCGGCGGCGGAAAAATCGTGGCGGAAGGGCCGCCGGAGAAAATCATCCACTGCGCGGCGAGTTTCACCGGGCATTATTTGAAGAGTGTCCTCGGCTAATCCTGCGGGCGTGATGGAAAAGTTTTGACAATTCCGGCGGCGGGCGCAGAATCGCGCTTATGAAATTCCTCCCCGTCGTTCTCATCGCCGCCGCCTTGGCTTTTTCCACCCCCACCCAAGCCGCACCGCCGTCGGATGCCTCCATCAATCAACTGTTGGAAGTGTCCAAGGCCGGCAAGCTCATGGATTCTGTCTGGACGCAGATGGACGGCCTGATGAAGGCGAGCATGCAGCAGGTGACCAAGGGCAAGCCGTTGAGCGCCGCCGAGCAGGCCATCATGGACAAGGAGCAGACCAAAATGATCGCCATCATGAAGGACGAATTGAGCTGGGCCAANNTCGCCTTCTACAAGTCGCCGGCCGGGCAGGCGTTCATTGACAAGCAGCCGGCGCTGATGAAAAACACCATGACGCTCATGCAGCAGCGCATGGGGCCGATCATGCAAAAAATCCAGCAGATGACGGAGCAAACGGCGAAGGAACTCAGGGCGGCCAAGGCCCAAAAGTAATTCGCCGCCGGGCTTTCGTTTCTTTCCGCTTTTGTCACTGCGCCGCGTCGTTTAGATTCGGCGCATGACTATTTTCCGGCGGTGGCTTCTGATTTTCTCCGCGCTTGTCCTGGGTGGCGGGCAGATTTTCGCCGCGTCCCGCGAGGAGCGCGCGTTCGCCGCCGCGAACGCCGCGTTTCAGGACGGCATTTACGACCGTGCGGAAAACGCCTTTGCGCAGTTCATTAAAAATTTTCGCAAGTCCGACCGCGTGCCGCAGGCGGTGCTGTCGGAGGCGCAGGCGCAATTCAAGCAGGGCAAATACGCCGCCGCCGCCAAGACCTTGACGGATGCCGCAGCGGGTGCGGATGCACTAGCGGACCAATTCGCCTACTGGCTCGGCGAGGCGCAGTTCGCGAAGGGCGACTTCACCAACGCGGCGGCGACGCTGGCCGCGCTCCCGCAAAAGTTCCCCGGCTCGCCGCTGCGGCTGACCGCCGTGGTCGAGGCGGCGGCGGCATATGCGCGGCTGGCCGATTGGCCGCGCCATGACGCGCTGCTGGAGGCGACGAACGGCATCTTTGCCCGCACGGCGGCGCTGGACCCCGACAACGCGCTCGTCATCAATGGCCGGCTTTCGCTGGCGCAGTCCCGGCTGGCGCGTGGCGATTACGCCGGGGCGGTGAAATTTTTAGAAGCGTTGAATCCCCGGCTGCTCGCGCCGGGGCAGGACTGGCAGCGGTTGAACCTGCTTTACCAGGCCAGGCTTGGGCTGAACGACCTCGACGCGGCGCTGGCGGTGACGACCAACCTGCTGGCGTCCGCCAAGGAGGCCGGGCCGGTGGCTGAAAGCGTGGCGATGCGCGCCACGGTGCTCGAAAAGATGAACCTGCCCGCCGCCGCCACCGAGGCCTGGAACGCCAACCTGGCCGGCGGCACGCCGGTGGAACGCCAGCGCGAGGCGGTGCTGAAAATCGCCGCGCTCGCGGTGGCGCAGGATGATGTCACCAATGCCGTCAGCAGCCTGGAGAAATTCCTGGCGAAGTTTCCCGGTTCGCCGGTGGCGGAGCTGGTGCTGGTGACGCTGGGCGAGCTGCACCTGAAGGAATTCACGGCCACGGCGGCGGCGGACCAGCTCGCGGCGGCGCAGACGAATTTCGACCAGTTCATCGGCACGTTTGCCAACAGCACGCTGCGGGGCAAGGCCTGCCTGGACCGCGGCTGGTGCAACTGGAGCGCGCAGCAATACACCAGCAGCCTCGTGGATTTCCGCGCGGCGGCGAAACGGCTGCCGCCCTCGCCGGACCAGGCCGTGGCGCGGTTCAAGGCCGGCGACGCGCTGTTCATGCTGAAAAAATTCGACGACGCGCGGCAGGAATACGAGGCGGTGCTGGATGGCTATGAAAATTTCCCCGAGGTCGCGAAATCGCTGGGCGACCGCGCGCTTTACCAGATTTTGCGCGCCGACATCGAGCTGGCGGACGCGGACGGCGCGGCGGCGGCGATGGCGAAGCTGCTGGAGCAATTCCCCGCGAGCGATCTTGCGGATAATGCGCAATTGCTGCTTGGGGAAGCCTTTTCCGATTACCGGCTGCCGCAAAAGGCGCGCGAGGTGCTGCTGCCGTTTGCGAAACTGTTCCCCGGCTCGCCGCTGCTGCCGCAGGTGGAGCTGGCGGTGGCGCGCACGTTCGAGCGCGAGGCCGACTGGCCGGCGGCCATCACGAATTACGAAGCGTGGCTGCAAAGCCATCCGACGAACGAGCTGTTCCCGCAGGTGCAATATGCGCTCGCGCGCGCCCACGACCAGGCGGGCGAGGAAACCAATGCGTTCCAGCTTTTCTCTGTCCTGGTGACGAAGTTTCCGACGAATGAGCTGGCACCGCTGGCGCAGTGGTGGGTGGCGGATCATTTCTACCGCGCCGGAAATTTTGTCGGCGCGGAGACGAACTACGAGATCATCTTCCAGACGCCGGCGTGGAAAAATTCCACCAATCTTTTTTATCAGGCGAAGTTGATGGCCGGGCGGGCGGCGGCGGGCCGGCAGGGGTTTGCGGATGCGCACAGCTATTATTTGCAACTGCTCAACGACACGAACTGCTGGGACGAGCTGAAGAACCAGGCGCGGCTGGCCTACGCCGCCTCGCTGATGGAGGCGCCGTCGCCGGACACCAACAATCCGGTCCTGAATTTCCAGGCCGCCACCAACATTCTGGCGCAACTGCCGCCGACCAACGCGCTGGGGCTGCTGGCCTTGAGCCAGATTGGCGACTGCTGCCTGCAGCTCGGCGCATTCGATGCCGCGACCAATGCCTATCTGCAAGTGCTCCATTCGCCCGCTGCCGGCGTCGGCCTCAAAAATCGCGCGCAGGTCGGTCTGGGCCGGGCGCTGGAGAAGGCGGCCGCACTGCTGCCGGCGTCCGACCGGAACCCACTGTTGAAACTGGCGCTGGAGAATTACCGCGATGTGCTTTACACCACCAACACCACCGCCGAGCCGTTTTGGGTCAAGGAGGCTGGCTTGCGGGCGTTGCCACTGATGATCGCCTTGAAAGACGGTGAGGTGGACAAGTTTTTCGAGCGCCTGGAATTCTGGCTGCCGCAGTTGAAGGATTCCCTGGAAAAGAAAAAAGCCGCTTTGAGCGCCGTAAAAAATTAAATTTGGAAACAAAAAAACCGCCATTCCGGCTGGCCCGGAACGGCGGTTTGCTTTTGCCTGGATCAAATCCAGTTCTTCTTGACCATCCACTGCTTGATCAGTTGCGTCAGCCCGACGTAGCAAGTAAGCGTGATGGCCAGCAGCGGCCAGAACTTCCACGGCAGCGGCACGAAACCCAGATATTGTGCGAGCGGTGTGAACGGCAGAATCGCGCCGACGAGCATGATGGCAAGGGTCGTCATCGTGAGCTGCCAGCTTGCGCGCGACTGGATGAACGGAATCTGGTTCGTGCGGATGACGTGGACGATGAGCGTCTGCGTCATCAGCGATTCGACAAACCAGCCGGTGCTGAACAGCGCGGCGGCGTAGGTATGGTCGCTGTCCTTGGCGTTGGCGAAGCGCGCGACGAGTTCCGGCGTCGGCGGCACAAGGCCGAGGTTGCCGCATTTGAAATAAAAATACATCAAGGCGTAGGTCGTGTAGTCGAAGATGGAGCTGATCGGCCCGATAAAAATGATGAACTTCGCGATGTCGCCCATCGCCCACGGCCGCGGCTTGGAAATCACTGCCGTGCCGACGTTGTCGGTCGGGATTGGCACCTGCGAGAAATCGTAGAGCAGATTGTTTGTCAAAACTTGGATTGGCTGCATCGGCAAAAACTTCAGCCACGCGCTCGCGCCGAGCA
>PLYV01000152.1 GCA_003151855.1 Limisphaerales bacterium | reverse complement strand
TGCAGGCGCGAGAATTTGACGTGCAGGCAGTTCGCGAGCGATTTCACGGCGAGTGTCTTGGCGAGTCCTGGCACGCCTTCGAGGAGAACGTGGCCGTTGGCGAGCAGGCCGATGACCAACCGCTCGGTCAGGTATTGCTGGCCGACGATAACCTTGCCGAGTTCGTTGAATAGCGGATGCGTAAACGCACTCGCTTCTTTTACCGCTTCGTTGATGGCGTTGATTCCTGTGCTCATGTTTCTAATTCGTTTTTTACTGCGGACGACATTCTGACAATTAAGTTTTTTCTGCGTTCAAGCGAAATTCACACTAATGTGGGGCAGACATTCTTGTCTGCCGGTGCGGCGACTTTCCAGTCGCTCGTTCAGAACACCGGACTGGAAAGTCTGGTGAACCGGCAGGCTGGAAAGCCTGCCCTACATCACGCGCCGGGCAACACAGCCACCTGCTTCCGGCTCAGCCAGCCGATCTTGCCGGCGTTGTTCGCGACCTGCACCCAATCATCGTGCCGGTCCAAAACTTTTAGCTCCGCGCCGTCGCGCGCCGAGAAGACGCTTTGCGCCTCGTCGAACGGCCCGCTGCGTGCCGTCGTCTCGGCACTCGTCACGACGGCGACGGAAGAATCAAAATGATTTGCCGCCTGCAACGCCAGCACCGCGCCGGACAAAATCGTCAGCACCACCGCGAGCCGCGTCGCGCTCTGTAATTTCGGCGCGAGCGCGGGGCGGATTTGCCGTGCGGCCAGCAGTGCAAACATCGCCCAGAAAAACGCGGCGGTGAGCAGCGCGCCTTCGTTCAGCGTGAGCGAACCGACCCAGTTCTGCCAGCGGCTTTCGCGCAGCGTCGCGCCCTGGACTTGATTGCGGACAAACGCCAGATTGGCGCGGAGTTCCGCATCGCGCGGCGCGAGCAGTTCCGCCTGCCGATACGCGGCGATGGCCTGGCCGAGGTGTCCGGCCTTGCATTCCGCATTGCCGGCGTTGAAGAGCAGCGCAGGAGATTGGGTGCCAGTTGCAATAATTTTTTCGTAAGCCGTGGCGGCCTCGGCGAACTTGCCCTCGGCATAAAGCTTGTTCGCCGCTGCAAAATCGGCGGAGGCATCGGCGGCAAAACCCGTTTGCGTGAAAACAAACAAGCTCAAGCCGAGCGCCAGGCAAAAGCGCCAGAGGGCTGGCGCAGTCCAAGACGCTTCGCGCACAAACGGAGCCACGACAAACGCGCCAGCGTCTTGGAGTGCGGCGGCCCTCCGCCGCTGTTCTCCGCCAGCCATCAGATTTGCCATCATTGTTTTCACGCTCTCACCTCCCGCAGTTGGCTGATGAGCTTTTCAAACTGCGCGGCGACGGAATCCAGTTCGCTGCTGCCACGCACCGGGGCGTAGCGCGCCTGATTGCAAAGCTGAAATTGTTCGTGGAGTGCCGTGCGCAAGGTTGCCGGGGCGTTGCGCAGGAGCGCGTGGCCATCCACCACATCTTCCGTGATGGCCGACGCCGGGCAATTGAGCCGCTCACCGAGCTGTTCTTGCAGCAGCCGGAACAGCGTGGCGAAAAATTCATCAGGTTTGTTTTCTGCCGCGTATTTCTTCAAGTCATCTTTACCGCTGGCGAGAAGCGCGGCCACGGCGCGCTGGCGGCGCAGGCGCGGATTGTTCGCCAGATTGTCCGCGCGTTTGCGCCAGACGAAGGCGGCGAGAAAGGCCAGCACCGGCACTGTTTGAGTGACGAGGAACAGGGGACGGGTGACCAGCGGTTCCGTGGCTGGCGCGAGCGTTCCCAAGTTTTCTTTGATGGGCAAAATGTCCTGCGCCGGCTTTTCTTCGTTCGTAGTTTTGCTGGCGGCCATTTGCGGTAGCACGGTCGCGCCGGCGGCTTTCACGGTCAACGGCACGGCGGGTTGCGTGAGCGTGTGATACCGGGCGTCTTCGGGGTTGAAAAACGAAAACGTCAGCGCGGGCAGCTCGTGAACGTCGTTATTCAGCGGCGAAATAATCTGCTCAAACGTCTTCGTGCCTTGAAAACCGAACTGGTCAGTGGTTTCCAGCTTGGTGGTCGGCGGATAGGTTTTGAAATTCTGCCACGCGTCCTGCACCGGCAGCGTGATGGCGTCCAGCGCGCCGCGACCGGAAACCTGAACGCGCACGGTGATGGGATCGCCGACAGTGACAGCGGTCGGGCCGGCGCTGGCGGCAAAGTCGAACTGGCCGACGGCGCCGGTAAAATTAGCTGGCCGGTTTTGCTCCGGCAGCGGCAGCGACTCGATGTTCAAGGTTTCGGTGGCGAGCGTGACTTGTTTCTGTTCGCCACGAAATGCAGCGAAAGGGTCATTCTGGTTTTGCGACGGCAAAACCACCACGGCGCTGGCGGTGAACGGGCCGAGCGCGAGCGCGCCGGTCTTCACCGCCGTCAGCGGAACCGCCAGCGGAATCTCGGTATAGACGCGGTTGCCGACCTGCACGCGGCGGCGCTGGTTTTGCAGCTCGGCCGTTTTACCGGCGCTGAAGCCGTCGGTGGGCGAACTGGTGATCTGGAAGTTGCCGAAATTCTGCACGTCGTCGCGCAGGTAAAGTTCGAGCCGCGCCACGATGGCTTCGCCGGCATAAACCTTCTGTTTCGGGAAATTCAATTTCAGGAACGCGACTTCGCTGCCGGAATTCACGGCGGCGGCGGACGGCGCGCTGGCCCGGCTGACGATGAGTTTCAGCGGCGCGGTCGAAAGTTGCTGGCCGCCGACATCCGCCGTGAGCGCGGGAATGGTGAACTCGCCCGCGCGCTGCGGCGTGACGGAAAAACTCACGGTGACGGTGGCGCTCATCGCGCCGTTGATCCAGCTCATGTTTTGCGACGTGCCGGCTTGCGCGATCTGGAGGCCGGGCACGCTGGGCGCGGGGACGCGGCCCGGCGAGCCGCCCTCAAAGGCCAGCGAGAGCGTGGCGCTTTCGCCGAGCGTGAGCGCGTCGCGGTCGAGCGACGCGGTGAATGAAGCCGCCCACGCCGCGCCGGGGAGCAGCGCGGCCAGCAGCATCGCCAATGTTTTCAAGGTTAACCGCATTTTTGTTGCGTCCATTCTGACAGACGCGGGCCGGAAATGTTCACCATTTTTTTGCCGGATGAAAGCGCAAAATCATTTGCCGCGCGCCGTCGGGAAACGCATCATGCCCGGATGACCAGCGCAAAATTGTTTTCTCTTTTCACCGCCGCCGTTTTGCTGGCCGGCTGTGCCCACATCCGGCCGGCCGCGCCGAAACATACCTTCGCCATCGGCACGAATGATTTTCTGCTCGACGGCCAGCGGTTCCAGATCCGCTGCGGCGAAATCCACGCGGCGCGCGTGCCGAAGGAATACTGGCGGCACCGCCTGCAGATGGCCAAGGCAATGGGCTTGAATACCGTCTGCGCCTATCTGTTCTGGAATATGCACGAGCCGAAGCCGGGCGAGTTCAACTGGAGCGGGCAGGCGGACGCGGCGGAGTTTTGCCGCATCGCGCAGGAGGAAGGCTTGTGGGTGATCCTGCGGCCCGGCCCGTATGCCTGCGCCGAATGGGAGATGGGCGGCACGCCGTGGTGGATGCTCAAGACTGACGGCATCAAGCTCCGCAGCCGCGATCCGCGCTATCTGGAACCGGCGAAAAAATATCTCGCCGAAGTCGGCCGCGTGCTCGGCCCGCTGCAGATCACGCACGGCGGCCCGATCATCATGGCGCAGGTGGAGAACGAATACGGCTTCTTCGGCAAGGACGCGGGCTATATTGACGAAGTGAGAAAAGCCTTGGTGGACGCGGGTTTTGACATTCCGCTGTTCCAGTGCAATCCGCCGGACCAGATGCGGAACGGGCTGCTGACCAATCTTTTTCAAGCCGGCAACTTCGGCAGCGACGTGAAAAACAACTTTGCGAAGGTGCGGAAAATCCAGCCGACCGGCCCGCAGATTTGCAGCGAATTTTATCCCGGCTGGTTCGACACCTGGGGCCAGCCGCATCACACCGGCAAACCGGAAAATTATCTGCCGAACCTGAAACTCATGCTGGATATGGACGCATCGTTCAGCATCTACATGGCGCATGGCGGAACGACATTTGGGCTGTGGTCCGGCTGCGACCGACCGTTCAAGCCAGACACGTCCAGCTACGATTATGACGCGCCGATCAGCGAGGCCGGCTGGGCGACGCCGAAATTTTTCCAGACACGCGAGCTGTTTTCCAAATACCTGCTGCCCGGCGAAAAATTGCCGGAACCGCCCGCGCCCAATCCGGTCATCAGCTTTGCGCCGGTGGCATTGAAGGAAATCGCGCCGGTGTTCGACAACCTGCCGGCGAATCCGAACGTTGATGAAGTGCCGAACGCCATGGAAAAATACGGTCAGGGCTACGGCGCAATTTTGTATCGCACGACGATTCCGGCGGGCGCGGCGGCGACGCTGGAGGCGGGCGCGATCCACGATTTCGGCTTTGTATTCGTGGACGGCCAGCGCGTCGGCGTGCTCGACCGGCGCGCGAGCGCGGCGCGGATTCCGCTGCCGGCGCGCGCCAAGGAAGCGCAGCTCGACATCCTCGTCGAGCCGATGGGTCGCGTGAATTTCGGCGCGGAAATGCTCGATCAAAAGGGCCTCCTCGCGCCGGTGAAACTGGATGGCGCGGAATTGAAGGACTGGCGGATTTTCAACCTGCCGCTCAATGACAAGATGGTCGGCGATTTGAAATTCAAACCGGCTCCAATTTTTGCTTACAACGGAATCGTCAGCGGTTATGCCGACGCGTATGCCAATTTTCTTAAATCTTTGTCGCCCGCGTTCTGGCGCGGAGAAATCACCTTGGAAAAAGCCGGCGACACGTTTCTGGATTTGCACCACTGGGGCAAAGGTGTCGTGTGGGTGAACGGCCATTGCCTCGGCCGGTTCTGGAACATCGGCCCGTCGCAAACCGCCTACGCGCCCGGCTGCTGGCTGCGCGCCGGCAAAAATGAAATCGTGATTTTGGATTACGTTGGGCCGGAAAAAGCGGAAATCGCCGGTCTGGAAAAACCGGTGCTCAGCGAACTGCATCCCGAAAAAGATTTCGCCCGGTCGCATCGTCCACCGGTGAATTTAAACCTCACGGACAACGTGGCCGTCATCAAAGGCACCTTCGCGCCCGGCGCGGACACGCAAGAAATTCATTTTCTGAATTCAGCCACGGGAAAATTCTTCTGTCTCGAATCTGTGAACGCTTTTGATGGCAAACCGTTCGCCGCCGTCGCGGAACTGGATTTGCTCGACGCCGGCGGCAGCGCCATTTCGCACAACGGCTGGACGATTGCCTATGTGGACAGCGAGGAACGCGACCAGGAAGACGGCGCGGCGGAAAATGCGATTGACGGCCAGACGGCAAATTACTGGCACACGCAATGGGGCGCGGCGCAGCCGCCGCATCCGCACCGGCTGATCCTGAACCTCGGCCAAACGCAGACGGTTTCCGGCTTCCGTTATGTGCCGCGCCAAGGCGATGGTGCCGGGCGCATCAAGGATTACCGCGTTTCGATTGGCGATAAGCTGGTGTCGCCAAAATAAATTCATTTACCTCGGCAATGTTTGGATACGTTCATCCTGCGCCTTCATATCCGGCGACAAAAGAACAACTGGTTTTCTCATTGTGCGTAATTGCAGTTGTTCTGGTTTGGTATTTAAGTAATCGGAAGAAGTAGTTAGTTTAAATCAGGACAATACCCAACCGATTTGCGGTTTGACCGGTTGGGGCGCGATTGCTAGGCTTTCTGTCCGTCCCTGACGGTTTTTATGCGACATACCATTTCTGTTTTGGTGGAGAACAAGTTCGGCGTGCTTACGCGCGTGGCCGGATTGTTCAGCGGCCGCGGCTACAACATTGACTCGCTCAACGTCGCGCCGACGCACGACGCCACCACGTCGCGCATGACCATCGTCACCCACGGCGACGAGGCCACGGTGGAGCAGATCGTCAAGCAGCTCAACAAGCTGCCGAATGTGCTCAAGGTGCAGGATTTCAGCGAAGGCGAATATGTGGACCGCGAGCTGGTGCTCGTGAAGGTCGGCGTGGATTCCAAGTCGCGCGCCGAGGTGATGCAGATCACGGACATTTTCCGCGCGAAGATCGTGGACGTGCAGCCCAAGTCGCTCACCATCGAAATCACCGGTGCCGACAACAAGATTGTCAAGTTCCTCGACCTGATGCATTCGTTCGGTGTCCAGGAAATCACCCGCACCGGCAAGGCCGCGATGCCGCGCAAATAATTTTTTACCGAAAATAAATTTATGGCAAAAGTCTATACCGACAAAGACGCCGATCTCGGCGTGTTGAAAAACAAAAC
>PLYV01000293.1 GCA_003151855.1 Limisphaerales bacterium | reverse complement strand
CCGTTCAGCTTTACCCCTCCGGCGGGGGATAAAATCAGCGATGTCACCATTTCGCCCAACCCGGGTCTTTACTCCACGTCGGTCAATTTGCAGTTCACGGCCGTGAATCCCTCCGACAGCATTTTCTTTCGCGTCGGAGCGGGTGCTTGGACAACTTGGACGCCTGGATTGATGGTCTGGCTCTTTACGAATGCCACCGTCCAATATTACGGCCAACCCTTGGGCGGAAGCGCAAAGTCGGCCGTCAAATCTGCGGTTTACGCCTTTACCAAACCTCCCTCGACTCTGGATTCCAAGGGAGATGGCATTCCCGATTACGTAAAGATTGCCCGATGACTGAATCCCACCGGACCGGCGGACAGCGACGGAGATGGTTATACGGATATCGAGGAGTTGATTCACGGAACCAACCCGCTCGATTCAACCAGCGTTCCGACAAACTTTCCCCATCTGGACGATCAAGCCGCGTTTAATCTCAATACGACGCTGATTCCGTGGGACGGTTTTTCGAACGCACCGACCCTTGGCGCCATCGGTAACGTGGTGCGGGTCTATGATTTCCGGGGCGGGCTTTTGAGCGAAGGAACCCTCGTCAGCAACACATTTCCGGCTGTCGTGCTTTCCAACATCGCCATTGTGGTCGAGGACCGCCTCGTCGTTAGCGGGACTGATGACCATTACAACATTCTCACTACGAACTCTGACACCACCGTGGGTCGTGAAATGGTGGGGCTTGTATCGGTCCCTCCGTTGCAATTTCCGACCATCAACTACACGTTTGGAGGGGGCAATATCACGAACGAGGCCAACAATTGGATCGCGGCGGCTTCCAACGCTTTGAACAATCTGCCTCGCGCCACGCTGATCAACAATCTTAGTTTCACCAATACCGTCGAATCGCTTCTCTTCGAGCAAAAGGTGGCCCAGATTCTGGGCGCGCGAGGCACGAATTGGTGGACAAACATGACTTTGTTCCCCTACCGCGTTAGCGACGCCGGACGGGTGAACCCAGGCCAATCGACTCTGCTCTCGCTGAAACTGGCATCTCCGACACAGCCGGTATACGAACTGAAAACCATGTTTGGCAACGTCAGCAACGCCGTGGAGAATTCGTCGAGCAGCGACATCGCGAGCCTGCGCGCCGTTGTTCAGGACATCTACCGCATCGATAGCCTGCTGAACAACACCAATCCCGCCACCTTTGCTCTGGCGGTGGACGAGGTCCGCTATTTCCTCTGGAACAGCACATTTGATTCGAACTATCTCGCCTGGGCCGCGACGACGGGACAATTCCCTTCCGCTAGTAACGGAGCCGCCACGATCCTCGCCGCCATCTCCGCCCGCCCAACCACCAACGTGCTGTTGGTTGTCCGCTCAGACACGCTCGGCGGTCCCTGCAACATCCTCGACTATTTTGGCGGCGGAGCCACCTTTGCTTTGCTGGACACAGGAGGGCTGCCCTTTGCGTTTCCAGCCAATTTCCTGTTGCTGTCGGGTAGTCAGGTAAGAATCTCCGGTTATACGGACGTTGCGAGTCCGAGCTGTGCGTTTCCCGCGATTGAGGTGACTTCCGCGCTTTTGACCAGCGTCCCAATCGCGACCGGTTTTGATGCCAATGGAAATTTGCTCATCGACTCATGGGAACAACGCTTCTTTGGCGGCGTTGGATTGGCCGATCCGTTTGGCGACGCGGACGGAGACGGTTATAGCAACCTCCAGGAAATGCTGGACGGCACCGACCCTCGCGACCCCTTCAGCAAACCTTCCGGTCCGGCCGCCAACTTCCAACAACCGGTGCTTGAGTTAAATGAAGGCGCGACTCAGATACAGTTGTTTTTCCAATGGCCCTCGGCCTACATCAATCAATTTAATTTTGGTGTCCGGCACAGCGCGGCAGCGGACCAGCCATTCACTAGTTTGGCGGCCTCCGCGCCGGTAAACGTCTCCGGCGACGAATTCGTTATCACCTTCACCGCACCCAACACCGCGGAACACTTCTATTATCTGACCGTCGCGCTTCGGCAATGAGGCTCGAGCGATCTTGCAGCCATCGCTCGCGGAGGTCGGGAGTCGGCGAATTCGATTGCCAGCGCTTCGGCGGGCTATCGACTTTTCCGCTTTCGTCCGCTAACTTTCCCCCACATGAAGATTTTGCGCTACGATCACCCTTCGTTTACCGAGCAGATTTGCGAGGCCGCTGCCGCCTCGAGTCTGTTCGATGAAACCATTGAAGAGCGAGCCCGTGGTATTCTCCATGAAGTAAAGACAGGCGGCGACGCAGCGTTGGCCGCGCTCACTCTGCGCTTTGACAAGGCCGAAGTCCCTCCGGAACGTCTGGCCGTGACTAAACCTGAATTGGTCGCCACCTCTTTAAGCGCCGACGATGCCCTGCGGAGCGCGCTCGCGGTTGCGCGCAAGAATATTGAGGCCTTCGCTCGCAAAGGATTGCGCAGGAATTGGCGTCGCAAAAATGCCCAAGGCGCCTGGGTGGGAGAAAAATTTGATCCTTTTCGACGGGTCGGGATTTATATTCCAGGCGGCACCGCGCCGCTGGTATCAACCGCGTTGATGACCATTACGCTCGCCAAAGCGGCGGGATGCCCGGAAATTGTAGTCTGCACCCCTTGTGCTTCGAACGGCTCGATCAACCCGGCTCTCTTGCACGCGGTGAACACTTCCGGCGCGACCGAAATTTACCGCATCGGCGGCGCGCAGGCGATTGCCGCGATGGCTTATGGCACCAAGACGATCCGGCGCGTGCAGAAAATTTTCGGTCCTGGCAACGCCTACGTCAGCATGGCCAAGCGGCTGCTCGTCGGGCACGTGGCGATTGATTTGCTCGCCGGGCCGAGCGACCTGCTCGTGTTGGCCGACGACACCGCGAATCCGAAGTTCGCCGCGTCCGACATGCTGGCGCAGGCCGAACATGGTTCCGGCCACGAACGCGTCTGGCTCGTGACGACCTCCGCAAAGATTCTCACCGCCGTCGAAAAGGAAATTTCCAAACAGTTGCCCAAGCTTTCCCGCCGCGCGCTCATCCAGCGCGTGCTGGACCGCAACGTCTGGCTGATCCAGGTTGCCGGTGTGGCGGACGCCGTGGCGCTGGCGAACCAGATCGCGCCGGAGCATTGCGAAGTCATCACCCGCGAAGCGCGGAAGGTGAGCGGCGGCATCGTGACGGCGGGCGCGATTTTTCTCGGCAACTGGTCGCCGACGGTGCTGGGCGACTACATCGCCGGACCGAGCCACGTGTTGCCGACGGATGGCGCGGGCGCGAGCTTCGCCGGCCTGACGGTGGACCAGTTCCAGCGCCGCACCAGCGTGGTGGAATACAACCATACCTCGCTCAAAAAGGCGTTGAAGGGCGTGAAAAAATTCGCCGAACTGGAAGGCCTCGACGCGCATGGCCAATCCGCCGGGGTGCGTTTGAAATGATTTTTCACCGGTCTGCGCCGGTGGCCGGTTTCAGTCATCAAAAACCCTTGCCAAACGGCGGCGGACTTCCCAACCTGCCGCGCCGATAAAACATCCTTTGCCACATGAAATATTTGTCCATCGCCCTTGTGTTGTTGAGCCTCGTGCTCGCCGCCGTGCTGTTCCAGACGAAGAAGACCGATACTGCGCAGCTCGCGGCGGCCACCGGCACGCTCGCCGATTGCTCGAACCGCCTCGACACGGCGCAGGCGCAGATCGCCGCGTGCAACGCCTCGCTGCTCACGCTGTCGAACACCTTGGCCGAGACGGCTCTGGCCGACTCCAACCATCTGGCCGAGGCGCAGGCGCAGCTTGCCGCGCAGACGGCGCAGCTTGCCGGCCTGAACCGCGAACTTGCGGCGGCGATGGCGGCGAACCAGTCCGCCAGCCAGACCCTCCTCAATTTGACCAACCAGATGACCGCGCTCACGCAAAGCCTCGCCAAGACCGAGGCGGGCCTGACGCAGACCAACCAGTTGTGGCAGCAGGCTTGCAAGGATTATGCCCAGTTGGAAAACAAGTTTCTCCGTGACGTGGCCGAGCGCACCCTCGCGGAAAGGCGGTTCAACAACCTCGTCGAGGTTCAGGCACAGGAAAAAAAGCTGATGAAGTCCGGGGCCGCGTGGGTCACGCCCGAAAGCATCTATGCCGGCCTGAATGTGGAAGTCCGCAGCAACGGCACCGTCCACGTCCTCGCCCCGGAATGATCCGCCGTGCCATCAGGCCGGCGGGGCGTCGGTCGGGGGCGATTGCGGCGGGAGGGTTTCGCTGGCCTTGAGCATTTCGGCCAGCAGTTTCTGAAAGTCCTTCAGCCCGGTGCCCGGGATGATGATGGCGCAGCGCCGGCTGCCCTTCTCTTCGGTGATGCGGAGGAAGCGTCCGCGCGGGTTTTCCTTGAGCTTGAACTCAAAGTTTTTCATTTCGATGCGGAAGTAGGCTTCCTTCAGTGTGTCTTCCTGGATCGGGGGACGGGCGAATTCCGGGCGGGGTGCGCCATGGCCATAGGCTGGCCGTGGCCGGAGCGAGGACCATTGATGCCATTCGTTCTGATTCATAATTTCAAGCCCGCAGCATGAGACTTATTTCTGTCATTGGCAAATATTTCTTACCGTCAACCCGCTGCAGCGCGGAAAAATGGCTGGTCAGCGTCGCAGCGCATCGGCCAGCCCGGACGCGCGTTGCAACTGCGTCGCGATGGTGGCGCGCAAAATTGTTTCCGGTGCCAGGATGCGGACGGATTGGCGGGCGCGCGTCAGGCCGGTGTAAAACAACTGCCGCGTGAGCACCGGACTCGCCGGCTCCGGCAGCACCAGCAGGACGTGGTCAAACTCCGAGCCTTGGCTCTTGTGGATGGTCAGCGCGAAAACGGTTTCGTGTTCCGGCAGCCGCTCGCGCGCGACGGCGCGGATGCCGCCGGCCTCGTCGGGAAAATGCACCAGCGCGGAAAACCCGTCCGCCGGCCAGACGACGCCGGTGTCGCCGTTAAATAATTTCAGCGCGTAATTATTCACCGTCACCATCAGCGGTTTTCCTGCGTAACTGCCGGTCTTCATCCGGTCGGGCGCGATGAGTCCGGCGTCCGCGAGAATTTCCTCGGCGAGCCGGTTGACGGCCTCGGTGCCGAACGGCCCTTCGCGCACGGCGCAGAGGATGCGGAATCTTCCCAGCGCCGCGAGCGCGGCGGCGGGCGTGGCGGATTTCAGCACCTCGCCGTAATGCGAAACGACGGCGTCGCGCAGCGCAGCCTTGAGCAATTTCGCGGGCGGCAACGGCTGCCACGCCAGCGCGGCGGCGGGTTGCCGGAGCAGTTGCATCGCCGTGTTCGCGTCGCCTGCGTTCACGGCCACGCTGATTTCATTGAGCGAAACCATTTCGCCGGAGCGGTAATTCGTGCGCAGTTGAATCACCGTGTCCGCCAGGCCGCCAGCGGCGGAAACATTTTTTCCGCCGGGGATTTCACCACCGCAACGCTGGTAATCCGCGCAAAAACTTTCGCTGAAGCCGTTGCTGGCCGCCGCGTGGCAGAGATCGCCCAGCACGTTGCCGGCGTCCACCGGCGGCAGTTGATCCTGGTCGCCGACCAGCACCAGCCGCGCATCCGGCTTGAGCGCCGCGAGCAGTTTCGCCATCAGCGCCAGGCTCACCATGCTCGCCTCGTCCACCACCAGCACGTCCACCGGCAGCGGGTTGCCGGCGTCGTGGCGGAATTTCGTGGACTGCGGAATCGTGCCGAGCAGCCGGTGAATTGTGGTCGTCAGGTCTTTCGCCTGGAGCCGCGCCTTGACCGCTTCCGAACACGCCAGGCCGGCGAGCGAGCGCGACAGCGCTTCCTGCAACCGCGCCGCCGCCTTGCCGGTGGGCGCGGCGAGCTTCACCTGCAANNCGCTGCCGCAACGCCGCGAACGCCGCGACCTGCTGCCAGTTGGCGTCTTTCGTCTTGCCGGGAAATAATTTCTCCAAGCTGGCAGCAACCGTTTTTGCATCAAGCGCGAAGGGTGGTTGCTGACGGCGTTTCAAGATTTCATTGGCGACCGTCTGTTCGTATTTCCAGTAGCGATGCAGATAAAGCCGGCCGGCGTTGTCCAGAATCAACGGCTTGGCGTCGCCGGGCTGACCAACGACGGCGGTGGCGCGCAAAAGTTTTTCCCATTCACTGCGTGGCGGGCAGTTGAGCGGAGCAATTTCCTCAACCGGCGTTTCTGAAAATTCTTTGCCGGCAACTTCATCAAGGCAAAGGCACGAATGCCCTTCGGCCAGCCGCCGGCTCACGAGCGCCGCCGCGAGCAGTAGTTCGGGACAATCGCCGCCGGCGAACTGCTGCATCAGCCCGGCGAAGTGGCGGTCAAGCGGATGGAAAGTTTCGCCGGCCAAAATGGCGGTGAGTGACGGAAGTTGGCTCATGCTTTCACCTCCGCGAATCCGCCGAGCCGCGCCGCGAGCCGCGTGATTTTTTCCGCCGCCGGCCGGTCGCGGAAAATGCCCAGTTCCGGTTGTTTCGGCGTGACGCCGCGCAGGAAAATGTAGCGGATGCCGCCGAAATGTTTTTCGTAGTCGTAGCCCGCGAGCCGCGCCCGCAGATATTTGTCCAGCGCCACGGNNAATTCAAAGATGAGGTCAATGAAGCCTTTCAGAAAACCTTCGATGCGCGCCGGTGCCGGCGCTGATATCGCGGAAGAGTTTTTTTTGTCGCGGATCAATTTGACCAATGGCTCCGCGTCCAGCGCGCCGGTTGGAAAATGAAATTCCATTTCACTCAAGCGCTGCGCCCGGCTGACGCGCGCGAGCGTGAAATTCGGATTTTTAGAATCCAGCGGCGTCTGGCGCAGCCGTTCCAGCATTTCCAAAACCGCCGCGATGTGCTGCTCGTCGTCCAGGCCGAAGGCTTGCAGTTGTTGTTTCACCAGCGCCGTCGTGGCATTCGGGTCGGCGTTCGCAAAATCAAATCGCTCCAGAATCTGGTGCAGGCAGTCGCCGGTGCGCGCGCCGGCAGGCAAGGCAAAAATGCCGGTGGCGGCTGATTCTTCAGCGTCGGCCAGTTTTGGCTCAACGCCGGTCGCATCGTAATCCGGCAAATCCGGCGCAGCGGTCTCGTGCGGCGCGAACGCCTGCTGCGACAACTGCGTGAAGCTGGAGAGAAACCACGACGGCTTGATTTCACGGGCGCAGGATTTGGGTGCCAATTCCGCCGTGGCTGTTTTTTCCGGTAGCCACGGTTCGCCCGGCTCCAGCGGCACATCGGCGACGGCGATGGCGGCAGGAGAATTTTCCGCGATGGCGAGCCAGCGGTTTTTCCAGTCCGCCGGATTGGCGGGCTGCGCCTCCAAAAACGCGACCGGGTCGGAAAGCTGTTCACTGCGGCCGTTCAGCAGCCACGCCAGCGCGGTGGACTGGCTGCGCGGGTAAGGCGCGCTAACCAGATAGCACCGGTGGCACGCCCGCGTCAGCGCGACGTAAAGCAGCCGCACTTTTTCCGCGAGCAATTCCTTGGTGGCTTGCTGTTCGTGCGCCGCCGCCGGTTCGGGATTCAAATCCCATGTCAAATCGTTGGTGGCCGGGTCGTGGAAAAGCACCACGTCCAAAACTTTTTGCACGCCGCTTTTGATCGGGCGCAGGCTGGCGTCCTTGGCGACGAACGGACAAAACACCACCGGATATTCCAGGCCTTTCGACCGGTGGACGGTGACGATCTGCACGGCGTCATCGTCGCTTTCGAGCCGGAGCTGGAATTCCTCGGCGGCGGCCGCGTCGCTGGCGCGGCGTTTTTCGAGCCACTGCACCAGCCGCGCCGGGCCGAGATGTTCCGCGCGGCTGGCGGCTTCGAGCAATTCGGCGAGGTGCAGCACGTTGGTGATCCGGCGCTCGGCGTCAGGAAAACGCAGCAGATTTTCCACGACTTTTTCCCGGCGCAGCAACTGCGAAAACATGAAAAAGAAACCGTCGCGCTCCCAACTGGCGCGAAATTCGGCGAATTCCTGCAAGCGCGCCTGCCATGCCAGTTCATTCCCGGCCAGTGTTTGCAACTGGTTTGCGTTCAGGCCGAGCGCGTCGGTGGTCAGCGCGCATTTCACGCCGGCCTCGCGACCGGGATTCAAGATGGCAGTGAGAATCCATTGCAGCTCGCGCGCCTCGTCCGATTCAAACACGCTGTCCATCGCCTGCTCGACGCTGGGAATGTGCAGCGCGTGCAGCGCCGCCTGAATCCAGCCGGCCTGCCGGTGCGACTCCACCAGCACGGCGATGTCGCGCGGATTCAGCCGCCGGCCGCCGACGCGAACGTCGTCGCGCAGCAGCCGCGAGACTTCGGCGGCCACGGCGGCGGGCAAAACTTTTTGCGCCGACTTGGCGGACAACGAACCGTTGTCCGCGCTCCAGCACCAGACCTGGAACGGCGGCGGACGCTGGCCGTCCGGCGGAAAAACGAGCGGCTCCGCGTCCGCCTTGTTCGCCGCTTTTACCGGCTCAAACGAAATCTGTTCCTCGACGAACGCGACGGATTTGCCCGCGCTTTCAAACACCGTGTTGACCGCAGTGACCAGCGCCGACTCGGAACGCCAGTTGGTGTCCAGCGAGTATTCTTTACAGTTCGGCGTTTTGGCTGTCGCCAGATAAGTGTTCACGTCTGCGCCGCGAAAACCGTAGATTGCCTGCTTCGGGTCGCCGATGAGATAAAGCCGGTGTTCCGGGCTGTCGGCAAAAATCGCGCGGAAAATCTTCCACTGCAACGGGTCGGTGTCCTGCGATTCGTCAATCAACGCCACGCGGAATTTTTTGCGGACGGACTTTGCGAGCGCGGTGCCAGAAGCTCCGGCCAACGCCGCCGCCAGCCGGCTGATGAGGTCGTCGTAGGACTGCTGCTTCGCCTCCTGTTTGCGTTCAGCCAGCGCCGTTCGCGCCGTGCGCAGAAAATCCAGCCGCTGCGCCAGCGCAAATTCCGCCGCGAGCGAAATCAGCGTTTCGCAGCGGTCAAACAAGGNNATTTCCATGTGTGCTTGGATGGTTGCCGCCTTGGCGTGTTCCTTAACTGCCCATTTTTTGCCGCCGACAAAAAAGTCCAGCAGCGCCTGGCGGTCGGTGGAGTTTTTTTCCCATTCGGAAACGCCGCTGGCAAAGGCCGTTTGCAAATCCGCCGCCACGGCTGCCACCGGGCGCGGCGGCGCGGCGGGCAGCAGCTTCAATTCGGGATAAGTAAGAAAACGCTTGAGCAGTGCGGCGAAAACGTCCGGCGTGAGTTTCTGGTGCAGCGCGATGCTCGCCAGTAGCGCGCCGCCCGGATGCACCTGCCGGCGGAAATAATCCGCCGCGATTTCGCGGATGAGGCTGTCCTGGTCGGCCACCAGCTCCACGTTGAACAGGCTGCCGCTTTCAAACGCGCTGTCCTGCAAGGTGCGCTGGCAGAAGCCGTGGATCGTGGAAATGGAAATGAGATCGAAAATCTCCAGCGCGTTGCGCAGCGAATTGACAGCGGCCTCGCGGCGCGCCTGCGTGCGGGAAACCAGTTCGAGCAAAAGCGCATCGTCCGTGGGCTTGCCTTCCAGCGCCAGCAAGGCTTCCGCGAGTCGGCGGCGGATGCGGTCGCGCAGTTCGGCGGTNNACCAGGATGTCGCTCGCGGGGATTTTTTCCTCGACGAGCAGGCGCAGGAAAAGCCCGGCCAGCGCGAACGTCTTGCCGGTGCCCGCGCTGGCTTCCAGCCGGGTGACGCCCAAATCCAGCGGCGTGTGAACCAAGTCGAAGGTCATGGCGACGGTTCCTCCGATTGATGTTGCAGCAGCGGTTCCACAATTTCTTTTGCGAGCTGCTCAAACTCGTCGTCCAGCGGATTGACGACGTTGCGGAAACACAGGCTGAAATACGGGTCTTGCTCTTCGCCTTTTCCGAAGTCATCGAACTCGCCGCCTTCCCATTTTTCCTGCGCCAATTCCGCCGGCGATTTTTTGCTTCGGGAACTTGGTTCCGAAACGAAAGCAAACGCCGTTGCCGGGAAAAATGGCAGCGGCTTGGTGAGGCCGAGAAAATAAAGTTCCAAAAGCTGTTTCAGGATTTTTTCGGCGTCGGGAACTTCGTTGAAAATCCATGTTCCGTCCTCGGCGATGAGCCAGCTTGTTTTTGCCTCTGGCAAGCCGGCGAGTTGCAGCGCGAGATGCTCGATCCACAGCTTCAAATGCGCGGCGGGCTTGGCTTTCGCGGGGCGGACATGGACGATGCCGACGCCGCGAAACAGCGGCAGTTCGCCTTCCAGCCGGAAATCGCCAAGCTGCAAACTAATTGGCTGGCGGATTTTTTCCGCCGCGCCGAGGCGCTGCCGTAGCAATTCGAGGAGCGGCTGCGTTTCCGCGAACAGCTCGTTCGCCTCCAAAACGCCCGTCGGGCCGGGCGGCAACTGGCCGCCGCCTTGCCACGCGGCCAAAACTTTTTCCGGCGGCTGCCGGTTCAAAAACGCCTCCACGATTTCCTGTTTGAAAACAAAAGCGTCGAGGCCGGCCACGGAAAAAGGTTCTTCGTCGGACAAAAGCTCCCGGTCTTCCGGCAACCGGAATTCCAGCCGGCGCTGCACGAAAAATCTCGCCGGGTTTTGAAAAAACTGCTGGATATCTTTCAGTGAAACTGTCTTCCATTCCGCATCCGGCGGGGCGAGCGGTTGCGTGAGAAAAGGCTTGGTTGAAGCGCGTTTTGTGCGGTCGGCGATGTGGCGGCTGATTTCCGCCTCTGCCGCCGAGTAGCTGAACAGACGCGCGGCTTCAGTTTTTTCCGTTTGAAAATACGCCGGGTTGAAACCGTGCAGCCGGTGCCGCGTGACCAGCAGCTCGTTGACCAGCGGCGTTGCTTGCGGCTGGGCTTTCGCATCGCAAGTCGTTCCCGCCAGCCGGAAGCGCGCGCCGAGGTAATCGAGCAGTTCGCTGACGACGACGGACGGCGGGCGCGGGCTGTTGTCGCTGACGGACTGGCCGACGTAGCTGAGGTAAAACTTTTCGCGCGCGGCGAGCAGCATTTCGAGAAAGAGATAGCGGTCGTCATCGCGGCGCGAGGCGTCGCCGGTCTTGGGCTGCGCAGCCATCAGGTCAAAACTCAACGGCGCGGGGCGGCGCGGAAAACTGCCGTCGTCCAAGCCCAGCACGCAGACCACGCGGCACGGCACGTTGCGCATCGGGTTCAGTCCGGAGAACGTCACGCGGCCGCGCAGAATCGCCTTGCCCGCCGGCTCCTCGAACAGCTTCGGCAAAACGCGTTCGAGGATGACGGCGAACGGAATTTGTTCCGCGAAGCTGGAATCGGTTTGCTGCTGGCGCAGGCCGTGGAGGATTTGCCGGATGGCGTTGGTGGCAAATTCCTCTTCCGGTTCGGGCAAAAACAATTTGTCCAGAATGGCGTTCAGCGTTGCCGCCCAATCCGTCAGCGTGCGCGGCGCGGCGAGTTCGTCCAGCGTGGCGAAAAATTGTTTTTGAAAATCCAGCCAGCGGCCGAGCAGTTCCGTGGCCGTGCCTTCGACGCTTTCGCACGGCAGGAGTTGATCGAACGTGGCGCCGTCATCGGCCATCGCGTAACCGAGCAGCAGGCGCGAGTTGCCGTGTTCCCAAGTGTGTTCCGCAAACGCCGGCAGGCCAAGGCTGGCGCGCTGTGCCACGTCGCGTCCCCAGCGGATGCCGGCGCGCTGCACCCATTCGCGGAGCTGCGGCAGCTCGTCCTCGGCGATGGCGAAGCGCCGCCGCACCGCCGGCGTTTCAAAAAAATCCATGACCGCCGTGGCGGTGAGCCGGCTGGAAGCGAGCTGCAGCAGCGCGGCGAAGGCGTTGACGAGCGGGCTTTCCTGCCGCGCACCCTGGTCGGCGAGCGTGAAGGGAATCGCGGGCGCGCCCGGCTCGGCGGTGTCGAACACGCCCTTGATGAACGGCGCGTAAGCCTCCACGTTCGGCAGCAGCACAAGAATATACTGTGGTGACAGGGTGGAATCGCCGGCGAACCATTCGAGCAAATAGTCGTGCAGCACTTGCAATTCGCGCAGCGGGCTGTGGCAATTATGAATTTGAATCGAGCGGTCGGCGCGAGTGATTTCCTGCGGTTCGCCGGCCTGGCGGTCTTCCAGATTCAGGATGGCGCGCTGGACGTGGCCGAGGAGATGGGGTTGCGCCGGTTCGGCGAAGTCTTCCACTTCCGCGTTCACCATTTGCAAATCGGTGACGAGCCGCAGAAATTCCCGGCCGGTTTTGCCCCACGACGCCAGCAGCGGATGGCCGCGGTCGAGATGCAGTTCACCCGGACTCAAATCACCTTTGCCGGCGACGGCTTGGATGTTTTCGTCCTCCAGCGCCGAGGTGATGTCGCCCCAGTATTCCGCGCACGGCGAGAGCCAGAACAGATGCACCGGAATGTGTCGCGCCAGCGACTGGAACACTTCGAGATAAACCGGCGGCAGGCTGGTCGGGCAAAAAATTGCGAGCCGCTCCGGCAGCTTGGTCTTGTCGCAGTCCGGTCGTTTGAGCGCGAGCAACAGTTCGTAGAGAAATTTCCCTTGGCACGCCAGACTGTCGCTCATGGCCGCGCGCCACAACTGCGCCTGCCAGTGCGTTTCCTGCCCACGCTGCCACGCGTCAATCCATTCCGGGCGATAGACGCTGTATTGGTCGAACAGGCCGGCGATGCGTTCGGCGAGCTGGAATTTCCGGCGCGGGTCGGTGGTGCTGGTAAGATAATTTTTGATCTCGCCGAACGCCGGCTGTTCGAGCAGCGGCTCCAGTTTTTCCATGAGCCGCCAGGTGAGCGCTGCCGGTTCGATCAAGCCGGCGCGGGCTTCGGCGGACAACAGGTTTTCCATCAACTTGAAAAAAAACGCGCGTGGAAACGGCAGTTCCAGATTGGCGGCGATGCCGTGACGGCGGGCAAGTTCGAGCTTGAGCCATTGCGCGAGGCCCTGCGTCGGCACGATGATCTGTTCCGTCTTGAAAGGTGAGCTTAAGGGCGACCGAATTGTGTCGCCAGCCAGCCGTTGTGCCAGATTTTCCAGCCGGTTGCTTTTGTAAAGAATGAGGCTCACTTCGGGAAAACCATGCTTGAGGTGGTGCAACTGTCAGGAGTTTTAGCACAGGCGAAACGGAACACAAGTCATTGAGTGCCGCAAAATGGTTGAGCCGCTGTCAGACCGTCGCAAGATGTTGGGTTTTGCCCGAATCATTGCGCAGGGGGATGGAAGCGGATTCGCAGAGGCCGACAAAGGTTTCCTCCGCGAGATTCAGCCGTTTCCCGCGCCAGTGCAGGATGCCCCAGCGGCGGGTCAATTTCCGCCGGCCCAGCGGCAGCGCGACCAGCGAGCCTTCCTCGATCTCCCGCCGCGCAATCCACGGCGCGAGGATGCACACGCCGAGGCCGAGCTTCACCAGTTCCTTCGTCGCCTCCATGCTGCCGACTTCGAGCACGGTGTTCAGCACCACGCGCTCGCGCCGAAAATAGTCCTCAATCAGCCGGAACGTCACGCTGCGCTTGCTGTAAAGAATGTAGTTCTGCCGGGGAATCTCCTCGCGCTCGACGCGTCCCGCGCGCGCCCAAGGATGCGACGCGGACACGACAAAAAACAATTCATCCGTGAACAGCGGATGAAATTCCAGTTGCGCCTCGCCCTCGGGCTCCAGCGTGAGCGCCAGGTCAATCCGGTGTTTCAGCAGCGCGTCCACCAGCACCGTGGTGTCGCCGGGTTCCAAGGTGATGGTGTGGTCGGGAAAACTTTCCTTGAACTCGCGCAGCACCGGCGGGATCAGGTGTTGGCACGCGGTCGTGCTCGCGCCCAGCCGCAGCCGGCCCTTGCCCCATTTGCCCAGCGCGGACAATGAATCGCGCGCCGCCGACATTTCCGCGAGAATTTTATCCGCGTGTTGCAACAGCTGTTCGCCCGCCTGCGTGAGAACAACTTTTTTGCCCAGCCTGTCCAAAAGGCGACAACCCGCCTCGTGTTCCAGCGCCTTCATCGAATGGCTGATGCCTGATTGCGTCAGGTGCAGCTCGCGCGCGGTCTGCGTGAAACTGCCGGTGCGCGCCAGCACGCAGAACTGCTGCAGCCGTCGGCTGTCGAGCGGGTTTCTCATCTATGAACGCCTTTCATCTTAGTCATGTGCACAAAGGAAAGCATTCATCGCGCCAAATTCAAAATTTGGCACGCGCATGGCTAATGTCCCATGCACGACAACGAAAGCCGCCGCCCGATGAACAAAAAGAGCCAATCCGCCAAAACCGCCCCGCCGCTGCGGCTCGGCTTTGTGCCGCTCACCGATTGCGCGCCGCTCGTCATGGCGCAGGAATTGGGGCTGTTCAAAAGATTCGGCCTGTGCGTCCAGTTGAGCTGCGAGCTGGGTTGGGCCACCGTGCGCGACAAGATTGTCCATGGCGAACTCGACGCCGCCCATGCGCTCGCCGCCATGCCGCTCGCCGCGTCGCTCGGCCTCGGCTCCGTCGCCTGCGAATGTCTCACCGCACTCGTGCTGAATCTAAACGGCAACGCCATCACGCTCTCCGCCGACCTGTGGAAACGCGGCGTGCGCGACGGCAAAACGTTGCGCGAGGAAATCCACCGCACGCGCCGCGAGAAGATTTTCACCTTCGGCATCGTGTTCCCGTTTTCCTCGCACCGGCAACTGCTGCGCAACTGGCTCTCCGCGCACGGCATTGACCCGGAGCGCGACGTGCGTTTCGTCGTCGTGCCGCCGCCGCAGATGGTCGCGAATTTGAAGGCCGGCCACCTTGACGGCTTCTGCGTCGGCGAACCGTGGAACTCGCTCGCCGTCTCCGCCCACGCCGGCTGGATCGCCGCGACCAGCGCGGAACTGGATCCCGGCCACCCGGAAAAAGTGCTGATGGTGCGCGGCGATTTCGCGGTGAAACGGAACGACGAGCATCTGGCGCTCATCGCCGCATTGCACGAGGCGTGCGAGTTTTGCAACCAGCCGGAAAACCGCGCGCACATCGCCGCCACGCTCGCGCGCCCGGAATTCGTCGGCGTGCCGGAGGAGATTTTGAAGCGCGCCCTGGCCGGCCAGTTGGACTGCGGCAACGGCGTCACGCGCCACGTCCACGACTTTTTCATTTTTCACGGCGACGGGGTCAACGAGCCGGTCAGCAAACAGGCGGCGTGGGCTTTGCAATTGATCCGCGACAGCGGCCTTTGCCCGGCGCCGGCCCAGTTCAATTTCGCGCTCGGCCGCAAAATCTACCGGGCCGATCTGTTTAATCAGGCGCAGCTGCCAGCCACCGCGGTCAAAAAAAACGAACCGGCTGCCGTTCCCGCCTGAATCGTCCAAGCCATCATGCAAGACACCAACAAGCTGACCCTGAAAAATGCCGGACATTGGCCGACCCTGCTCGGCGCGTTTCTTTACTTTGATTTCAGTTTCATGGTGTGGACGGTGCTCGGCCCGTTGAGCGCACACATCAAGGACGCCCTGGCCTTGAACGACTCGCAGACCGGCCTGATGGTGGCCGTGCCGAGCCTCGCAGGCGCTGCGCTGCGCTTCACACTCGGGTTGCTGGTGGATCGCATCGGCGCGAAAAATACCGGGCTGCTCGCGCAAAGCGTCGTGATGGCCGGCCTCGCGTG
>PLYV01000125.1 GCA_003151855.1 Limisphaerales bacterium | reverse complement strand
GTGATGCCGCGTTCGCGTTCGAGATCCATCGCGTCGAGCAACTGATCCGACATGTCGCGCGTGGCGATGGTGCCCGTCATGTGCAGCAGGCGATCCGACAACGTCGTCTTGCCGTGGTCAATGTGGGCGATGATGCTGAAATTGCGTATGTGTGCGGCGTCCATGTTGTTAATTGTAGCGGCGGTCTGCGACCGTCGCGTGCTCCTGCCGGTCACAGACCGGCGCTACAAAATCCGAGCGCAGTAGCTTAACTGGAAAACGATTGAAGAAAAGGAAATTTGAGCGGTTGAGGACGGTCGCCCGGCCCGCTCCAACCGCCCGGCGCAAGGGCCATCTGCCAGCGGAGCGCGGGGTTCAGGGCGGTTTCATCAAACCGGTGGCCGGAATTCTGAAAAAGGAGCGCGGCTGGTCGAGGACGACACCGCCGCGCCCCGGGATTTTCAGACCGGCTCTGAATTAAAACCGCATGAAGAAATCCCAGGTCTCTTTGGCGATCCAGTTGTCACCCGATCCGGGATCACTCGCATAATTTGTATGCCCGCCGACAAAGGAGCCAAACACCACGGGATATTCCGCCGGACACCCCTTGAACTCAGTGGTGACATGCGTGGAGGTGGTGGCGACGGGGATTTCGGGCAGTTCAGTGACGCCGTTGTCTTCGAGGTGCGTCAGGACGCAATATTTCCCGCCCTGTTTTTGCGCATCCGAGTTGACGTATTTGCAAAGGCCGTCCTCGGTGCCGGTCGTGCTGTAAAACGCCACGCGTTCGTGCCGGTTGGTGGGAAGATAAATATTCCAATTGGCGGGGGAATAGCAGGCCACGGCGCGCAGATCTTTCTGGAAATCCAGCGAGAGCGAGTAAGTGACCATCGAGCCAAAGCTGAAGCCGCAGCAAAAGACGCGCGAGGTATCCACGCTCAGCTTATCCTTGAACAGGGCGAGCATGTCGGCAAAGAAAATGTGGTCCTTGTCATCTTGCATCCGCCACGGCATTTGGTCGGTGTATCCCTGGGGTGCGACGAAAATGACGGGGACATGATCCCTTTCCGCATAGGTTTTGAGTCCATAGAACTGATTTTCCACCATCGTGTTCATGCTCCCGCCCATCATATGCATGCAAAAAATCAACCGGCAGGGTTTGTTCTGGTCGTAATCGGCGGGGATGTCGATGATGTATTTGCGGGCCAGACCGGCGCTCGTCATCGTGTAGGTTCCGCTTTTGAAATCCCCCAGCTCCTTGCCGCAACCGGCGCTGGGGACGGGAGCGTTCTTCAACTTACGGGCGGCCTCAACGGATGAGGAGGATCGGCTTGCGGTGCTGCACGAAGTGAATATTGCCAAAGCAATCACTGCGAATGTAAAGGTCTTTACCATTGGTTGTCTTCGGTTGAATTATTGATTGGATTGATGTTATGCGCCACGCAAACCCAGCGCTGCGCGGGTGTGTGGGAGTTGAGGTTTGGACTCACCAATCATGGACCAATGCTACCGGAACGCAGTCTGGGGAGTCAACCTACGGTATCGGGCGGTTTGCCGCATCTACGATGCTGACGCGACCGCGCGATGGCGGGCGCAGACTGACGGGAGCCGGCGTTCGACTTAAGTGAAATCTGCGTCATCAATTTTGACGACTGTTTTTTCCGGCGCTTCCGGTCAGAGTAGGACGCATGACCCCTATCATTCGTGGCGCTACTCTAGCGTTTATCGCCGCCAGCCTGGCGGGCAACTTATATGCACAAAGTTTCATTGACCTCGGATCGTCGGGGCCAACTCCCGGACCGAATGACATCTCCCAACTGTCCACCAGCGGCAACACGACCTGGCCCGACGGAATAAATTATTTCACCGATAACAATCCGCCTCCCGGCCAGACCTTCACCACCGGGACCAGCGCGCTGAAGCTCGTGTCGGTCGCGATCAAGACGGCGGGGTTGAATTCCGGCGGTGGCTACGGCACGCCGACGAACACGCCCACATATTACCTGCGCATTTATTCGATGAGCGGCAGCACGGCGACGTTGCTCAATACGTTCAGCGCGCCGAATCCCGGTTTCACCGATGGCGACTGGCTGCAATGGGGCGGGCTGAACGTCTCGCTGGGCGCGAACCAAACCTACGCGTTTTCGTTCGGCATCCAGCCGACCGGCGGCGGCTATGCGGCGCTGGCCGTGGCGATGGGGGCTTACGCCGGTGGTGAAATTGTGACCATTCCCATCAGCGGCGGCACCGTCACCACCGGCGGCAGCCACAGCTATGACGCGGTGTTCGATCTTGGCCTGCAAGCGGTGGCCACCAACATACCCGCCTCCATGCCATTGCCAAACCCGTGCTACGGGTGGAACACGGGAAATTCGTTGGAAGCCACCTGGGGCTATGCGTATCCAAGCCAGGCGGTGTTCACCACTGCCGCCAATGCCGGGTTCAACGCCGTGCGCATCCCGTGTGCGTGGGGTTCCAATGCGACCACCAACGGGAACACCTACCCGATCAATCCCACCTACATGGCGCATGTGAAACAGGCGGTGGACTACGCGATCGCCACGGGAATGTATGTCGTCATCAACGACCACTGGGACGGCGGCTGGCTGGTCATTGGGACCAATGTTGATTCCACCATCAACGCGAAAATGAACTCCTACTGGACGCAGATCGCCACCACCTTTGCCGGTTNNGTTACGACAACCATTTGCTCTTTGCGGCCGCGAACGAACCCACCGTGGGCAATCCCACGGAGATGGCCACGTTGATCGCCTACTACCAGACGTTCGTTAACGCGGTGCGCGGCGTCGGCGGCAACAACACCAACCGTTGGCTGGTGCTGCAAGGCGGCGGGGACGTCTCGTGGTTGAATTCGCTGCCGACGGACTCAACGCCCAACCGACTGATGGTCGAATATCATTGCTACACGCCGTTTCTGTTCACGCAGGCGCAAAGCGATCAATCCTATGGGAACATGATCTACTTCTGGGGGCCGGCCTACCATTATTCCGGCGACCCGACCCGCAACGCCACCTCGCCTGAAGAAGGCGACATCGATTCGGGATGCCAAGAACTGACCGACCAGTATGTCAGCAAGGGCATACCGGTGATGGTGGGCGAATTCCAGGCGGCGGGGAAGTCGGTTCTTTCAACCAATCCGACCGAGGCGGCTTGGAACAGTGCTTCCGCATATTATTGGAACAAGTATGTTCTCGATTCCGCCCATGCCCACGGCCTAAGTCCGTTTTATTGGAGCACTCCCAACAGTCCATTTGTCTATAACACGGGCGCGATCACGGACACGCAAGTGGTTTCTGTGTTGACGGGAGGCGTCGCGCCGCCGCCGCCGAACGGCGCCCCTTACGCCGCGTCCGGACTTACCGCAACCAACACCGGCAATGGCCAGATAACCTTGTCCTGGACGGCCGGCAGCGGAGCGAAGAGCTACAAACTTTATCGGGCAGCGGAATCCGGCTACGAGAGTTGCATCGCCCCGTTCGCCACCGGCATCACCGGCACGTCTTATACCGATACGGGTCTCAATGGCGGCACCACCTATTACTATCAGGTCGTCGCCGCTAACGGCTCCGGCCCGACCGGTTTTTCACCCGAGGCTTACGCGACGACCCCCGGCATCAACCCGGACCCGGCGCAATTCAACTTCGAAACCGACCCGCAGGATTGGTTTGGCGGCGGCGGCATCATTTCTGGAGTGGCGACTTCCACCACGCAGCACTATGCGGGCAATCAGTCGCTGGCGGTGAACTTCAACGGCACGGGAGCGGGATCATCGTCCGTGTCCGTGGGCGGCGTGGTTGTCCCCGCCGGCAAGACGATCACCTTCCACGTCTGGATCCCGGGCGGCAGTCAGATCACCACGCTCCAGCCCTATCTACAGGACTATAACTGGGGCTGGACCAGTGGCTGGTTTGGAAGCCTGACGGCCAACGCCTGGAACACGATCACCCTGACGGTGCCCTCAACCGCCATCGCGCCATTTCAAAGCCTTGGCATCACGTTCACCACCAGCGCCGGTTGGATGGGCACCGCCTATATTGATTCCGTATCCTGGCCGGTCAGCGCGCCGACGGCCGCGCCCACCGGCTTGGGCGCAACGGGCGGCAGCGGGGTGGTCAACCTGAACTGGACCCAATCCGTCAGCCCCGGCATCACGGGAAACAATGTCTATCGCTCGACCACCGGCAGTGGTGGTCCTTACAATTTGCTGGCCAATCTGGCGGCGAGCACATCGTATTCGGACACGGCCGTGGCGGCGGGAAGCACGTATTATTATGGCGTCACGGCGGTCAGTTCCAGTGGTGAAAGCGCCATGTCGGCTTACGCGGGCGCGACCACGATTCCCGCTGCGCCCACCGGACTGGCCGCGAATGCCGGCAATGCCCAGGTTGCCTTAAGCTGGACGGCCACCACCGGCGCGAGCAGCTATAAGGTCAAACGCGCCACCGTAAGCGGCGGGCCTTACACCACGATTGCCACCGGCGTCACCAGCCCAAGCTATACCAACACATCGCTCACGAACGGGACTACCTACTACTATGTTGTGTCGGCGGTCAACGGTTCCGGCGAAAGCGCCAACTCCGCGCAAGTTAGCGCCACGCCGAGTGCGCCGGCGGGACCCGCCGCCCCCACCAGCCTGGCCGCGTCTTCAACCGTGAAGAAGCAGATCAAGCTGACCTGGACCCAGTCCACGAGTCCGAATATCACGAATAACAAGATCTATCGGGCGACAAGAAGTGGTGGGCCTTACACGTTGGTGACGACGGTTTCCCCGACAACCAGCTATAATGACACGGGGCTGAACAGCGGCACGACGTATTATTATGTTGTGACCGCCGTCAACAGCAGCAGTCTGGAAAGTCCTTACTCCAACCAGGCCAGCGTAGCAGCAAAATAAGCAAGCGAGGCCAATGCTGTCAATGTGGTGCGGATCCATTTCATGAGTTTGGCCGGGTATTAACCGGAACAATGCCGTTGAAAGTTGGAACGGCGGTGCATGTAGCTGCGAGGCCCCGCCGCCGATACCCGCCGCCCAACCAAATGGTGCGTTTGGTTTATCGCTCGACGGCAACTGCATCGTTTCGGCTAAAATTGTGGGGCGGTGCGGGTGCGCCGCCCTTCCTTTTACAAAACAAATTCTTCACCCCTGCCATTTGTTCGAGACGGAGCGGGGTTATTAAAAATCCCTTTGTTGTCCGGCCAACCATGACCAATCCGGGCACCGCATGGAAACAGCGGCGCAATGTGTGTGGTGAGAGATGAAGATATTTTTAAAAGATTTTTGACAGAAATGACTTTTTTCCACGTATTACTAGGTAGAGAGCCATTGAGATGCCATGAGTTTCATCACCATCCGAAGCGTGGACGGGAACGATTCGCTCCGTATTGGGCGGTCGGATTCCGGGCATCTGGTCACGGCTTCATTTCAGGGTGAGACCATAACCAACCGGCAGGTTTCCTTTGCCGGCACCCGCAACTTCCTCCACACGCTGGCAGAGGTGACGCGAGGCGGGAACGGATGGGCCATTCTCGATGGCACGGAAGACTGCCGGCTGGTGGTCGAGGCGGACCGGAATCTGGAACACCTCTGGCTGACCTTCCATGTGGCCCGCTACTTCCATATTGTCAATCCAAGGCAGGAACGCAGCCGCCTGTCTTTCATCAAGCTGTCCGGCAGTTTTCCGATGTCCCGCGAGTCCGGCAGCAATCTGGTTCGCAATTTTAAGGAGTTGTTTGAAGAGCAGGAAACCCAGGCGGTTCAACCGGTAAAGTGCGGCTGAAAAATCAATCCCCATGAGCGACCAACTGCCACGATCGGAGGCCGGAGCTGCGGCCGAAAATCCAACGGGTGAAGTTCCGTCACTCGTGGACGGAAACGAATCGGATCAGGAGTTGAGGAAGCTCATCACGGAACACGTCTGGCAATGTTCGCAGGGCGAAATCCATTCCCATTGCCCGTTCCGCATCCTGTCCGGCCTTTCCTCTGACTCCCTGACCACCCTGATTAAGACCATGAACCGCAATGTCTGTTTAAGCCTGTTTGAAATGGAGCGGAAATACCGCGCCACCGGCGTCAGCAAATGTCCGGTCGCCAGCAAACAGGCGGAATGATTCGCGCCGGAGAAACCGCCTTTTCAGGCTCACTGCTTCATTTTGCCAGCCGCCTTTTCAAGCCCTGAAGCTCTTTCAGCCGCGCCTGGCCGGCCTTGGGATACTCCAGCTTCAACTCCTTCAGCGCCTCGCAAACAACCTGTGAAATGATGAGCCGCGCGTTCAGCTTGTCATCGGCCGGCACCACAAACCACGGCGACGCTTCGGTGCTCGTGGCGGTCAGGCAATCCTCGTAAGCCTGCCGGTATTCCTTCCAGAAGCCGCGCTCCACGAGGTCGAACTGGCTGAACTTCCAGTTGCGCGCCGGGTCGTCCAGGCGCCTGAGAAAACGCCGGCGCTGCTCCTCTTTTGAAAGGTGCAGGAAAAATTTCAGGATGCGCGTGCCGTTGCGGTGTAGGTGTTTTTCCAAATCGGTGATGGAGCGGTAGCGCTTCTCCCAGAATTTTTTATCGCCGGTGGTTTCCGCCGGCAGCCCCTGCCCTTGCAGGATTTCCGGATGCACCTTCACGATGAGCACCTCCTCGTAATACGAGCGGTTGAAGATGCCGATGCGTCCGCGCTCCGGCAGGTTGCGCGTCGTGCGCCAGAGAAAATCGTGCTGCAGCTCCTCCGCGCTCGGATGCTTGAAGCTGAAGACCTGGCAGCCCTGCGGGTTGACGCCGGACATGACGTGCTTGATCGCACCGTCCTTGCCCGCCGCGTCCATCGCCTGAAAAATCAGCAGCAGCGAATGGCGGTTGTCCGCGTAGAGCAGCTCCTGGCGTTCGCTCATTTCCCGGACATGCGCGGCGAGCAGCTTCTGGTAGTCGTCGGCCGACGCATAGAACGGCTTCACCTTGGTCGGCAGCTTCCTGAGATTGACCCGGCCGCCTTCGCGCACGCGAAATTCCTTCGTGGGGATTTTCATGCGCCGACTCTAGGCCGGAAGGCATCCGGTGGAAAGAAAATTGCGCCGGCCGATTTTCAGGCCAGCGACTTGAGCAGATAATAGCCGCCCGCCAACATTCCCAGCAACGGCACGACGTGCAGGAGATAAACCAGCATGCCCGGCAGTTCGTATCGAAGCCTTATGAGCCAGGTGCCGAAGGCTTCGATCAGCAAGAATCCCCCCAGGCTCAAGACGATGAGCTTCACGCTGCACCAGGCGGTTTTCCAATCCAACCGCTGGTGCCAGGAAGCGTGGCGTGCCACCTGGATGAAACTCAACCCCGGATGATTCCCTGAATCAGGCGCAAAAATGGCAAAGCCCAGCAGGCAGATGCCGACAAGCCAATACAAAGTGATGCGTCTCCTAATTTCCTGTTCCCGTTTCATGTCCTGATAAATCCTCTCCTCTTGCCACAGAATTTGAACCGGAACCGACGGGAAATCAAGCCGCAATGAATCACGCCGCGCGCAGCTTCAGGATCAGCTCCTTGCTCTCCAGCGCGTCGCCGTTTTGCACGCAGATTTCGTCCACCACGCCGTCCGCCGGCGCGTAGATCGTCGTCTGCATCTTCATCGCTTCGAGCGTGAGCAGCTTGTCGCCCTTCGCCACCTTCGCGCTGACGCTTACCGCGAGCGCGGTCACGAGACCGGGAATCGGCGCGCCGACTTCATTCGGCTTGGCCGGGTCGGCCTTGACCCGCGCCTTCACCGTCGGCTTGGCGGAACGGTCCACGATGGCAAGCTGCCGCGTCATGCCGTTCAGCTCGAAGTTCACCGTGCGCTTGCCCTCGGCGTCCACCGCGCCGATGTTCACCATGCGGATGAACAACGTCTTGCCCGGCTCGATCTCCACGGAAATCTCCTGCCCCGGCTTCATCCCGTAGAAAAATGCCGGCGTCGGCAGCGCGGACAGGCTGCCGAAGCTGCTTTCGTTCTTCGCGAATGCCGCGAACACGTCCGGATACATGACGTGGCTGAACACATCGTCGTCCGTCGCCTCGCGCTTTAGCTTCGCGGAAAGTTCGGCGGCGATTTTCTTGAAGTTGAGCGGCTTCAACGATTCGCCCGGCCGGCCTTTCAACGGCTTGCGGTCGCCGAGGACGACGTGCTGCAACTTCTTCGGCCAGCCGCCGAGCGGTTGACCGAGTCCGCCGCCGATCATATCAATCACCGACTCCGGGAACGGCGTCGCGCCCGGTTCGAGGTTCAGCACATCCGCCGGCTTGATGCCGCGCGTGACGAGAAACATCGTCATGTCGCCGACGACCTTGCTGCTCGGCGTCACCTTCACAATGTCGCCGAAAAGCTCGTTCACCTCCGCGTAAGTGCGCGCAATCTCCGGCCAGCGATGAGCCAGTCCCATCGAAGCCGCCTGCTCCTTGAGATTGGTAAATTGTCCGCCCGGCATCTCGTGCAGATAGACTTCCGCGCTGCCGGATTTCGGCGACGTGTCGAACGGCGCGTAGTAATTCCGCACCTGCTCCCAGTAATCTGCGAACTCATTCAGCGCATCCAAATCCAGCCCGGTGTCGCGCTTGGTGAATTGCAGCGCGGCCACGATGGAATTCAGGTTCGGCTGGCTCGTCGAGCCGCTCATCGAGGCGATGGCAAGATCGGCGATGTCCACGCCCGCTTCCGCCGCGCTCAACACGCTCGCCGCCGCGATGCCGCTCGTGTCATGCGTGTGGAAATGGATCGGGATGCCGATCTCCTCCTTCAGTGCCTTGACCAGCACGCTCGCCGCCGCCGGTTTGCACAGACCGGCCATGTCCTTGATGGCGAGGATGTGCGCGCCCATCTTTTCCAATTCCTTCGCCAGCTTGACGTAATATTTCAGCGAATATTTGTCGCGCTGCGGATCAAGGATGTTGCCGGTGTAGCAGATCGCCCCCTCGCAAACCGCGTGCGTCTCCTGCACGGCGTCCATCGCCACGGTGAGGTTCGGCAGATAATTCAGCGAGTCAAAGATGCGGAAAATATCCATCCCCGATGCCGCCGCGTGCTTCACAAAGCCGGCCACCGCGTTGTCGGGATAATTGGAATAGCCCACCGCGTTCGAGCCGCGGAACAGCATCTGGAAACAGATGTTCGGAATCCGCTCGCGCAGCAGCCGCAGGCGCGTCCACGGGTCTTCGTGCAGGAAGCGCATCGCCGTGTCGAACGTCGCCCCGCCCCACATCTCCAGCGAAAACAGGTTCGGGGTGCGGTGCGCGATGGCGTCCGCCGCCGCCAGCATGTCGTAGGTGCGCAGGCGCGTGGCGAACAGCGACTGGTGCGCGTCGCGCAGCGTCGTGTCCGTGATGAGCAACGGCTTTTGCTTGCGCGTCCACTCCGCGAATTTCTTCGGGCCCAGTTCGTGCAGCAACTGCCGCGTGCCCTTTGGCGCGGACTGTTTCCGGTCATGCGCGGGAATGCGCGCGGCGGTGAAAATCTCCTTCGGCACGAAACCTTTCGCCTGCGGATTGCCGTTCACCGACACGTCGCCAATGAAGGTCAGCAGCTTCGTCGCGCGGTCGCGCTTGGGCTTGAGCTGGAACAGTTCCGGCGTCGTGTCGATCAGCGTGGTCGAGGCCTGGCCGCTGCGGAACGTTTGGTTGTGGATGACGTTTTCGAGGAACGGAATGTTCGTCTTCACGCCGCGGATGCGGAACTCCGCCAGCGCGCGGTCCATGCGCTGCAACGCGGCGTCGAACGTCTGCGCGCTCACCGTCAGCTTCACCAGCAGCGAATCGTAAAACGGCGTGATGACCGCGCCGCCGTAACCCATGCCACCGTCCAGCCGCACGCCGAAACCGCCGGCGGAGCGATAAGTCAGGATGCGGCCGTAGTCCGGTTGAAATTTATTCTCCGGGTCTTCCGTCGTGATCCGGCATTGCACGGCGTAACCGTTGCGCGGAATGTCCTCCTGCGCCGGGATGCCGACTTCGGGGCTGTGCATCGGCTTGCCGTCCGCGATCAAAATCTGCGAGCGCACGAGGTCGAGGCCGGTGATGACTTCCGTGACCGTGTGTTCCACCTGGATGCGCGGGTTCATCTCGATGAAGAACCATTCCTTCGTGTCCTGGTCGTAGAGAAATTCCACCGTGCCGGCGTTATCGTATTTGATTTCGCGGCACAGCTTCACCGCCGCCGCGCAGAGTTCCGCGCGCACGTTGCGGTCAAGTTCCACGCTCGGCGCGATCTCGATGACTTTCTGATGCCGGCGTTGCACCGAGCAATCACGCTCGTGCAGGTGCACCACCTTGCCGTGCTGGTCGCCGAGAATCTGCACCTCGATATGTTTGGCGCGCGAAATGTATCTTTCCAGAAACACCGCCGGATTGCCGAACGCCCGGCCCGCCTCGCCCTGCGCTTCGTCGAGTAAATCCGCGAGGTCGCCCGGCTTGTGGACCACGCGCATCCCGCGTCCGCCGCC
>PLYV01000109.1 GCA_003151855.1 Limisphaerales bacterium | reverse complement strand
ATGGTGCGGCTGTCATCAACGCTTAATATTTTTGTCGCCATAAGTCTTTATCGGTTGTTCGCCTGGTTCAGTTCAGTTTGATGTGAATTTCGACCATCACGCGCTCGCCGCCGCATTCAAACACCAGACATTCGCGTTCCACGTTCGGCATCACCTCCACGGCGAAGGACGTGCCGCGGATGATGGCGGGCGTGCTTACGGCGCACTCGGCACCGGCGTCGCACAGCCATGATTTCAGCCCGCCGGTGAGCATGTTCGTAGCCTCGCCCACCACGTCGTTCACATCGTGTTCGCCGGGAATCTCTTCCGGCTTGAGGCCGAGCATGGCGGCCGCCACGCGGTTGGCGAAGGGCGCGGACAAATGCAGATAGACCGCGCCGGTCACGGTCTCGCCCGCGAAACCGACCGCGCCGGTCACGCGTTCGGCGAAGTGCGGCAGCGGCGCGTTGGGGACGAGGTCGGCCTTCATGGCCAGCATGGTGTCAAAAACATCCGCCAAGTGGCGCGACACGAAATCACAGACGTTTGGGAGTTGAACGGTTTGGCTCATAAGAATTGGGGTTCGCTCATGCTTCAGTTGTAGTTGGTTTTGGATTCGGAAATCGGAGCCGGCGGCAGGGCTTTGGCCACGCCATCCCGCAACGCGTGCAAAATGGCATGCGGCATCAAATCCAGCGGCAGCACGCGGTCCACGGCGCCCAGTTCCACGGCGGCCCGCGGCATGCCATAGACGACGCACGTTTCCTCGTTTTGCGCGAGGGTCGTGGCCCCGGCCGTTCGTAATTTTTTCAGGCCGGCCGCGCCATCGCGGCCCATGCCGGTGAGCAGCACGGCGAGCGCATTTTTGCCGGCGCTGACGGCGGATTCAAACATCAGGTCCACGGCCGGCCGCACATGATGGAGCATCGGCCCCTGGTGGAGCGCGACCTGGTAGCGCGCGCCGTTCCAAGCGAGCGTCAGGTGCTGGTCGCCCGGCGCAATCAGCGCCAGCCCGGCTTTTAATTCGTCGCCGTGTTTTGCCTCGCGGACTTCAAACGCGCAACATTCGTTCAGCCGTTCGGCGAAGGTTCGGGAAAAAACCGGCGGGATGTGCTGCACGATGCAGATGCCCGGCAAGCCGTCGGGCAAACGCGTAAGGACGTTTTTGATCGCCTCCGTCCCGCCGGTGGACGCGCCGATGAGCACGAGCTGGCGCGGCGAATAATTTCCCGGAGTCGCAGACAGGGCCGGACCGGTGGCGGTGGTTTTGAAGTTGGTGAGCCGGGCGCGCGCCGCGCCTTTGACGCGGTGCGCCAGTTGTTCGCGCAGCTCGCCGAGGTTCCAGGCGGACTGCGGCTTGGCCAGCACGTCCACCGCGCCGAGCTCCATCGCCGCCATCGCCGCCTGCGAGCCGGCCTGCGTGAGCGAACTCACGATGACGACGGGCATCGGGCGGTGCTGTTGCAGGATGCGCAAAAACGTCAGCCCGTCCATGCGCGGCATCTCGATGTCCAGCGTGAGCACGTCGGGGTTCAATTCCAAAATCTTGTCGCGGGCGACGTAGGGATCGCAGGCGGTGCCGACGACCTCGATTTCGGGATCGGCCGCGAGCGCGTCCGAAATCATCCGGCGGACGACGGCCGAATCATCCACCACCAGCACGCGGATTTTTTTGACCGGGTTCATGCCAGATTCATGAATTGGTCCACATGGTCGAACGATTCGCGGACCGTGATGACCAGTTTTTCGACCTGCTCCGGCGTGATTTCCAGGCGCTCCACAACCTCGTTGCTGATGCGCATGGCGTAGCCGTCCCAGCCGGGCGCGGAACCGGCGAGGTGCGCGATGCCGTTGGCGAGGTGAGTCACGACCGAAAGGCGGGGACGCGGTTTCAAAACGGGCTGGTGATGGTGGGCGACGGCTTCGACAACGTCGTCGGACAGATGCCAGTTTTGGAGCAGGAGCGCGCCGACTTCGCTGTGGTCGGTGCCGAGGACGGCTTTTTCCGCCTCGCTGCGCGACTGCTGGCCGTGCTCGACGCGGGCGCGGATTTCGGCCTGCACCTCCGGGGTCAACGTTTGGCCCAACACCAGTTTGCCGATGTCATGCAGCAAGCCGACGGTGAAAGCGACCGGCGGATCCACATTCAAATCCACGAGGTCGTTGGCAATGGTTTCGCCGGCGATGGCGGTGATGAGCGAATGGCGCCAGAGTTCGCTGGCCTCGACGGCGTAGCCGGGCAGCGGCACCACCATCGTGCTGCCAAAGGCCAGCGTGAGGACGATGTGCAGGATTTGCTGGTGGCCTAGGACGAACACTGCCTGATCCACGGACGAGACTGGTTCCGCGAGCCCGAAGTAGGGCGAGTTGCAGGCGCGGAGCAGTTTTGCCGTGAGCACGTTGTCGCACCGGAGCGCCTGGACGACCTCGCTATTGCTGACGCCGGGCTGGTCGAGGAGGCTGACGAGCTTGAGCGCCGCGTGCGGGACCGGCGGCAGGTTTTTGACGTTGGCGACGAGTTCTTGGGCGGTCATCATAAGAGATAGGCGTCAGCGCCGGGGCATTTGATCGTGACGTTGCCGTTGGCCAGATCGAGACGCACCGTGCGTGACGACATGCCACCCACGTCGCGGGCGTGGATGGCGAGACCGTTGCGCGCGATCAATTCGTCCAAGGCGCGGATGTTCCGGCCACCGATGTTGAAAATGCCCTGTTCGTCGAGCAATTGCGCACCGCCCGCGACCTTGACGCTGAGGCGGCCGCGGTCCGCCCCCAGATTGTAGGCAGCGTGAAACAGGCGTGGCAGGCCGGTGTCCACAAACATGAATGGCGCGCTGGCAGCCTTGAGAGAATCGATTTTGGAATCGGGCAGCATGAGGTGGAGCAGGCCGCCGATTTTTTTGACCGGATCGTAAATCATGACGCCCAGGCAGGAGCCGAGCGAATAGGTGACGATCTCCGCGCCCGAATCGTTGCTGACGGCCATGTCGGCCACGCCCACGACGAACGCTTTTCGTGGCGGCGCAATCGTCCATTTTTTCCCCGGCGGCATCATATCCCGCGACGACGTGGCGGAAACCGACGGGCCGCCGGAGTGAGGCGCTGGGGTCGTTTCTGGTCATGGTTTGGGATCATTGTTGGCCGGCGGGAAATGACGGATACTGCTGCTTTCGCCATCGCCAGCCGTGTTCTTCATCGGTTTCGAACGGGAAAACTTGAGGCAAATCATCCGCCACCCGGTTTTCCGCAGGATGATGCACTTCACAAACCTATCTTTGTTTGATCCGCCGATAACGCAGATTTGCGCAGATAAAAATAAAAAATCTGCGGGCATCGGTGAAATCTGCGGATAAACTTGTCCGGTGCCTAATCCCGGTATTCCGGCAAAAAACTCAAGCGGGAACGGTTTTGGCCGATAAGAAAAGTGGTTTCAAGCCGCGCTGGTGAAACCTATCCCCAACCTGGCCGGATTCGGCTGGAAATGAAAACAACCCAGACCAACAACTGGCCCGCCACGCAGCTCGCCGACGAGGACTTTGAGTTCATCCGCCGTCTGGTTTACGAGCGGAGCCGGATTTCGCTTAGTGGCGACAAGAAAATCCTCGTCGCGTCGCGGCTGGCCAAGCGGTTGCAGCAGCTCCAGCTGCCCGGGTTCCCCGAATACTGCGAATGGCTGCGCTCGCCCGCCGGCGAGGGGGAACTGCGTTTTCTCATTGACCGCATCTCGACGAATCACACGTGTTTTTTTCGCGAGCTGAAACACTTCGATTATCTGCGTGAAACGATCCTGCCGGCGTGGGGCGCGGCCGCCCGCAGCGAAACGTTCCAGGTTTGGAGCGCCGCGTGTTCGAGCGGTGAGGAACCCTACTCGCTGGCCATCCATTTGGCCGAACACCTAGCCCCGGCGGAATCGGCCCGGTGGCAGATTGAAGCCAGCGACATCTCGACGCGCGTGCTGGAGATCGCGCAGCGCGGCATTTACGAGGCCGGACGCCTTGACGCCGTCGCCGCCAAGTTGGTGCCGCGCTATTTTCAAAAAGGCGCGGGCGACTGGGCGGGGCAGTTCCGCGTGAAGGAAACGTTGCGCCGCCGGATCCAGTTCCATCACCTCAACCTGCTGGAGGGGGCCTATCCGTTCCGCGCCCAGTTTCACCTCATCCTCTGTCGGAACGTCATGATATATTTTGACCGGCCCACCCAGGAGTCATTGATCAACCGCCTGTCGGAAAATCTCCTGCCCGGCGGGCACCTGATGGTGGGCCATTCGGAAAGCTTGTCGGGCATCAAACATTCGCTGCGGTCGGTCCAATCGGCAATCTATGTGAAACCGGCGTGACTTTCCTTTTTCGGGCTGATTGATGTGTTGGTCTGGGACGCAAAACGATGCGAGCAAACCTGACCAACATGCCTGAACAGATTGTCGGTGATTTTTGGGTTCAATCCCAAAGACCCCAATCTGGTTTCTCATTTTTGAATCCAGATTGATGCTTGGAACAGATGCGCCTGAATTATTTTGATATGGAATATTTCACGGCCTTGTCGGTGTATTGAACGTCAGCGCCGATACTCGGCAATACAGAAACAAAAAAAACTGCCGGTGATTCCTGCTAACTATTTTAACTTATTGCGTCCGTGCGACCGAAGAAGCCGGAGATGAAAGACGAGAACGAGTTGCGAAGCGTCGAAAGGCGGAATCAGACCGGCAACTGGTTATTTTGTGGTTGGTGCCGGTGTCGTGATCATCGCTGCGGCTTCGCGTTCCAAGATTCGGCCGAAAAACCAATCAAACCACATGCCGTGGCCGTCTTGGTAGATGACAAAGGCGGTTTTTGACCGCTCCTCAATCAGTTCGCGGCTTTTGGCCAATTCCAAGCGAGCTTGGTCGGCTTGACCAAGCTGATAATGGGCCATCGCTAGAATGGCCCGGACGGTGGTCACGCAGGTCACATCCAAGGAATCAGGCTTGGCGCTCAAGCAGCGATTGCCCCAGTTGACCGCTTCAGCGTAATTACCACGGCGATATTCCATCAAAGCCAGCGTCATGTTTCGCCACGGCAGCGGCCAGTTGCCGGATGCCGCCTTCGGTGGATAGACGGATTTTGCCGCGACTTCCGCCAGCGGTGCCAGCGTGGCAAGTCGGCTGGCATTCGGAGGGATGAGCAAACTGTTTTTGATAATCCGCTCGGCAACGTTCGGATCGGTGGTTTTGCCGAATTGCCTGATGAAATCGTCGCGCAAAGTTTCATAGGCGGGCCGGTCGCCCATTTCCATGAGCACTACCACATATTTTGTGTAATCCGTGGTGGTGGGGTCCAGGTTCTTAAACAGGTCCAGCGGAACCAAGTTGGAATAAAACTCCGTCGCGCGGCGCCAGTTTCCCTGGACGGCCGCCCAATCTCCGAGCGGACGAAAGACCGCCGCGCCCGCCATCGCCGTATCGGACGAAGGCAGCGAGCCAACCAGCTTGTCCGCTTCCGCATACTGATATTTGTCCGTCAGTGACGACGCTTTGGCGATGACTGCTTGCGCCTCGGCCTGACGGCGGAGCAGCGCCTCGTTTTCACGTCCTTTCTGGGCTTCGCGGCGCGCTTCCCGTTCCTTGAAAAACAGCCACGTCGAGGTGCCAAAGCCTGCGATCAGGGCCAGACTGACGGCCGCGATGGAAATAAAAACTGCGCGGTTGCGGCGAACCAGTTTCTGAAACCGGTAAAGCCGGCTGGGCGGCCGCGCCACGACCGGTTCATGGTTCAAATAATGCTGGACATCAATGCCAAGGCCAATGGCCGTCTGGTAACGCCGGCTGCGATCCTTCTCCAACGCTTTCATCACGATCCAGCCTAGGTCGCCCCGCAAAACCAGCTTGAGCCGGCCTGGTTCGACCCGGCGACGGGCGGCTGTTTGCGTGAGTTCCTCCGGTTGCAATCCATCAAGTCTGGCCGATGGCCGCAGCGGTTCCTCATCGCGCAGCTTCCGTCGCATCCCTTCGAGTCCCGCGTGGAGCAATTCCTTTTGATCGAACGGCGTTTTGCCCGTCAACAATTCGTAGAGCAGCACGCCCAGACTGTAAACGTCGCTGCGGGTGTCAATGCCCAGACTGCTCATTTCCGCCTGCTCCGGGCTCATGTAGGCGGGCGTGCCGACAAAATGTTCGTGCGCCGTGAACACCGTCAGATCCGTCAACTGCTCGCCGCTGATGGCCTTGGCGATGCCGAAATCAATCACCTTCGGCACCGGCACGCCGTCAATCAGCGTCACCAGCACATTCGAAGGCTTGACGTCGCGATGAATGATTCCCTTCTGATGCGCGTGTTGAATCCCGTGGCAGACGTTGATGAACAGTTCCAGCCGCTGCCGCAGGTCGTAATTGTTTGCGTCGCAAAATGCCGTGATTTTCGTGCCGCGCACGAGTTCCATCACAAAGTAAGGCCGGCCCTTTTCCGTCGCGCCGGCGTCCAGCATGCGGGCGATGTTCGGGTGATCCATCATGGCCAGCGCCTGCCGCTCGGCATTGAAGCGGGCGATGAAGCTCTTGGTGTCCATGCCCAGCTTGATGAGCTTGAAGGCCACCTGCCGGCGAACCGGCTTTTCCTGTTCCGCCAGATAGACCACGGCGCAGCCGCCTTCACCGAGCCGCTCGGTCAGTTTGTATGGGCCGATTTGCCGCTCAACCTCGTCGTCGGAAACTAAAGTCGCGTCCTTGAGCGTCTCGGAACCCAGTTCTTCAGCCAGTTGAACGACATCAATGCCGGGCCGGCTGCTTTGGAAAAACGTGTCCGCCTTGGCGTGCCGCGACAACATCCGCTCCACCTTCGCCCGGAGCGTGGGATTGTCCGCACAAGTCTGGTCCAAATAGGCGCGGCGTTCCTCCGGCGCCATGGGCAGCGCGGCGCAGAAGGTTTCCTCGGCCAAATTGGTGGCTTCGTCCATGATGCTGGCTCTAGTTATTCATGCGCAGTTTGAAGCCGAAGGCTGCCAAAAAAATCATTGTTCCCCGCTCAATTCGTCGAACAGCCACAGCTTGGCGCATTCCCAGTGGCGATAGACCGAGCGCTCGCCAATGCCCATCGCCGCCGCCGCTTCCTCATTGGTCATGCCGCCGAAGAATTTCATCACCACAATTTTCGCGCGTTCGGGATGCTGGCTGGCCAGCTTTTCCAGTGCTTCGTCAATCAGCAGGATATTCTCGTCCGGCGATTGCGCGGCACATTCCAAATCCGCGATGTCCAGGCGCTGCTGGCCGCCGCCATGTTTCACGGCGGACTTGCGCCGCGCGTGTTCGATCAGGATGCGGCGCATGGCCTCGGCCGCCGCGTTGAAGAAATGGGCGCGGTTCTGCCAGGAGCGCCCCTCGTCCTTCACCAATCGCAGCCAGGCCTCATGCACCAGCGCCGTCGGCTGCAGCGTGTGGCCGGCGGCTTCGTGCGCCATGCGGGTCGCCGCCAGCTTCTTGAGTTCGCTGTAAACCAGCGGCAGCAAATCCTCGACGGCGCGGCGGTCGCCGCCTTCAACCGCTTGCAGGATTTGCGTCACATCGTTCATGGATGCCCCAAGATACTTCATTCAAAGACACTGGCGACAAGGAAAAAATTGGGGCGATCGGGCAAGGGCAGGACGTGATCCGAAAAATAAAAAAGTATTTGGCAGGAATTGCCCCCTGAATTTCGCCAATCATAATAACCATAATTGCATTCCTTGGCCTGGCGCGGGTTCATCGCTCGAAGGCGGCCGGATTCAATGTCGTTTGTATGGCACTTACTATCAATAAACATAATGCAGTAAGAATGGCATTGTCATAGAATTCGAGAAGATTGAAAATGAAACACCAACTGCTACTCTCGGCGGCGCTGGCCGTCGTGTCTTTCAAATGTCACGCGCTGAACCCGGTCGTTCAAACGCTCTATACCGCCGATCCGGCACCGATGATCTACAAGGATACGCTCTACCTTTACACGGGCCATGACGAGGACAAATCAAAACGCTATGTCATGAAGGACTGGAGATGTTATTCCACCACCGACATGGCGAATTGGACGGACCACGGATCACCGCTTTCACTCAAAGCTTTTAGCTGGGTTAAATCCGATGCCTGGGCCGGCCAATGCATCGAACGGAACGGCAAGTTCTTCTATTACGTTCCGATGATCCAAACCAATGGCGTCGGGGCCATCGGGGTGGCGGTGGCGGATAGCCCGACCGGCCCGTTTCACGATGCGCTCGGCCATCGACTGGTGACGACGGGTAAGGGTGACATTGACCCGACAGTCTTCATTGATGACGACGGACAGGCTTACCTCTACTGGGGCAATCCGCATTTGTTCTATGTGAAGCTAAACCAGGACATGATTTCGTTCGACACCACCATCGGCAACCAAGGCGTGGTGGAGGTGCCGCTGACCGTTGACAGCTTTGGTCGCGGCAACGGTCGCAGTTGGTGCCCGCGCGACACGCTCTACGAGGAAGGCCCGTGGTTCTACAAGCAGAATGGCTGGTATTACCTGGTGTATGCGGCCAGCGGTCTTCCCGAAAACATTTGCTACGCCACCAGCCCCAATGCCACCGGGCCTTGGACTTTCAAAGGCGTGATCATCCCCACCCAGGGACACAGTTCCACGGATCATCCCGGCATCATGGATTACCAGGGCCATTCCTATTTCTTTTATCATAACGACGCCTTGCCCGGCGGCGGCAGTTACACGCGCTCCGTTTGCGTCGAGGAATTCAAATACAACGCCGACGGCACCTTCCCGACGATCAACATGACTACGAATGGTCCCGCGCCGATTGGCCATTTGAATCCCTTCGTGCGGACGGAGGCGGAAACCATTGCCTGGGAGTCCGGCGTAAAAACCACGCAGAATGGCGACGTGGGCGTCTATGTGACCGACATCCACAATGGAGCTTACATCAAGGTGTGTGCGGTGGAATTTGGCGACAAAGGCGCGGCGAAATTCCTCGCCAGCGTGGCCAGCGCCACCAAGGGCGGCGCGATTGAGTTGCGGCTCGACAGTAAAACCGGCCCGTTGATTGGTGCGCTCAAAGTCAAGTCCACCGGCGGCCTGGACAAATGGAAAACACAATCGTGCCGCGTGAAAGGCGCGCAGGGCGTCCACGACTTGTATCTGAAATTCACCGGCGGCGACGGGCCGTTGCTGAACTTCGATTGGTGGAAGTTTGAAAAATAATAATCGCTGCTGACAACCGCCGTATGTCGCCATTAAGATTTATGGGAAATCCCCCGGCTTTGCCAGAGATCGCTGACTATGATTCCCAAGAATACCAAGGAAATTTTTCGCCGATTTCATTTCGTAAGCCGGATCATGTTTCCGGCGGTGGTTGCTCTCATCGCCGGCGTTTCCGTCTCGGCCGGCCCCGTGGAAGACGGTTATCGGCTGTGGCTGCGCTATGATCCGTTGCCGGCGGAGAAAGTGGCTGCGTATCGTTCCCACGTCACCGCCGTGGTGGTGACTGGCAACTCCGGCACGCGGGCGGCGATTCGCCGGGAACTCGTCGGGGCCTGCTCGGGATTGCTGGGCCGCCCGGTGCCTGCGACGAATGAAGTGAATGGCGCGGGCGCGTTGATTGTCGGCACCCCGAAGAGTTCAACGATCATTGCCGGCCTGAAGCTGGACCAGCAACTTGATGCGCTTGGGCCGGAGGGATTCCTGATCCGCTCCGTCAAAATCGGCTCTCACCCGGCGACGGTGATTGCGTCCGCGAGCGACCTCGGCGCGCTTTACGGCACCTTCCATTTCCTGCGCCTGATGCAGACGCTACAGCCGATTGACGCGCTGAATGTGAGCGAAAAGCCGCGGTTCGGCCTGCGGGTGCTCGATCATTGGGACAACCTCGACGGCTCCATCGAGCGCGGCTATGCCGGACGCTCGCTGTGGAACTGGAGCGAACTCCCGGAAAAGGTGGATGCGCGGCTGGTGGATTACGCCCGGGCAAATGCGTCCATCGGCATCAATGGCGCGGTGCTCAACAACGTGAATTCATCGGCAAAAAGTCTTACGCCGGACTACCTGAAGAAAACCGTCGCGATTGCCGATGCCCTTCGTCCCTATGGCATGCGCGTTTATCTTGTGCCTCGGTTTTCATCCCCGATGGAGCTGGGCGGACTCAAGACCGCCGACCCGCTCGATCCCGAGGTCGCCGCCTGGTGGCAGGCAAAGGCTGATGAAATTTACCAACTCATTCCCGACTTTGGCGGCTTTCTGGTGAAGGCCAGCAGCGAGGGCCAGCCCGGACCGCTCACATACAAGCGCACCCACGCCGACGGGGCGAACATGTTCGCTGCGGCACTCGCCCCGCACGGCGGTGTCGTGATGTGGCGAGCCTTCGTCTATGACGCCAAACCGGGTTCGGATCGCGCCGGTCAAGCCTATGATGCGCTCCAGCCCTTCGACGGAAAATTTGCCACGAACGTGCTCCTCCAGGTGAAGAATGGTCCGCTCGATTTTCAGCCGCGCGAGCCGTTCCATCCGCTCTTTGGCAGCATGCCGCAGACGCCGGTGATGCCGGAGTTGCAGATCACGCAGGAATACCTTGGCCAAGCGAACCACGTCGCCTTCCTGGCGACGATGTGGCGGGAATTTTTCGACTCGGATACATTTGCCAAAGGTCCCGGCTCGACGGTGGCGAAGGTTGTGGACGGCTCCCTTTTCGGGCAGAAACTGACGGGCATTGCCGGCGTGGCCAACACCGGCAGCGACCGCAACTGGACGGGCCATCCGCTGGCCCAGGCGAACTGGTTCGCGTTTGGTCGCCTCGCCTGGAATCCGGGTCTCTCCGCGAAAGCGATCGCCGACGAATGGGGCGACATGACCTTCACGCACGATCGCGCGACCGCCGCCGAAATCACGCGCATTCTGCTCGAATCGCGCGAAGCCGTCGTGGACTACATGACTCCGCTCGGTCTGGCTCATATCATGAATGATCCGCATTACGGGCCGGAACCGTGGGGGCATCCCGTGCCGCGCGAAGATTGGAACCCGGTTTACCATCACCGCGCTGCGGCGGACGGCCTCGGTTTCGAGCGCACCGCGAAGGGCTTCAATACCGTGAGCCAATATCATCCGCCGGTGCGCGACCGCTTTGCCGATCTCGCGACGTGTCCCGACGAATTTCTGCTCTGGTTTCACCATGTGCCGTGGGATTACCAGATGCGCTCGGGCCGGACGCTTTGGGACGAACTGTGTTTGCGCTATCAGCGAGGCGTGGATTGGACGGTGAAAACGCGGAAGGATTGGGCGGCGCTCGCCGGAAAAATTGATCCTGAGCGCCATGCCGCCGTGGCCGAGAAACTTGCCATTCAGGAGCGCGACGCGAAGTGGTGGCGCGACGCCTGTCTGCTCTATTTCCAGACCTTTTCCAAGTGTCCGTTTCCCGACGGAATGGAAAAGCCGCGCCGCACCCTCGACGAGATCAAGGCCCTCGACGGCTATGGCAACGCGGTGAAGCAAAAACAGTAATCCTTGGCAGTCTCCCAAAAACAAGATCATGGCGACACGCATACGCCAATCCGGTGCTGCCCTGTTTGGTCATGAAACCCAAACTTCTCCTCGGCCTCGCGCTCGTTTTGAGCGGCGGGTTTGTTGGTTGTTCAACCGTTTATATCTAAAAATATTCTGCCGCCAGCAATTACTTACAAGAATACCAAAAATTAGATAAAAAGAATTGGCAGGAATTGCGCCCGGAATTACGCAATCCATAGTGAACCACCATTGTATTCCCTGGCCGGTCGTGTGTTTACACGCAAAACCGCCAGATTCAGCGTGGTTTACAAATGAAAATCGACATCACTCCAGTAGATTTGGTCGGCAGCAGGCAGAAAACGACCACGCCGACATTTGATGATGCCAGAGCCACGATCTGGCGTAACAACGCCGCCATCCAACTCAAGGGCGGCGGCCTCTTTTTTGACGCGCAAGGCGCCGGGCCGGAGGATGCGCGGTTGTTCCTCGTCACGACTGGCGACGATGCTTACGAGGTGCAGGTTGAAGTCACTGTTCCTGCCGGTGGTGTCGGCGGGTTGATCCTGTTTTACAATGAGAATACATACACCGGGCTCACCTCGGACGGCACGGAGTTCACGCTCTATCGAAACGCCATGATAGCCACGCGGGAACCGAACAGTTTCGGCGGCCACTTCTTTTTGAAGATCATCAACTTGCGGAATCAGTGCGTTTTTTTGGCCGGCGACGATGGCAAGACGTGGACAAGCCTTATGGCCGACGTGGATGTGTCCGGACTACAGCATGACAGTTTTTGGGGCTTCCTTACGCTTCGCCTCGGACTGATGGCGGCCGGCAGCGGCGAGGTGAAGTTCGACCATTTTGCATACAAAAGCTGTGAACCATAGAATGCCAAATTGATGACAATGAATAGCCAGCCCAACGTTTGACTTACCCAGACCGCTTCAAGCGAACCCCAATCTCTCTCCAGTCAACAAACAAACTAACAACAACTATCTATGTTATGAAAATCAACATGCTCAAACAAAAGAACATTCCGTTTTTGGCGGACGAAATACAACGAGTCACCCTGCAAGTTGGGCTGCTGGCAGCGCTGTGCGCCATCCCCATGCACTCGGCGCGGGCGAGTTTCAGTAATGTCGAATGCAGCGACATCAACGGAAACGTATCGGTCTCCGGCTCCGTGAACATTGCCGGCAACAGTTACGCCAACAACTCTTCCGTCAGCGTCACGCTTAATAATTTGTCGAACGCCAACGGTGATAAAAATGTGGCGGCGGCGGTTCTGGAATATGAGCCGAATGTCGGCTACGGCGTGGGGGTGGTAAGAGTCTCCAACGGAACCGGCGGCACCCTGCAAGGAATTACCAGCGACAGCGGCAGTTGGGCCGCAGGATTCTGGTCGGATCAGATCTACGGCGACTCCACCATCGCGGAACTGATCGTGGACAATTATGGCACCATGAATGGTCAAGCCAATAATTCCGTTGGCAGTGCCTTCGGTTTTCATAATTACAATCTTTATGGGGGGCTGAACCTGACCAATGAATCCGGTGCCACTTGCAGCGGCACGGCGAAAGGCAATGCCGGGGGAATTGACGCCTTGTGCTATTATGGCCCCATCAACTTTGTGAACAATGGAACGGCCACCGGCGCTTCCTCTGGCGTTAATGGAGATTGTGTCACGCCAATAGGTCTTAATCTATACACCTTTGATTCCACCAATCGTGCGCCAATTTATTGCGAAAACAACGGATACATTTCGGGCTCCGCCACCGGTGGCCAGACGAATTCCCCTTTCGGGGCAAGGGTTTGGGCGCAGGGTGGCAAGATGGTGCTGATCAATCGCGGGACGTTTAAAGGCACCACTTGGGGTAGGGGTGGATTCAACCAAGCCGTCGGCGTTTATTGCGGCGGCAATGTCGGCGATGATTGGGTGGTCAATACCGGCCAGATGATTGCCGAGGGGGGGCCTGGTTGGGCTTTAGGCGTCGAGAATGATGGCTCTAATAATGGCTCAAGTCCCTACATTGCCACCATCAACGTCCTAAACAGCGGGGTCATATCCAACGGAGTGACGTCCGGACAGGCCAGTGATGGTATTTACGGCGGAATCGGCGTGGTGCTCTGGGTGTCTGCGGGGCCGACATATCTGACCAACACCGCCACCGGGACAATTTACGGCGGCTACATGGGAATATGGGCCGGCGTTTATGGCGGCCCCATCACCATTTACAATTCCGGTAACATTTACGGCGGTGGCGGCGAGGCCATGCATTTGGGTGACGGCAACGACACGGTGTATCTTACCGGGTCGCCGACAGTGACGGGCGTGATGAATGGTGGCAATGGCAACAACTCGCTGATATTCAACATTAACGGCACGCTTCAATACGTCAATGGCAATGCCGCCAATAGCGGGAATAACCTTTCAGCCTACAGCTTGGGCACATCGGGGAGCATTGTGGTTTCCGGGAAAACCTATTCCTGGCAGAATTTCAACGTGTCCGGCGTCGCCATCCCCAACGGCACCTATAAAATCATCAACCGGAACAGCGGCCTGGCCTTGGAAGCCCCCAACCAATGGACTGGCAACGGCCAGCAGATTAATCAGTGGTCTTACTATGGCGGTGCCAGTCAGCAGTGGACGGTGACCGGGATCGGCAGCGGGATTTACAAGATCATCGGTGTTCAAAGTGGCCGGTCACTGGACATCTACGGCGGTAACACGGGCAATGGCACCAAGGTGGAGCTGTGGGATTACTGGAACGGCCCGATGCAACAGTGGACGTTCAATGTGAGCAGCGGCGGCTACTTCGAGATAACCCCGCAATGCGCGACCGGCTCCTGCCTGGATGTGAACGGAGCCTCGACGGCTAACGGCGCGAATGTCCAACTATGGCAGTGGTGGGGCGGCGCGAACCAGCAATGGTCCCTCCAATCGCCTTGAGTTTAAGAGAAGCAGATTTAACACCGCGCGGCAACGGGACTTCCCGTTGCCGCGCGCATTTTTCCCGCCACTACCGCAACGCAAAGCCATTGACTGCCGGACACCAAATTTCTGGAAGAACCAAATTTACCTTTCGCGCACTTTCAAAGCGGCACCTTGAACGTTGACAGGTCCCCACCGCTAAACCCATGCTGACGCATAACCATTTTACCCATGGCCGACGCTGATCAAATCACGC
>PLYV01000128.1 GCA_003151855.1 Limisphaerales bacterium | reverse complement strand
ACGCGCATGAGCGGGCGCGCCACGCCACGCCGGATTTGGTTGGCCCGCCGCTGCATTTCGACCAGCCGCCGGAGTTTTTCCTCAATGGGCAGGGCGGCGGCCTCTTTGCGGCCGCGCGCCTTGCCCTGAAAAATTTCCCCGGCGATGGTCGCTGGTGACGATGCGTTCACGGCTTGAGGTTAAACTTTTTCCAGCGATCCTGCAACCCGTGGCGGTGCAGGATTTCCTGCAACCGTCCGCCCTCAATCGCCGCCTCGTCCAGCAGCAGCGCAATGCGGGCGTGATCCTTGGCGCGTCCGGTTTTCAGCGCGATGGCGATGAGGTGTTCCACGCGCATCACGCGGGTTTTGACCTGGCCGACCATCTGGTCAACGGCTTCATGGACAGCTTCCTCGGTCAGCGCATCAAAGGTGGGAATCAATTGCACCAACGTCCCGGCGAGCCAGAGGTGTTCGCGTTCCACGGTCGCGCCGCGTTGTTTCAGAAAATCGTAAATGGCCGTCAGCGTGACGCCGGTTGCGGGGGTTTTGAGCAGCACAAACGCATCCAAATCTTCCGTGACCACGGCCTCGGCGTAAAAAAATCCAGCCATCGCGCCGCCAATGGCGCAGCGCTCGACCAAGCCGTCGGCTTCCAGTTCATTGAGGATGGTGAGCGTGGCTTCCATTCTGGAAAAAGTTTATTCCCACTCAATCGTCCCCGGCGGCTTGCTGGTGATGTCGAGGACGCAGCGGTTCACGCCTTTCACCTCGTTGATGATGCGGCTCGCCAGCTTCTCCAGCAGGTCGTAGGGCAGCTTCACCCAGTCGGCGGTCATGCCGTCCTGCGATTCCACGGCGCGGATGGCGATGGTGTATTCGTAGGTGCGTTCGTCGCCCATCACGCCCACGCTGCGCACGGGCAGCAGCACCGCAAAGCTCTGCCAGATTTTGTAGTAAAGGCCGCTGGCCTTCATCTCCTCCACGACGATGGCGTCGGCGTTGCGCAAAATTTCGCAGCGCTTCGGCGTAACTTCGCCGAGGATGCGCACGGCGAGGCCCGGTCCAGGGAACGGCTGCCGCCAGACGATGTCCTTCGGCACGCCGAGTTCTTCGCCAAGCAAACGGACTTCGTCCTTGAACAAATTCTTCAACGGCTCGACGAGCTTGAATTTCATGCCCTTCGGCAAACCGCCGACGTTGTGATGGCTCTTGATGAGCGCGGCGGGATTGCCGGCGATCGGCACGGANNCGGGATACAGCGTGCCTTGCGCGAGGAACTTGGCCTTGTTCGCCTTGCCCACGCGTTTGGTCGCCGCTTGGAAAACATCAATGAACGTCTTGCCGATGATCTTGCGTTTGCGCTCGGGATCGGTGACGCCTTTGAGCTTGTCGAGAAACAGCTTGGAGGCGTCCTCGTATTGCAGCCGGATGTTGAAGCTGCGCGCAAAAACATTCTGCACCACTTCCGCCTCGCGCGCACGAAGCACGCCGTTGTTAACGAAAATGCAGGTGAGCTGGTCGCCGATGGCCTTGTGCAGCAGCGCCGCCGCCACGCTGGAATCCACGCCGCCGCTCAAACCGAGCACGACGTGTTCCTTGCCGACCTGCGCGCGGATTTCCTCGACGGCCTGGTCCACGTAATTACGCATCGTCCAGCTCTTGCCGCAGCCGCAGACGCCGTGGACGAAGTTGGCAATGATCTCCTTGCCGCGCGGCGTGTGGACGACTTCGGGATGGAATTGCAGTCCGAAAAATTTCTTCGCGCGATTTTCAATGGCGGCGTATTCGGAATTTTCCGTGATGGCGACGGGTTTGAAGCCGTTCGGAATTTTCGTGAGCTTGTCGCCGTGGGAATTCCAGACCTGCAAACTCGCCGGCAGCTTATTGAACAGCGCGCAGGACTTGTCCTTGATGGTGAGCGTGCCCTTGCCGTATTCGCGCTTCTGGCCTTTCTCGACCTTGCCGCCGAGGAATTGCGCGAACAGTTGCACGCCAAAGCAGACGCCGAGCACCGGCACGCCAAGCTCAAAGATCGTCTTGTCCGGCAACGGCGCATCCGGCGCATAAACGCTCGATGGCCCGCCCGACAGAATTATGCCGCTCGGCTTCATCGCGGCGATCTGGGCGGCGGGCGTGTTGTAATGGATGATGGTGGAATAGACGTTGCACTCGCGCACGCGCCGGGCGATGACCTGCGTGTATTGCGAGCCGAAATCCAAAATGACGATCTGTTCTTTCATGACATCAAAAACGAAGGGGAGATTGTCGGAATGACCGCCGGACTTTGCGAGCCAAAAATGCCGTTCAATGGCCGATCTTTAGGAGGACCAGCAGCGCTGGAACCGCCACGCCGGCAAACAGGCTCCAGAAGGCCGCGCGGCCCTTGCCGAATTTGAACGCCATCACCACGCCGATGACGGTGGTCAGCACCAGCCCCGCCGCCATCGCGAACACAAACAGGTGCATCGCCGGCGAACTCCAATCCAAAGATCCGCCATTTTTCAGCTTGAAGCCGTGTTCCATATGGATGGTGGAGGCGAGCATCACAATTTTGGAATCGCTGTTGTCCCGGTAATGCAGCCCGGCCATCTGCAGCACGCCGGTCACGGCGAAAAACACGATCATCGGCGCGAACAGGCAGCCGAGGTAAAGATGGGCCTTGCGGAGTTTTTGCATGAGAGTTCGCCGGGAAAGTTTTGGCCGGATAAACTACAGCTGTTTGTTTTCGGGCGCGGAAGCGGACGGCAGATCGCCGTAATATTTCCTGAAACATTCCGGGCAGAGGCTGTGGGAAAAGTGGGCTTCGGAATGTTCGGTGATGTAGCCTTCGAGCTGCACCCAGTGGTTTTGCTCGTCGCGGATGCTCTTGCACCCGGCGCAGATGGGCAGGATGCCTTCCAGCAGGCGGACGCGGTGCCGGAGCTGGCGGGCCTGTTTCCCCAGCAGGTTGGTGAGCGTCGCCAGCAGCATCATCACAAAAAACCGCACCAGCGCGGCGGTCACCTCGTCCACCGTGATGGGCCGCTCGTCAAAAACAAACTGGTGAGCCAGCCGCGTCAGGGCCAGGGCGACCGCGCAGGCTAGCGCGAATTTCAGGCTGCGGTTCCACGCCGCCAGCATCAGCGGGAAGATGAAGACAAACGGAAACACCTTCAGCGGCACCAGCTCCCAGTCCAGCGCCACAAACACGAGGCAGAGCAGCACGATGAACCAGGCGCGGTTCCACAGGCCGCGCTCGAAGACCGGAGTTTCCGGCGGGCTGCCGGCGGGCTGGCCGGGCTGGGGATTTTTCGTGTCCATGGTGTTGAAAGGATTGTTGGCCTGACCCCGGAGCCTTGGCGAGGAAAAAATTTGCCGGCGCCGGGGGATTGCGCTACAAGTCGCGCATGAAACCATCCGGCCGCCGCCACGCCACGGCGGGCTTTTCCCTGACCGAGATGATCATCACGCTGGCGCTGGTGCTGATCATGGCCTGGATGATGTATGGCTTCGCCTCGGGCCACCACCAGCGCAGCCAAAAGCAGCTCTGCGCAGACAACCTTCAGAAGATTTACCTCGCCTTGCAAGTCTATGCGAATGACTTCGGCGGAATGCTTCCGCTGAACACCAACGCTCAAACCTCCGAGGCCGTGCTCGATGTTTTGGTTCCCAAATACACGGCGGACACGTCCATCTTCATCTGTCCCGGCGGACGCGATTGGCAAATCCCGGCGGGCGAGCCGTTGAGCAAGCGCAAGATCAGCTACGCCTATTATATGGGTCGTCGCCTGTCCGCTGCTGCCACCGAGAATCCGTCCTTTGCCTTGATGTCGGACCGGCAGGTGGACACCGAGCCGAAACGCGCCGGCGAATGTGTGTTCTCCGCCAACGGCAGTTCACCCGGCAACAATCATCACCGGTTTGGCGGCAATTTTTTGTTCGCCGACGGCAGCGTGCAGAACAGCGGGCCGCAACTGACGTTTTCGCTCGCCTGTCCGCCGGGCGTCGTGCTATTGAATCCCCGTCCCTAATTGCGCATGAAAATCCGTTGTTCCTGCGGCGTCAAATACGAGTTCGAGGTCGCGCCTGAAATGTGGCAGAACCCGGTGAAATTCGTCTGCACCAATTGCGGGCTGGACTCGTCGGAATACGTCAACCAGATGGTGCGCGAGGAGATTACGGAAAATTTTCCCGAAGCGATTGAAAAGGCAAAGGCCGCCGCCGAGCCGCCGCCACCGGCACCACGCCTGAAAATTTCCCACGAACCGAAACCAGCGGAAACTCCCGCCGAAGCCCCGCGCCCCAAATCTTCCAAGTATTGTGCCAAGCATCACGGCGCGCTGGCGGCGGACAAGTGCATCATCTGCGGCAAGCCCATTTGCCTGAAATGCATGGAGGAATTCGGCTACTTCTGCTCGCCGTATTGCCATAACAAGGCGGATTTGCAGGGCATCAAGGCCCCGGTTTATGCCGGCCAGAAATTCGAGATACAGAAAAATTACTGGCGCAAGACCGGTTGGGTCACCGGCGGACTGGTCGGGCTGGTCATTTTGTTTCTTGGCGTCTGGACGTGGTATGCGTGGTTCGGTGCCGTGCCGCACAAATTTTTTGCCGTGCGTTTTGAGGACAACGACCGCGCCTACGCCGGCAAGTCGCAGCTCGTGGACAAGGATCAGATTGTGTTCCTGCACGGCGGCACGCTGGCGCGCTACGACCTCAAGACCAAAAAACCAATCTGGGTTCAGGAACTCATCACCAAGGAAGACCTCGCCGCCGCCGTGAAGGGCGAATCGGAGGCCGAGAACCGCGCCAACGACGGCGCGAGCTACACGCACCGTCAAAGCGCGGAAGCCATCGAGCGCGAGGTGAAAATCGGCCTGCAAAGCTCCCTGCTCCTGCGCGTCTCCGGTGAGAACATCTGGGTCGGCAAAGGCAACCGCCTCACGCAATACGATTGGGCAACCGGCCGGGCAGTCCGTGAAATCACGATGCCGGAATTTACCGGCGAACTGATTGAGAAAGATAACGAACTGCTCATGGTCGGCGAACAGTCGGTCACGCACGTCAGTCTGGTTTCCGGCGAATCGCGGGTCGAAATGTTTGGTCAACCAGGTTCAACTGCGCTGACATCCGCCGGCGCAGGAACTACGCAAGGCGGCGGATTGTTTTCCAAAGACGGCCAGCCGCTCGACCCGAACAAAGTCGCCGCCGAGGCGCAAAACCTGACCTTGCCCGCGCGCCTCGCCTTGCCGGCCTTGATTTCCAGCGCGCAGCATGAGCAGGCATTGGAGGCCGCGCTGCGAGACGACCAAGACCCGCGACATCCGCGCGTTCGGGCCAGGCCGGCCAATGCTCCGGTGGAAGATTTTGAACTGGTCGCCGGCGAAAACAGTTTCGTGCAATTTTCCCGCCGGTTGCTGGAGGAAAAAATTGTCACGCACTCGGCCATGAAGCCCGCCGCTGCCGCCGGCAAATCCATTCTCGATAGCGGCAACCTTAACGTTGCCAACGAGGGTGACGCCGTCAATCAGCAGTTGAACGAAATGCAGCGCAAAAACGCCGGCGACACCGTCGAGGAAGATGTCAGCCGCTATCTGGTCACCGTGCGTTTGCCGGATTCTCCGGATTCGCCGGTCTGGACCAACGAAGTCGTCGGCCCGCCGCAGCTCTTCGTGTTGAAAACGGTGAACGTGGTCGTGGCCGGCAAAACCGTCATCGTGCTCGACAAGACGAACAAAAAAATGTGGTCGGCCTCGCTCACCTATCCGATTCCATTTGGCGGACGCGGATTTTTCGCCCGCGCCGAATCCCGGTTTGGTGCCGGCCCGTGCGTGGAACACGGCGACACGCTTTACATTTTCGATCAGGCTTTGTTGAGCGCCTTCACGTTGACCGGCGGCGACGCCCGCTGGCGCGTGCCGTCCGTCGGCGTCGTGGGACTGTTCTTCGATGACGCCGGCAACGTCTTCGTCAACACCACCAGCGGCAATCCCGACGACATCAAGTATTCCCGTCAGATAGACATCACCAAGCACACTGACGACGTGTTGCTGAAGCTGGATTCCAAGTCCGGAAAAACTTTGTGGAGCATCAAGCCCGGCGGTTTCATCTCCTACCTGAAGGGCAAGTTCATCTACACCGTGCAATCCTACGATCCCAATCCCACCGACGCGGACGCGATGAATGACATGACTGCCGCGCTGCAAAAACCGGCGTTCCTGCGCATCGCCCGCGTGGATCCCAAAAACGGGCGACTGCTGTGGGAATACTACGACCGCGACCGCTGCCCCATTGATGTCCGCTTCGACGAGAATTCAATCGAGCTGGTCTTCAAGCGCGAATTGCAGGTGCTGCGTTACCTGACGTTCTGAAATTTTCCGAAGTCCTAATCCTAATCTTAATCCAAACGGGACGATTATGATTACGAATCGGATCACGATTATGAAAAATCATTCCCGCACCACGCTCGCCTCGCCCTTCACGGCGTCGTAGGAAATTTTGTAGCCCAATGGCGCGTCGGGCAGCTTGGCGATATATTTCGGCACCAGCTCGTCGAGCGATTTTGGCAGACGGCCTTCCTGCACATTGAACAACTGGATCGCCTGGTTGATGTAAGCCACATCAATCGTCTTGTCCGCCGTGCGCTTGGCGTTTACGAGCGGATTGTTCACGTCCGCCGGGTTGACGGCCTGATTTTGCGGCGTGGAATTTTGGCCGCAACCGGCCAGCAAACCCGCAGCGGTGATTAAGGAGAAAATCAAAATGAAAGTTTTCATGCCCGCAAACTACTCCCCGCCGCCGGAAAATCAAAATGGAATTTTCCGGCGACCTTGGCGGGCTTGGTGGTTAAAAACTTTTCTTCACCAGTTCCCGCGCCTGCCGGATGAGGTTCAAATCCTCCGCCAGATTCCCGAACCGCAGCCGCATCGCGCCGCTCTGCTGCTGGCCCAGCAGTTCGCCCGGCCCGCGCAATTTCAAATCCGCCTCCGCGATTTTGAAACCGTCGTTCGTCGCCTCCAAAATTTTCAGCCGCGCCTGCGCCTCCGCGTGCTGCGCGTCCGAAACCAGGATGCAAAAACTCTCGTGCGCGCCCCGCCCGATGCGCCCGCGCAACTGGTGCAACTGCGCCAGCCCAAAATGCTCCGCGTTCTCGATGAGCATCACCGTGGCGTTCGGCACGTCCACGCCCACCTCGATGAGCGACGTGGCGACGAGCGCCTGGATTTTGTTCGCGCGAAAATCCGCCATCGTTTTTTCCTTCTCCGCCGGCTTGATGCGTCCGTGCAGCAAACCGACCTTGAAGCCGTTCAGCGCGCGCTGCACGTTTTCAAATTCCTTCGTCACCGCCTTGATGTCCTTGTCCGTGTCGGCGACCTCGACGCGCGGATAAACGATATAAGCCTGCCGCCCGCCGGAAATGTTCTCGCGGATGAAATTAAAAACCTTCGGCAGCTTCTCCGTCGTCCGCACAAAAGTTTTGACCGCGCCGCGTCCGCCAGGCATTTCATCAATGACCGAAACATCCAGGTCGCCGTAAAGCGTNNAGCGTGCGCGGAATCGGCGTCGCCGTCATCACGAGCAGGTGCGGATAATTCCCTTTGCGGACAAGGGTTTCGCGCTGCGCCACGCCAAACTTGTGCTGCTCGTCCACGATGACGAGGCCGAGCTTCGGCAGGTCAAAACCGCCGGTGAGCAGCGCGTGGGTGCCGATGAAAATAGCAGATGGAAGTTGGGAGATGGGAGTTGGGGAACGCCCGCCATCTGCCATCTGCCATCTGCCATCTGCTTTTTTGCTTCCGGTTTGCAACTCTACATTAATGCCAAGTGGCGCGAACCAATTCGTGAAATTCCGGAAATGCTGTTCCGCCAAAATTTCCGTCGGAGCCATCAGCGCCACGTTGAAACCACTTTCCAGCGCCATCAGCGCCGAACACGCCGCCACCGCCGTTTTGCCGGAGCCGACATCGCCTTGCAGTAATCGCCGCATCGGATGTTTGCCGCCCATGTCCGCGCGGATTTCGCGCAGCACATTCGTCTGCGCTGGCGTGAGCTTGAAGCCGAGTGTGGCGAGAAACGGCTTCATCAAACGATTGTCACCACTGCACGGCAGCGCTTTCGCCAGCGCCTCGAATTTTTTCCGGCGCGACTGGATCTGGAATTGCAGCACCACAAATTCATCCAGTGCCAGCCGCTGCCGCGCGATTTCCACGTCCGTCAATTCCTCCGGGAAATGAATCATGCGGACGGCATTCGCGCGGGCGGGAAGCAGATTTGCAGGTTTAAGGTTTAAGGTTTCAGGTTTCAGGAGGGCCGATGCGTCACATTGTTTTTCCTTAACCCTTGAACCTTTCACCTGAAACCGGCTCCACTCCGGCTCTTCGATTTCCTTTTCAAATTTTTCCAGCGCGCGCCAGACGAGCGAGCGCAGCACGCGCGCCGTCAGCCCTTCCGTCAGCGGATGCACCGGCACGATGCGGTTGACGTGCACAAATTCATCCTCGCCCGGCTCGACGAGTTCCGTTTCGGGATGCGTGAAAGCGCGCGGTTTTTTGTCGTCGTCCAGTTTGCCGAAAATCAAAAACTCGCGACCGACCGCATACCAGTCCGGCATCCACGCCTGCGCCTGCCACCAGCGGCAATGCAGCCGCGCCGTGCCGTCGTCGAACACGCACTCAAACATCGCGCGCGTGCCTTTTTTGAAACGTTTGATGCCGGCGGCGATGATTTTTCCGCGCACGGTGGCGGCTTCGCCGGCTTGCAAATCGCGGATGGACAGAAATTTCCGGCGGTCTTCATAACGGCGCGGCGGGTGCAGCAGCAAATCCTCGACGGTGAAAATCCCCAGGCGTGCCAATAGTTTCGCGCGTTCCTCGCCGACGCCCCAGACGGAGCCGACCGGCCTTCGCAAGTCGGCTTCGGCCCGGCCAGCCGGTTGGGCGAGCGGGGAACTGGATTTTTCCGGTGCCGACATTGCGCGCAAAATACAGGCCGCCACCACAAATCTCAACCACCGTGAAGGTGAAGTGGTTTCCTAATCGACGCTGGCAATAAATCCGGCGGAAAAAATTTCCAGCGGCGGAGAACGGAGGATGGCGGGAAATCCTGCCGGAATCATTTCACCACGAGCAATTGGTCAATGGCGTCCTTGATGGCGAGGAGATAGGTCGGCTTGCGGATGACGATGTCAATCGCGGAGCAGTCCTTGGGCGGGTTGCCGCTGCACATCACGATGGGCGTGGCCGGGGAACGGGATTTGATGACCTGTGCCATTTCGCCGCCGGTCATGCCGGGCATGGAATTGTCCGTGAGGACTAGCCGATGCTGGCCGGGATTGAAGCGCGCCAAGGCCTCGCCGGCCGAATCGGCGGAGTCCACCTCGTAGCCGAAATTGTTGAGGAACATCTTGGTCAGGAGACGCGTGTCAACATTGTCGTCCACCAGCAAGATGATCCGGCTTTGAGATTCAGAGATATTATCCACAACAAACTAGGCTATATATTAACGGATGCCTGTATTAAATAATATGAATCATCCCGGCCAAGGTTCTATGCGACTTTGAGACATGCGATGTCAGTATGGGGACATTGCGTCGGGTGGATGAATGGCCAAAATAGTCCGGGTAATCACAAAAACCGGCTTGTTTTTTCGGGCGCGACGGGTGGCGGCGGCTAAACATTTTTCCGCCGGCCTCATCAAATGGCTTGTGCGCCGGCAGGCGCGGGCTAGAATTTTTCAAGTTTATTCACTATGGCAAAAATCCCAAAGCAGGCCTCCGGGCGGCAAAAGCGGATATTCCTGGTGGAAGATCATCCGGTGTTCCGCGATGGTTTGGCCAAGCTCATTAACGCGGAAACCGACCTCGCCGTCGTTGGCGAGGCTGGCGACGCCAAACAGGGTTTGAAAGCCATCGCCAAACTCCGGCCCGACCTCGCCGTGGTGGACCTGGGGCTGCCCGGCAAAAGCGGCTTGGAACTCATCAAGGAAATCCGCGCCGCGAAAATCCCCGTCAAAATTCTCGTCGTCTCCATGTTCGACGAGGCGCTTTACGCCCAGCGCGTGCTGCGCGCCGGCGGCGACGGCTACATCATGAAGCAGGAGGATCCGCAGGAGATCATCCAGGCGATTCGCGACGTGCTCGACGGCCACATCTACGTCACCGAGGAGGTGTTTGCCGGCGATGCCGCGCAGAAGCCGGCGGACGCCGACGCCAGCGAACTGGATTTGCTCACCGATTCCGAACTGGAGGTTCTGGAACTTCTCGGCCAAGGCAAAAGCACGTCGGAAATTTCCGGGGCGCTGGGTCTCACGGGCAGCGAGGTTGGCAAACACACCGGCAGCATCCGTCACAAGCTGAAGCTCACCAGCACCAACGCGCTCATCCGCTATGCCGTCTGCTGGGTGGAAGGCAGCGCCGGTTAAAAAAACCGCGCCGACCAAGTCAATCTTCCGCCGACCGCTCCCGTTTCGCGCCTGAACCCCGCTGGGAAACCGTCACCGGCACGCGCACGCTGATGGCGGTGCCCTGGCCGGGCTTGGATTTGATCTCGTAGGTGCCGCCGAGCGAAAGCGCGCGTTCGCGCATGTTCGTCAGCCCCAGGCCGTGCCGCATTTTTTTTGTGGCGTGAACGGTCTTGGCGTCGAAGCCCAGGCCGTCGTCCGAGATTTTTAGCGCCACAAAATCGCCGTCGAGCTGCATCTCCAGCCGCACGGATTTTGCCTTGGCGTGTTTCTCGATGTTGTTGATGGCCTCCTGCACGATGCGGAACAGGTGCAGCTCCACCACCGGCGGCAACCGGTGCGTCGGCGGGATGAGCCGCAATTGAAATTGCAAATTCGTCCGCAGTTGCACGTCGCTGCAAAAGCTCGTGCACGCGGCGGCCAGGCCGAGGTTGTCGAGGTCGGTCGGCCGCAGGTTGTGCGCGATGCGGCGGTTCTCCTCCAGCACCTTCACCAGCAGGCGGTCGCAGCGGTGGAGGATTTCGCGCGCGGCGGGCTTGAGGCCGGGCAGGCTGCCCTCGACCTTGTGCAGCCGCATCTTCACCGAGGCGATAAGCTGGTTGATGCCGTCGTGCAGTTCCTGCGCGATGCGCGAGCGCTCGTCCTCCTGCGCCTTGATGATGCGCTGCGGCAGCGCCCGCAACTCGGCCTCGGCGCGCTTGTGCTGCGTGATGTCGCGGATGTAAATCGTGAACATCGGCAGCCCCGGCAGCCGGATGCGCGTGATGGTGAACTCGGCGGAGAAACGGCTGCCTTCCGCGCGCAGCGCCGGCATCTCGATGCGGCTGCCGAGCGTCGGCCCCTTGTCGCCGCTGAAGGAGTTTTCCAATCCATTTTTGAACCACGCGCGGAACGACGGCGGCACGATGCCCATGACATTTTCGCCGATCAATTTCACGCGGCTGTGCGCGAAGATTTTTTCCGCCGCCGGGTTCAGTTCCAGCATCCGGCCCTCGTGGTCAATGGTGATGATGCCTTCCAGCGCCGCCTGCATGATGGCGCGTTTGCGCGCCTCGCTCTCGCCGAGCGCGTCCCATGCCTGCTTGCGCTTGGTGATGTCGTCCGCGATGCCGACGATGCGGTAGATGTTGCCTGCCGCGTCGCGGATGGGAAATGCGCGATCCTGAATCCAGCGGATCGAGCCGTCGGGCCGGATGACGCGGTAGGTCTCGTCGTATTCGCCGGTGGTCGCCTTGGTGATGATGCTTTCCAGCACGCGGTGACGGTCGTCGGGATGGATGGCGTCGCTCCAGTTGCGCGGCGCGGCGTAAAGATTTACGCACGGCTGGCCCCAGATTTCTTCATACGCCGGGCTGACATAAATGATCTTGGTGCGGTCAACATTCGTCATCCAGAAAACTTCCCGGATGTGGTCGGCGAGCTGACGGAAGCGTTCTTCGCTCGCGCGCAAGGCCTCCTGCGACTGCTGGCGCTCGGTGATGTCGCGCACGACGCTCAACAGGCCCGCCGGCTGCTGGTTGATGCCGAGCGAGACGGTCGCGCTCAGCTCCACGCGGAACGGCGCGCCGTCCTTTTTCAGCATCACATATTCTGCATTGCGCAGGATGCCAGTCATCAGGGCTTTGCTGATGTCCGCCTCAATGCGCGCGTGTTCGCTGGGCGGCGTGAAATCGAAAATGGTTTTTTGCAGCAGCTCCTCCGTGTTGGCGAAACCCAGCATGGCCGCCGCCTGGGAATTGCCCGCGAGCAGCCGGCCTTTCGGATGAATCAAGCAGACCGCGTCTGGCAAAATATCAATGAGCTTGCGGTGATGCTCCTCGCTGGCGCGCAGGGCGGCGGTGGTGTTGCGCAGGCGCAGCAGCGTCTGCACGCGCGCGGAAAGTTCCTGGAGGCCGAACGGCTTGACGAGATATTCATCCGCGCCGGTCTGGAAACCGCTGACCTTGTGCTCGTCGCTGGTGGCCTCGCCGGAACAGAACGCCACAAAGACATCAATCAGCGCCGGGTCGGTCTTGATCTGGCGGCAGACTTCCACGCCGTTGATGTCCGGCAGGCCGACATCGAGCAGCACCAAATCCGGACGCCGCTGCCGCGCGAGTTTGAGACCTTCGTGGCCGGTGCCCGCCTCCAGCACCTCATGGCCTTCGCGCCGGAGAAAGGTGGAAAACAACAGGCGAAGCTGTTCGTCGTCATCCACCAGGAGTATGAGGCCGGTTTTTTTCATGGCTTGCCGTTTACGCGAATGGCCTTGATATACAACAGAAAAATTTCGGCCAAAAGGAAATTAACCGGAACTGCGGCTTGAAACGATGATTTCACCAGTTGTTCTGGTGAGTCCGCCGATTCAATTGGTGAAATGCCCGGAACAAGCGGCAGCTTTCCCGCCTCATGGCCAGGGCAGATTCATCAGCGGCTGGTGGACGGCCTCGTTCCGGGTCTGGACGAATTTCCGGGCCTCGGATTGTAGGGACACGAAATTAAAACCGTTACCGGATAGTGCCGGAGTAGTGCGGGATTTAAGCGAAATTCTGCGGGAATTCACGCAAACCGGCGCTTTTACTGACAGTTGGCGGTTTTAACCACCCCATTTAACCCGGACAGGCTCACCTGTAGAGCCTTGGGAAATGGCGGAAGGGGTGGGATTCGAACCCACGGTAGCCTTGCGACTACTTCTGATTTCGAGTCAGGTGCCTTTA
>PLYV01000056.1 GCA_003151855.1 Limisphaerales bacterium | reverse complement strand
CCCGCGCTGTTCTGGTTCGCCGTGCTGAACGCCGTCGCCACGTTTCTGCTCATCGGCCTCGGCGGCCTCGTCACCAGCCACGAAGCCGGCATGTCCGTGCCCGACTGGCCGACGACCTACGGCTACAATATGTTCGTCTTTCCGCTGGATAAATGGGTCGGCGGCATTTTCTACGAACACTCGCACCGGCTGCTCGCGTCCGGTGTCGGCCTGCTCACGACCATTCTCGCAGTCTGGCTTTGGCTCAAAGATTCCCGCAAATGGCTTCAATGGCTGGGCATCGCCGCATTTCTGCTGGTCGTCGTGCAGGGAATTCTCGGCGGCCTGCGCGTCCGCTGGCAACTCGACTGGCTTGGCGTGCCGCACGGCGCGGTCGCACAAACTTTCCTGCTGTTGGCCACCGCCATCGCGCTGTTCACCAGCCGCTGGTGGATGAATTCGGCGGACGAAAAACAAGCCGTCGTGCCGCGCGGCCTGCGCAGCCACATTCTCTACGTCACGATTTTGATTTTTGTGCAACTGCTCATCGCTGCGACCATGCGGCATCAGCATGCCGGCCTCGCCATCACGGATTTTCCGCTGGCGTATGGAAAAATCTGGCCGGCCACGACGCCGGAAGCCATCGCGCATTACAACGCCACGCGCCCGCCCGGCACCATCGGCAATCCCATCACCGCGTTTCAGGTGGATTTGCAGATGATCCACCGCTTTGTCGCCTACGCGATTTTCCTCGGCGTCGCGGCGGCGGCGATGCTGGCGCGGAAAAAACTCGGTATCCGTGACGCGCTGACGAAGCTCGCTTTCTTCTGGCTGGCGTTGCTTTCGCTGCAAATCGGTCTCGGCGCGTGGACGATCTGGTCCAACAAGGCGGCGGACGTGACCACGCTGCACGTCATGGTCGGCGCCTCGGCGCTGCTCACCGGCGCGCTGTGGTGGCTCGTCGCCGCGCGGCGGACGAAGCTGGTGGTATAAGGTGTTCACCGACCTTATTTAAGGCATTCACCTACATAATTTCGCGGCAAACGACATTGCATATTTTGCTCACGCATGGCAAAATAGGTTGAATTAGGCGCGATACTAATCGCGGTTTTTACACCAACGAATGAAATCATCGGCGGAAGCATTTGTCCCAACGTCCGGCGCGGAAAAAAGCCTCGTGGCGGTCCTGGCGGACTTGATCAAGGCGCGGCTCACCGCGCTCGTGCTGCTCACCACCTTCGTGGGCTTTTACCTCGGCGAAGTTGGCAGCGTGAATTACCTGCTGATGTTCCACGCGCTGTTTGGCACGGCACTCGTCGCGTCCGGCGCGGCGGCGTTGAATCAATGGCTCGAACGTGACTACGATGCCAAGATGCGCCGCACGGCCAGCCGCCCGCTGCCGTCCGGACGGATGCAGCCGGCGACCGTCGCGATTTTTGGCGGTGCTAGTTCTGTCATTGGCTTGGTATATCTTGCGGTGCTGGTGAACCCGCTCACGAGCGTCGTTGGCGCGGTGACATCCGTCAGCTATCTTTTCATCTACACGCCGCTCAAGCGCGTGTCGTGGATGAACACCTTGGTCGGCGCGGTTCCCGGTGCGCTGCCGCCGCTGATGGGTTGGACCGCCGCGCGCGGCGAATTGTCCGGTGAAGGCTGGGCGCTGTTCGCGATTCTGGCGTTCTGGCAAATCCCGCATTTCATGGCCATCGCGTGGCTTTACAAGGAAGAATACGCCAAGGCCGGCTTCGTGATGCTGCCCAACGTGGATGCCGACGGCAGCCGCACGGCGCAACAATCCGTGGGCAACACCATCGCGCTGCTGTTCGCCAGCCTGTGTCCGTTCGCATTTGGCCTAAACGGAAAAATCTATCTCGGGGTCGCGCTCATCCTCGGCGCGGGCTATTTCTGGTCCGCCGTGCGGTTCGCGCGGCAACTGACGGCGCGGCGCGCGCGGCAGTTGTTTCTGGCGTCCATCATTTACCTGCCGCTGCTGATCGCGGCACTGGTCGGTAACAAATTGAAATAATTTTTATGCAGGCAAACGTCCAACAGTTTCCACCGTTTCGGGAAGCCGAAGCCGCGCATGGCCATGACGACCACGGCGCGCACGAGCATCACGAGCCGAATTTCTGGCAGAAATATATTTTCTCCACCGACCACAAGGTCATCGGTATTCAATATGGCTTCATGTCGCTTTGCTTCATGTTGTTCGGATTTTTCCTGATGTTGCTCATGCGCTGGCAGATCGCGCATCCGGGCGTGCCGGTGCCGGTGTTCGGCCCGCTGCTGGAAAAAGTCTGCGGCCCGATGGCGGCGCACGGCGCGATTTCGCCCGATCTTTATAATTCCTTTGGCGCGATGCACGGCACCATCATGGTGTTCCTCGGCGTGGTGCCGCTGGCGTTCGCGGCGTTTGGCAATTATGTCGTGCCGCTGATGATCGGCGCGCCGGACATGTGTTTTCCGCGCATCAACATGGCGAGCTTCCACGCGTTTTTCCTCGGCGGCGTGGTGATGCTGGTGAGCTTTTTCATTCCCGGCGGCGCGGCGCAGGCCGGCTGGACTTCGTATTCGCCGCTGGCGACGACGATTCCCACGCACGGTCAGGCGTTCTGGCTGACAGGCATGGTGCTGCTTATCACGTCGTCGCTGCTCGGCGCGGTGAATTTCATCGCGACCATCATCCAACTTCGCGCGCCGGGCATGACATGGATGCGGATGCCGTTCTTTGTCTGGGCGCAGTTTGTGACGGCGTTCATTTTGTTGCTGGCCTTTCCGCCGCTCGAAGCCGCCGGTGTTTTGCAGTTGATGGACAATGTCGTCGGCACCAGTTTTTTCCTGCCGACCGGTCTGGCCGTGGGCGGCCAGCTTGCGGATCGCAGCGGCGGCGGCAGCCCGCTGTTGTGGCAACATCTGTTCTGGTTTCTCGGCCATCCGGAAGTTTACGTTTTGATTTTGCCGGCGATGGGCATTGTCGCCGAAATCATCGCCAACAACACACGCAAGCCGTTGTGGGGCTACAAATCGCTCGTGTATTCGGCGCTGTTCGTCGGTTTCCTGTCGTTCATCGTCTGGGCGCATCACATGTATCTCACCGGCATGGGCCAGAAAATCGCCACGTTCTTCCAGACGACGACGATGATCATTTCCGTGCCGTCCGTCATCATTTTGACGTGTATGTTTCTGTCGCTTTGGGGCGGCTCCATCCGCATCAACACGCCGATGCTTTTCGCGCTGGGATTCCTGCCGATGTTCGGCATCGGCGGCCTCACCGGCCTGCCGCTCGGGCTCGCGGCGGCGGATTTGTATCTGCACGACACCTATTACGTCATCGCACATTTTCATTATGTCGTCGCACCGGGAACGATCTTCGCGCTGTTCGCCGGTGTGTATTTCTGGTTCCCCAAAATGACCGGGCGACGAATGAATGAATTCTGGGGCCGTGTGCATTTCTGGTGCTCGTTCACGTTCATGAATCTGGTGTTTATGCCGATGTTCGCGCAGGGCATCAAGGGCATGATCCGCCGCATGAGCGACGGCGGCGTGAACTACTCCGCCGCGCGCGTGCCGAACGCGATTGACGCGCTGCCGGGCAGCGTGATGCAGTTGAACGGCTGGATTCTCTGGGCGGCCATCGCGCTGGGCATCGCGCAAATTCCCTTTATTATCAACCTTTTTTACAGCATCAGCCACGGCGAAAAAGTGAACAGCGACAATCCGTGGGGCGCAACCACGCTGGACTGGCAGACGCCCACGCCGCCGCCGCACGGCAATTTTACCGGCGAACTGAACGTCGTTCACGGCCCTTACGAATACAGCACCGCCGGTGCGAAAAAAGATTTTACGCCACAGGCCGAGGTCGGCCACGGCCCCAATCCGCACCACTGATTTTCCATGGAAATTCCCTACACAGTTCACAATCGTCCCGACACCGGCATCTACAACGCCAAGGTCGGCATCTGGCTGTTCCTCGCGTCCGAAGTGATGCTCTTCGGCGGGCTGTTTTCCGCCTACATTTTGCTGCGCGTCGGCGCGGAGCCGGGGATGTGGCCGCACGGCTGGCTCAATGTCACGCTGGGCACCGTCAACACCATCCTGCTCGCGCTCTCGGCCATCACCACGCTGCTGGCGTGGGCGGCGTGCAAGGTGCGCGAGTTCGGCAAGTTCAGATTCTTCCACGGCTGCACCATCCTGCTCGCGCTGACGTTTCTGGGAATCAAATCCTACGAATATCACGACAAGCTGAATCATTATGAAGTCGCGCTGGTGAACGGAAAATTCGCCGATGGCCACCTCGTCAATAAATCCGCCAACTTCGATCTCGCGAAGAAAATTGGCACGGTCACGCTGCACGGCCACATCGTCGAAGACCGCAAGGAGCTGATGGATTTGCGCAGTCCGGAGGCGCAGGCGGCCAAACATGATGACATCACCATCGCCGCGACCGACATCAAGAAAATGGGCAACTACGGCCCGGCGCACAACACTTTCACCGCGATTTATTTCACGCTGACCGGCCTGCACGCGCTGCACATCCTCGGCGGCACGCTGGTGATTTTCTATTTCTGGGGACCGGGCAGCCGGATGTGGAAGACCGATCCCGAACGCTTCACCAACCGCAT
>PLYV01000111.1 GCA_003151855.1 Limisphaerales bacterium | reverse complement strand
CCGGCGGCGAGCCCACCAATCCGGTGGTCACGGGCATCACCAGCACATCCTATACCGACACTAATCTCAACAGCGGCACCACTTATTATTATCAAGTGGTCGCCGTCAACGGCTCCGGACCGACCGGTTATTCACCTGAGGCCCATGCGACGACCACCGGCGTTAATCCGGATCCGGCGCAATATAATTTTGAAACCGACCCGCAAAGCTGGTATTCAGGCGGCGGGATCATTACTGGAATCGTGTCCTCCTCCGCGCGCGCCTACGCCGGACGCCAGTCATTGGCAGTGAATTTCAATAGTGCGGCAGCGGGAAACTCCTCTGTGACGTTGGACAACGCGCCGATCATTCCCGGCGCCACGATTACCTTCCGTTACTGGCTTCCGTCCGGCCATAAGGTCTCCGATATCAAAGCCTATCTGCAGGATTATAACTGGGCTTGGAGCCAGACTGGGTCTGGGAGCCTGACAGCCAACGCTTGGAATACTCTTACTTTGACGGTTCCGGCAACGGACACAGCTCCCTTGAAACACTTGTGGCTTGGCTTTACGACCAGCGCCGGCTGGACGAACACTTGTTACATTGATTCCATTTCATGGAATACTCTCTCGCCGGACTTCAGCGTGTCGGCGAACCCAACCAGCCTGACCGTGCAAGGCGGATCAAGCGGCACGAGCACGATGACACTGACCGCATTGAACGGCCTGAATGGCTGTTATACGTTCAGCGCCACCAATCTTCCCAGCGGAGTCACCGCCACGTTTGACGCGAATCCAATTACCGGTGGTGCGAGCACGCTGACGTTCACGGCCTCCAACACCGTCACCTCCGGCACATCGAATGTGACCGTCACCGCCACCTGCGGATCGCTCAGCCACACGACGACCATCGCCCTCACTCTCACTCCGTTCGCGCCGCCAGCCGCGACCAATTTCACTTGGTCCGTTCCCACCCCCATCACCACTGCTGACGCGACGCTATCGCCGCCCTCGGGATCGGTTCTGGTTGGCGCGGCGACGTTTGGCGGGACCGCCTACACGGTAACGCTGACGAATGGCACGCAGATCAATTTCACGGCCAATGGCTCCGTGGCAACCGCCACGGGAAGCGGAACCGCCACCGGCTCCTTCTCCGGAAATACCAGCAATGCCAACTTCAATGCCGTGCTCAACGAATTCAACTATGATGGCGGCCCCAAGACCATCACCCTGAACAATCTCACGGCTGGATCGCGTTACATCGTGATGTTTTTCGGACTGGATGATCGCTCTCCCGAAAATATACGCCAGGCGTATTTGCAAGATCCCAATCTGTCCGGCGATGTTTCCCAGACTTGGCAGATGGGTTCCAACGTCTGTGTGATGGGCGCATTTACGGCCACCAGTTCCACCAAAACACTCATTGAGCAGCTGCCTGGAAACAGTTCCGGCGGGGATGTCCTCTCGGGCAACGCGAACGCCCTGGTGCTTTGGATGGTAGCATCATCCAACACGGCGCCGGTGCTGGCAGTCATCACCAACCAGACGGTGAACGTCGCGCAGACGGTGGCGTTTACCGCCAGTGCCACGGACACCGACCAGCCGCCGCAGACGTTGACCTTCAGCTTGCTGGCTGGTCCCGGCACCGCCACGTTGAACGCTGGCAGCGGCGCGTTTTCCTGGACGCCGCAGCCGAGCGACGCGGGCACGACGAACGGGTTCACGATCAAGGTCGCCGACAACGGCTCGCCCAGCCTGAGCGCGACGCAAAGTTTTTCTGTGATGGTGAACAAACAGATACCGGTGTTAACGGCACCGGTGGCAATGGCCATCACCTACGGCCAGACGCTGGCCAGTTCCAGCTTGAGCGGCGGCGCGGCCACCAATTCGGTGAACAACGCCGCGGTGGCGGGCAGTTTTGCTTTCACCACGCCAGCCACGGCCCCGGGAACGGGCACGGCCAGCCAATCGGTGACGTTCACACCGACCGACACGGCTCACTACAACCCGACCAATGTCAACGTGAGTGTGACGGTGAACAAGCAAACGCCGGTGTTGAAAGCTCCGGTGGCAACGGCCATCACCTACGGCCAGACGCTGACCAATTCCAGCTTGAGCGGTGGCGCGGCAACCAATTCGGCGAACAACGCTTCAGTGGCGGGTAGCTTTGCGTTCACCACGCCAACCACGGCTCCGGGAGCGGGCACGGCGAACCAATCAGTGACGTTCACGCCGAGCGACACGACCGATTACAATTCCGCGATAGTCAACGTGAGTGTGACGGTGAACAAGCAGACGCCGGTGTTGAAGGCACCGGTGGCCACGGCCATCGCCTATGGCCAGACGCTGACCAATTCCAGCTTGAGCGGTGGTGCGGCGACCAATTCCGCGAACAACGCTTCAGTGGCGGGCAGCTTTGCCTTCACCACGCCGGCCACGGCTCCGGGGGCAGGCACGGCGAACCAGTCAGTGACCTTCACGCCGAGCGACACGACGGATTACAATTCAGCCACGGTCAGTGTGAGTGTGACGGTGAATCAGGCCAGTCCGGCTTTCACGTTCAGTTCCTCGAAGAATCCGTCTGGCTACCACGAGGGCGTGATTTTCACCGCGAGCCTGCCGACGAACGCCATCGGCACGGTGAATTTCCTGACCAACGGTGTGTTGTTTGATACACGGACGTTGAGCAGCGGTTCGGCCACGGCCACCAACAGCACGCTGCCCAATGGCACGAATTTGATTGCCGCCATCTATTCCGGCGACAGCAACTACCTCGGCCGCACGAACGCGTTGAATCAGGTTGTCACCAACACGCCGCCGGTGCTGGCCGTGATTAGCAATCGCACGGTGAACGTCGGCCAGACCGTCGCCTTCACCGCCAGCGCCACGGACACGGACTCGCCGCCGCAGACGCTGACCTTCGCGCTGCTGGCCGGCGCGACCAACGCGACATTGAACACCAACAGCGGTGCGTTCAGCTTCCGTCCGCTCGTCACCCAGGCGAACTCGACGAACAATTTTACGCTGCAAGTTTCCGACAATGGCACACCGAGTTTGAGCGCCACGCAAAGCTTTTCCGTGGTCGTCAATCCGCTTTCCGCCCCCGGCATGAGCAGCAGCCTTTCATTCGCCGGCGGACAACTTACTATCAGCGTCAGCGGTCAGAGCGGACCGGATTACGCGATTGAAACCTCGACCAACCTCAGCGAGTGGAACAACGTCTTCATCACCAATTCGCCGGTGCTGCCGTTCACTTGGACGGATCCCGCGACGAATTCGCCGCAGCGTTTCTATCGCATCAAGCTCGGCCCGCCGCTGCCATAAGGACGGTGGTGTCATAACAACTAACGACTATTTTTCAGGTTCATTTAGGTTATGTTCCTATAATGAACACCGCCATTCGCAGCCTGATGTTGTCATTTTTTGCCGTTGGCTTGGCGGGGAGTTTATACGCCCAAACTTTGACAGACATCGGAACAATCTCGCCCAGTCCGGGGACAAACGACATCTACCAATTCTCGACCAATGGGAACACGGCCTGGCCGAATTTTCCGGATGGAATCAATTATTATACCGACAACAATCCACCCGCCGGTCAGACCTTCACCACCGGAACCAACGCGATGAATCTCGTATCGGTTGCCATTAGGACGGCAGGATTGAATTCCGGCAACGGTTACGGCACGCCTTCGAACACCCCGACGTATTATTTGAGCATTTATTCGATGAGCGGCAGCACGGCGACGTTGCTCGTCACGGTCAGCGCGCCGAATCCCGGTTTCACCGACGGCGACTGGCTACAATGGAGCGGAATCAACGTGTCGTTGGCAACAAATCAAACTTACGCGTATGCTTTCGGCATCAAGCCGGGCAGCGGCGGCTATGCGGCGCTGGCGGTGGCGACGAACGCCTACGTCGGCGGCGAAATGGCGCTCATTCCCACCAACGGCGGTGCGATCACCACCGGCAGCAGCCACAATTTTGATGCGGTGTTTGACCTGGGCCTGCAACCGACACCCACCAATATCCTCACGGACATCGGCACGGCCAATCCGGCTTCGGGACCCAATGACCTCTCGCAGTTGAGCACGAACGGAAACGCGCACCTGACCGGCAGCTTCAATTATTTCTCCAACAATGGCAATCCGCCCGGGCAGACTTTTACCACGGGAACAAAGGCCGCCGTTTTGAACACTCTCTCCCTCCGAACCGGGAGTTCGCCGCTGGATTCAGGCGGGGGTGGTTTGGGACCGCAGGCGTATCAGCTGCGAATCTTTTCCGTGTCCGGCAGCACCGCCACCTTGTTGACCACTTACACCAGTCAGTCCACGTTCAGTTACACGGATGGCGACTGGCTGCGGTGGGCCAATCTCGCGGTGCCCCTGGCGACCAATGCGACTTATGCCTACACTTTTTACCGGGTCAGCAGCGGCTATGGCGGATTGGCGGTGGCCAGCGGCAATCGCTACGCCGGCGGGGCGGCCGCCTTGATTCCCAGTGCCGGGGGCACCATCACGTTTGAGAGCAGTGGCACTTATGACGGGGTTTTCGTCGTCGGCCTGGTCACGAACTCAAGCCAGTTGCTCGTCGGCGCGCCCGTCGTCTCGCCCGGCACCGCTTATATCGGTGACCCAATCACCGTCAGTTCCGCGGCGATCGACAATGTTCCCATTACGTATCAATGGCAGTCGGGCGGGGCCAGCGGTTCGCTGACCAATGTTCCCAACGCCACCAATGCGACGCTGATAGTGACTCCGCCCGGCACCGGCTCGTATCGGTATGATTACATCGCGACCGACAGTTCGGGCAGCATCACCAGCGGGGTGGCCACCGCGACCATCATTGTGGGCACGCCTACGATCTCGCCGAGCAACACCGTTTACCTCGGTTCCCCCATCACGCTGACCTCGCCCTCGGGCGCAGGCAATCCCCCGTTGAGCTATGAATGGCAGTCGGGCGGTGCTAGCGGTTTGCTGACCAATGCTCCCAACGCCTCCAATGCAAGTTTCACCGTGACCCCGTCCGGCACCGGCAACTTCCGGTTCGATTACATTGTTAACAACGGCTTCGGAAATTTCACCAGCAGCGTGGTCACCGTGACTGTTCAGGCCCCCATCACCGTGACCCTCAACACGACCCAAACGATGGCAATGATGCCTTTGGAAGGGATGGGCGTCGCCAGCGCCGTTTATGATAATATCCTGACCAGTGCCGGCACCGGCAACTCCATCTCCAATGCCGGCATTAATATCATTCGTTACCCGGGCGGTTCGTATGCTGATACTTTTCACTGGCAGAATTATACCGCCTGCAATGGCAGTTATCTGGCCTCGGGTGATAACTTCGATAATTGGATCAACAATACTGTCAAACCTGCCGGTGCCAAGGCCATCATCACCATCAATTACGGCTCCAATCTTACCTGCGACGGTGGCACGGATCCTAGCGAAGCCGCCGCTTGGGTGAATTATGCCAATAATACCAAGGGCTTGGGCATCAAATATTGGGAAATCGGCAACGAAGTCGGTGGCAATGGTTACTACGGCGGCAGTGGCTGGGAATATGACCTGCACTATCCGTATGACGGAAACCGGAACCTGCAGCCCGCGCTGTCTCCTGCCGCCTACGGCTCAAACTCATTGGTCATCATCAACGCCATGAAAGCCAAGGATCCCACCATCAAATGCGGCATCGGATTTGATCAAGGCCGGCAGTCCTACAATGCCGCGGCATTGCCACCGGTCTCCAACGTGGTGGACTTTGTCGTCATCCACTGGTATCCGGGCGGGACCGATGCGCAACAATTACAGTCGCCCCTCCAGATTGCCGGCGGTGTTTCGGACTGCCGTTCGCAGATCGGCCAGTATGTCGGTTCACGCTCAAACCAGGTCGGGATCGCGGTGACCGAGACCGGCTCGGGCGTCCTTGGCGGCGGCAGCGCGGAATACGCCGCGGATACTTTGCTGACGTGGATTGAAAATGGCGCCTGCAATGTGGATTACCAGGAATTGCACAGCGGATTTCTTGCGTCGAGCACTCCTGGCATAGCTAATAATTCACTGCTCGGACCGGCCTACGGGGCAAAGATGGCGCGCCTGCTCGCACCCGTCGGCGACACGATGCTGAAAATTAACTCATCAACAACTGCTGTCCATGTGCATGCCACCACGCGTCAGGACGGGAAAACCGGTGTCATGCTGATCAACACCGATCCGCTCATTCCCATCGCGGTCACGTTGAACATCAGCGGGCCGGCCTTGGCCAGCACCGGCATCTGGTATCAGTTCGGCCAGACCAATTTCATCGGCACGAATAACTATCCCAGTTATCCCATCTCCTCGAACAACGTGACCGGCCTGGGCAACACGTTCACCGTCACGGTCCCAGCCTACACCATCGTCAACCTGCTGATCCCGGCCGCCCCGACCAACACGGCGCCGGTGCTGGCAGCCATCACCAATCGGACGGTGAACGTCGGCCAGACCGTCGCGTTTACCGCCAGCGCCACAGACACGGATTCGCCGCCGCAGACGCTGACCTTCGCGCTGCTGGCCGGTGCGACCAACGCGACATTGAACACCAACAGCGGCGCGTTCAGCTTCCGTCCGCTCGTCACGCAGGCGAACTCGACGAACGGTTTTACGTTGAAGGTCTCCGACAACGGCTCGCCGGTCTTGAGCGCCACGCAAAGCTTCTCGGTCATCGTCAATCCGCTTTCCGCTCCGGGCATCGGCAACATTTCAGTTACTGGCGGACAATTTAGTTTCAACATCAGTGGCCAGGGCGGACCGGATTACGCGGTTGAGGCCTCGACCAACCTCACGCAATGGAGCAGCGTTTTCATCACCAATTCGCCGGTGCTGCCGTTCACTTGGACGGACACCGCGACGAATTCGCCGCAGCGTTTCTATCGCATCAAACTTGGCCCGCCGCTCCCGTAAGGTGGTGGAATTATAAGTATAAGAACTTATTGTATTACTGGGTTGGGGTCATCAATTTTCATGACGTTACAATGAGGTGAATTTTTGTTTGAATCATCAAAACCCAGTTTTCAATTGAGTCGCGTGGTTCGTAGTCGCTTGTTGAAGACGGGGTGAAATAACAAACAATGGCCGTTGGACATCCTGAAAGAAACCCAAGCAGGCATCCAAATCAGACTGAAAAGACTAAAATAAAAGCACTAAAACACTTGATATGAAAAAAACACTTCTTCTCACGCTTGGAATGCTGGGATTGCTTGGTGTGGATGCATCGGCTCAATCCACGCTCTACACCACCACGCAGGATTTTGCGCAGTTCAACAGCGGTGCCGGCACGGTGAGCAGCACCTATTACTCGGACAGCAGCACCGTGAACGGTCTCGGCAATCAGTCGAGTCCCGGCGGAGTTGGCGCGGTTGGCTCGCTCCAACTGACCTCACCTGGCGGATGGAATGGGTGGCTTTCAGGCTCAAGCGCTCCGGGGCAGGAAGGGAATCAGGGCTACCTGTTAGCCATTGACCCAGGAGCCATTGCGGCATGGAGTGGGGGATCGGGTTATGGGCCTGGCACCCTGACTGCTTATTCAGGAACCATGACGTTTGACCTCTATGGGGGCAATTTTACCGATTGGAATCAGTGGGGTATCACGCTGAACAATAACGGGGGCTATAATACTTACTGGGCGTCTACTTCCTCAAACTTCACCGGGGCCGATGGTCGGACTTGGACACATTACGTAATTCCCTACACCATCAACGCGGTGAATGCAGGTCTCTCATATTTCCAAATGGGCATTGCTCAGAATGCGGGCGGTGGTTTGGCAGGCGAAACTTTCTACATTGATAACATCCAAATCGTCCCGACGCCGGAGCCTGGCACGATGGCCGTGGCGGCTTTGGGCGGTGCGGCTCTCCTGTTCTTCCGCCGTCGTTCCGTTCGCTGAAAAACACCTTCCGTTTTGACCAGCGGGCCGGGTGTAAATCACCTGGCCCGTTTTTTTGCGTCCTGGTTTGTGTTTACGGTCGTTAGTTTCCAACGCTGTGGTGAAGCTGTCCGCCATCTGCAATCACTGGCGGCACACCGGTGAATGCTGACGAAAATAATACCAGTAGAAATCTCTGCAAAAGTCAGCTTCGGTTGTAGCGGCGGTCTGTGACCGCCGGGTTTTTAAGGGATTCCCATGCCACCGGCGCTCACCGAGCACCGCCACCTGGCTTTTGCCGGACTCCCAACGACCCGTTTTTGGTCTTTTTTATTCGATTCCGCCCAACGGGCATTGCCGCCGGTCATCGGCCCACACCGGGCAGGATGATTCCAGACCTTGGGGATTCGGGGAGCAACCTTTGCCACCAGTTTCTCACCCGGTTTTTGCTCTAAAGCTAGACAGCAAGGTTGTTTTAGGAGACGGCGGGACAGTTTTACACCGTCAAAAGCCGCAACTCATCTTTGGTCCGTCACAAAATAAAAGTGTTTTGTGACAAAACAACTTTGTGGCGTGACAAAGCAATGTCGAGTTGGAACAAAACAACTTTGTTTTGTGACAGAATCACTTTGAGTTGTCGCAGAACACCTTTGAGTGGTGACAAAGCAAAGGTGAGTTGGACGTCTCACCGGCTGGAAAATGGGCGTGGCTTCTCGCACTGTCTGCCTGTGTCAGGGGCACACTCCCGATGATTCAATGTCGGTAACTTATATGACAGTAACTCATATGACATGACAGATGGTGGGGGGCTGTTAGCTTATTGCTGTCCCTACAAAATGTATATAACTGATCTCAAATCCAACTATTAAAAATCAGAGTAAAAATGAAAAATCATAACCTCATATTGGGGGCAGTTGCCTTCACCGTGCTCGGCGTGGCTGCAAACTCGTTCGCCCAATCAACCGTTGGTGTGTTAGATCCCAATCTCCACGGCCAGACCCTTCAAGATTCGCCTAACAACGTGGGGAATGCAAATTTCGTGACCGAAGCCGCGATGAGCAGCGTGGTGGCCACTGCGTTCGCCAACAACACCGGTGGTGTGATGAATTTTGACAACGCCAGCGGGTGGCCAGTCAATACGTCTCAGACCTCGTGGACGGTAAGCTATGGAGTCAGTGGAACTCAATCGCTGATCTTCGCTCGTAACGACAGTGGTTTACAGATGGGGTCGACGTCGGGCAGCGGCACCACGGATGTTTCCGGCGGTCAATACCTAGGGTTTGGAGGCAGCGCCCCGGAAACCCTCACCTTCAGCCAAGGACTAACGTATTGGGGGGCGACGGAACTCAACCGCAATGCCAGCCGCACGGTTACGTTGAGTTTCACGCTTGCGGACAACTCGGTGATCACATACAGCGCGCAAACTCAGGATCCCAGCGGCAATAACACCGGTGCACTCAACTTTTATGGATTTCAGGCCAGCGCCGCGGATCCGATCAAAAGCGTGACCGTCAACGCCAACGGCCTCGTCCGTTGGGATGACATGGCTTTTGTTGTCGCCCCCGTGCCCGAACCCGGCACGATGGCGGTGGCAGCGATGGGCGGTGCGGCTCTGCTGTTCTTCCGCCGTCGCTCTGTTCGCTAAAAAATTCCTTCCGTTTTGACCAGCGGGCCGGGTGATTTTCACCCGGCCCGTTTTTTGCGCCTTGGTTTGCATTTGCGGTCGTTGGTTTCCAACGCTATGGTGAACCTGTCCGCCACCTTCATCATCACCCGGCGGCACACCAATGAAAGCTGACGAAAATAAAACCAGAAGCGTTCGGGCCAAGGTTAAGCCGGCGGGCATCACTGTTTCCATTGTTGAGGATGACGCTTCCATCCGCAGCCTGCTGACCGAGTGGATTCGCGGGGCAGCCGGTTTTGAATGCGTCGGGGTGCATGAGAATGCCGAGGTTGCGCTGGTTGCGCTGCCGCAGGAAAAGCCCGCTGTCGTGCTGATGGACATCAACATGCCGGGCATCAGCGGCATCGAGTGCGTCCGCCGCCTCAAGCCGCAGATGTTGGACACGCAGTTCATGATGCTCACGGTGTATGAAGACCCGGATCACATTTTCAAGGCGCTGTCGTCCGGCGCGAGCGGCTATCTGCTCAAGCGCACGCCGCGCGCCGAATTGCTGACCGCGATCAGGGACGTGCNNCGGCGGCTCGCCGATGAGCAGCAACATCGCGCGCAAGATTGTCCACTCATTCCAACGGTTCAACAGCGACCTGCCGTCCGGCACGGACAACCTTTCGCCGCGCGAACGCGAGGTGCTGGAACTGCTGGCGCGCGGCCATCTCTACAAGGAGATCGCCGAATTGCTGCACATCAGCGTGCCGACGGTCAACACGCACATCCACCGCATCTACGAAAAATTGCATGTGCGTTCGCGCTCGCAGGCCATCGCCAAGTTCACACACCTTTCCGCTTGAGCGGCGGGCGTTCCCCATTTTCCATCACCGCCAATCGTCACGGTGCGAGTGGTCGCGGCCAGCGGGCGCAGACCTTCTTGCCGGAGAAAAATCAATGCGTCTGCAGTTTCAAAACCACCACACTGTAGGGCGGCATCGTGAAAGTGAAACCGGGTTTGATGCCGCTCAATGTCGTGGTGACGGGCACGACGTTGCGCGGGCGGCGGATGGAATTGGTGTCTTCCGGGCTGGCCGATAGCGTGATCACCGTGGCCTTCGATTTGAGCGAGGTGACGCCCTTGATTTCGATGGGCAGCGATTGCGGCGTTGATTCCGGGTTCACGAGTTTGACAATGATTTCGCCCGTCTGGCTGTCGCGCGTGGCGCAGCCTTGGACGGAAGTTCCCGAAAAAGTGACCGGCAGGATTTCATCGCCGATGTTCCGGCTGAACATCTGGATGGCGTAGTAGCTCGGCGAACCGTAGGCGGAAAGCGCATCGTAGCCGATCAAGTCCGGTCGCCACTGGCGCGCGCCGGGATTCACGTTCACCAACAGCGGCGCATAACATTGCATTTTGATGATGTCGGAATTGCGCTCCATCGCCGCCATGAAAACGCCGTCGCCGATGGCCGCCTTCATCGATGGCGTGGACGCCAGTTTCCAAGACGGTCCCTCCCAAGGCCGGGCCGAGGCATCCTCGTGCGCCGCCCATTCGCCGACGAAAATTTCCGGGCCTTGGCGATTCATGTCCGCGCCGTAGTTGCTCGACTTTTTGATGAATTCATCCGTGGCACTGTAGTCGTGCATGTCCACCATGTCGGCCTTGCGCCCGTTTAACTTCGCGTCCGGGGTGGTCGAAATCAGTTTGAGTTGCGGATACTTCGCGCGGATGGCGTCGCTAATTTGCGCATAGCGGTCGTCGTAGGTCTTGGCCTGTTCGAAATAATCCTCGTTGCCGATTTCAACGTGGGTCAGGTTGAACGGCGCGGGATGGCCATCCTTCGCTCGGCGCGCGCCCCAGGTGGTTTTGGTGTCGCCGATGACATATTCGATTTCGTCCAACGCCTCCTGCACATAAGGTTCGAGTTCCGCCCCGGCCTTGACGTGTTCGCCGCCGAGCGAGTAACCGGCGTAGACCGCGAGGAGCGGTTCGGCGTGCATGTCTTCGCACCATTCCAGAAATTCCAGCAGGCCCATGCCGTCGCTGGAACGATAGCCCCAGTTGCACGGATGGCCGGGGCGATCTTCAATCGGGCCGAGCGTCTTCGCCCACGGAAAGCGTTCCGAGACTCGATTGCCTTCGAGATAATTGCCGCCGGGGAAGCGCAGGAATTTTGGATTCAAATCCACCAGCATCTGCATGATGTCCTTCCGCAGGCCGTTGGGGCGGTTGTTCCACGTCGGCGGAAACAGCGAGACGAGGCCGAGGCGCACCGTGCCCGGCTGATCCAGCGTGATGGCGAAACGCGCTTGCGCCGTGGGCGTGACGTTGCCGGTCTTGAGCGTTGCTTCAAATTTTTTCCACTCGGTGGTGAGGCCGGAAATTTCCCCCGAGGCGTAAACCGTGCGGCCATCGTCGCTCACAATGGAAACTGTCAGCGGGTCGAAGAAGCCGGCTTCCGCCCGTGCCCACAACGAAGCGCGATATTCGGTCTTGGGATGCACGGGGATTCCCCAGTAACCGCTGTTCGCCACGCCCGCCGGGTGATCCTTCGTTGCTTGAGTTGCCGTGACTCGCAAGCTCGTCGGGATTTTGTCATTCAGCGGATTTGACGTGTCGAGCGCGATGGTGGCGGCAGATGCGTCATCTTTCACCACAGACCAGTTCGCTGGCGACTGAGCGTCGTCGAGGAACGCGCGGTTGCGGATCAGTTCCGCATAAAGGCCGCCGTCGTAAGCATGGTTGATCTCCTCGGTCATCAACCCGTAAAGCTTGGGGCTGACTTTCCCCGCGGAACGGGTCGCATCAACGGTGAAAGCTGGGCCGGCCATCAGACCGGTGCCGGTGGCAATGAGAATTGCGAGTGTGGAAATAGAGCGCATGGCTGGTTTTGTTGTTTTGGTTAACGAGTGCAGCAGCATACTAAACCCGCGCCGGCTGTCATGTCATTTGAATCCACGATGCGCGGATGGCGGGAAGTCAAAGCGATGGGAGACCGGCCTGGTGGCTTGGTTGCCCGCCTCCATCCGTGCCATCGCGGGATTATGTCTTTGACAGATGCAACTGCGGATTGAAGCTGGCGTGACTGAATTTTTTCCTGTTAATCAGATTTAGGCGCGGCGAGCGGCGGACGGCAGCTTTCAGGAGCGGATGCTTTTTCATTTGGGGCGCGATGGAATTCATTCTGATCATAGGTCTGGAAGTCCAGCCCGCACGCCAGGTAAAGGAACGACAATGCCGGCCGGACGATGGCTTGATTCTTAAAACGGTTCGGAACAAGATGCCGTGTGCAACAATTTCCACCCCGGACAAACCCAATGGTTGTTTTGCTGGCGATTGGTTTCTGGTTGTTGACGGCGGCGTTCACCGGGGCGGCGGCGGTCTCCAGCAACGCGCCGAATTTTTTCATGCGCGTCTGGCAGGTGGAAAATGGGTTGCCGCAAAACAAGGTCACCGCCGTGGTGCAGACGCGGGATGGTTATCTTTGGGCCGGGACTTATAGCGGACTGGCGCGGTTCGACGGCGTGCGCTTTACCGTCTTCGACGAAAAAAACACGCCGGCGATGCGCAGCAGCCGCGTGACGGCGTTGTTTGAATCGGACGACGGCACGCTTTGGATCGGTCACGAGAATGGCGCAGTGACGAAGTTCAAAGACGGAAAATTTTCCGCCCAGGAAAATCAGGCCGCGTGGGGCGGTGTGAAAATCTACGCCTTCACTGCTGACGATGGCGGAGACGTGTGGCTGTTGAACGAATCCGGGCAACTGGCACGGATGCGGGACGGGAAAACCCTGCTGCCGGAAGGTGGTCTCGCCTCGAAACTCTTGAGCCTCGCGCGCGACCACGCCGGCAAAGTCTGGGTGGCGCGTGATGGGAAGCTCTCGGTGATGGAGCACGCCGGGTTGCGCGTCGTCCAGCTCGGCACGAATACCACGGGCAGTTACGTCCAGGGTATCTGCGCCAGCCATGACGGCGGACTATGGGTGGCGGGCGACGGGCGGATCCGCAAATGGGATGGGGAAAAATGGCTTCAAGACCTCGGGGTCGCGCCGTGGAATTTGTTGCCGCTCACCAGCTTTGTCGAAACCAGAAATGGCACCTTGCTGGCCGGCACTTCAAGCGACGGATTTTTCATTTTGTTTCCCGGCACGGGTGCGCCGCCATTGCATTTCAACCGCATCAGCGGTTTCCAAGCGGACTGGGTTTTGTCACTGATCGAAGACCGCGAGGGAAACCTCTGGGTCGGCACCGGCGGCAACGGTCTCGTCAGTTTGCGTCCGAACAATATCCAGACGCTCGCGCCGCCGGACCGCTGGCGCGGGCGCGCGGTGCTCTCCGTTTTTCCTTCGGCGACCAACGGCGTTTGGATCGGCACCGAAGGCGCGGGGCTGTATCACTACGCAAATGGCGCCTGGGAAAATTTCGGCTACACCAATGGCATCGGCAATTCCTACGTCTGGTCCATCGCCGAAAACCCGCAGGGAAATCTTTTCGTCGGCACCTGGGGCGCGGGTTTGTATGTGCGCGACGGGGAAAGTTTCAAATTTGCGCCCGCCATGGAACGCCAGCTCTTGCGGGTTCCCGCGCTGATGACGGCTGCCGACGGCAGTCTTTGGGCCGGCACGGAAAACGGGCTGTTGCATTACCACGACGGACAGACCAACTGGTTCGCGGAAGCCGGCGGAAATCCGTTGCGGGATGTGCGGACGATCATCGAGGAAACCAACGGCACGATCTGGTTCGGCATGGCGGGCAACGGCCTCGCGTGTCTCGACCAAAATAAAATCCAGCAGTTTCATCGCGGCGACGGCTTGCCCAGTGATTATATCGAGTGTCTGCATTTCGACGAATATGGCGCACTCTGGATCGGCACATTCGGCGGCGGGTTATGCCGGTTCAAAGATGGGAAATTTTCCGTGATTGATTCGGCGCAAGGACTGCCGAACAGCGTCATCGGCCATATCGAGGATGACGGCAACGGGTTTTTCTGGATGAGTTCGCACGGCGGCATTCTTCGCGCGGCGAAAAGGGAGTTGAACGACTGTGCGGACGGAAAAATCAAGTCCGTTGCCTTTTTGGCATATGGCATCAACGACGGCCTGCCGACGATTGAATGTTCCGAGGGGATGCAGCCGGCGGGCGGCCAGACTCCCGACGGTCGGTTGTGGTTTCCCACCAGCAAAGGCTTGGTCGTCATCAACCCCAACGAAGTCCGCATCAATCAACTGCTGCCGCCGATGGCCTTGGAGGAAGTGCTCGTGGACGGCCAGCGCGTGACGAATGCATTGCCGTCACTGCGGATTCTTCCGGGTCGCAACCGTTTGGAATTTCATTACACCGCCTTGAGCCTGGTCGCGCCGGAAAAGGTGCGCTTCAAACGCCGCATCGAGGGGTTGGAAAAAGACTGGGTGGACGCCGGGGACAGGCGCGTGGCCAACTACAGCTTTGTGCCGCCGGGCGATTATGTTTTTCACGTCATCGCGTGCAACAATGACGGAGTTTGGAACGAGCGTGGCGTCGCGCTGCCGTTCACCGTGCTGCCGCATTTCTGGCAGACGTGGTGGTTTCATTTTTTTGGCGGGCTGATGACGGTGGTGCTCGTCGGTGCCGGCGTCTGGTTCGACACGCGCCGCCGCCTGCGCCGTCGTCTGGAAAAACTGGAGCGCGAACAGGCCATTGAGCGCGAGCGGACCCGCATCGCCAAAGACATCCACGACGATCTCGGCGCGAGCCTGACGCGCATCACCATGTTGAGCCAGTCCGTGCGCGGCGAGACCCAGATTCCAGAATATGTTTCCACGAATCTGGAACGGATTTTCGGCACGGCCCGCGAACTGACGCGGGCGTTGGATGAAATCGTCTGGGCGGTGAACCCGCGCCATGACACGCTGGAAAGCCTGGCAAATTATTTAAGCCGGTTCGCCTACGACTTTTTGAGCGCGGCACAAATCCGTTGCCGGCTGGACCTGCCGTTGCAACTGCCCGCCGTGCTGGTGACGACGGAGGTGCGGCATAACCTGTTTCTCGCGTTCAAGGAGGCGCTGAACAACGTGGTCAAGCACGCCGCCGCCTCGGAAGTCCAGGTGGCGCTCAAACTGGAAGCCAATCAACTGACCCTGACGGTCGCGGACAACGGCCGCGATTTTGTCGGCAACGATCCGGCCTCCAAGCCGCCGACGAATCCGGACCGGATCATGCATGGTCACGGACTTCCCAACATGAAACGCCGGTTGGCGGAAATCGGCGGCGCGTGCGAGGTTCAGGGCGTGGCCGGGCAGGGGACGACGGTGACATTCCGCGTGCCGCTGCGGGTTTGACGGTTTGAACCGGCGTGTCGTTACAAGTTATGACGATACGCAAAAAATATTTGGCGTATGATTAAGAAAATGAGCATCACCGTTTCGATTGTGGAAGACGACGCCCCGGCGCGGGAAATTCTCACGGACTGGATTCGCCGCGCGGAAGGGTTCAAGTGCGTCGGCCAGCATGGCAGCGTGGAGCAGGCGCTCGAAAATCTGCCGCCGGAAAAACCTTCCGTCGTCCTGATGGACATCAATCTGCCCGGCTTGAGCGGCATCGAAGGCGTGCGCCGGTTGAAGCCGTTGCTGCCGGGGACGCAGTTCATGATGCTCACGGTTTATGAGGATGTGGATCATGTGTTCGATGCGCTGGCGGCGGGGGCGACCGGCTATCTGCTCAAGCAGACGCCGCGCGGCGAACTGCTGGCTTCGATAAAAGAGGTGCACGCGGGCGGTTCGCCCATGACCAGCAACATCGCCCGCCGCGTCGTGCAGGCGTTTCACCGGGAAGATCCGGCCGCGCCGGCCTCCGCCAATCTTTCCCAACGCGAACGCGAGGTGTTGGAACTGCTCGCGCGCGGCTATCTCTACAAGGAAATCATGGAAACGCTGCAGGTCAGCCGGGGCACGGTGAACACCTACATCCGCCGCATCTACGAAAAACTGCACGTCCGCTCGCGCTCGCAGGCCGTGGCCAAGTTCAGCAATTTTTCGCTGGGCGGACACGACCACCGGCCGGCGAAAATATAGTGCTTTCGTAGTGTCATAACCTTTCTCGACAAGACGGTTTGGGTGGAGGGTGTTAGTGTTCGACCATCAGCCATTGAAGACCGCACGGCGTTTGGCGTCGTGTTGCCGCTTGGCCGACCCAAATTAATCCATCAAGCAAACCCAGATTGAACATGAAAAAACTCCTCACAATCGCAATGTTGGCCGCCGGCTTCGGAGCAGCGGTCCACGCCCAGACGCCGGTTTACAAATGGAATTTCGATGGGGGCAGCGGCACCGGCGTTCCGGCCATCACGGCCGGGGGCGGCACCTTGTCCACCTTATTGGGTTCGGGAAGTTTTACGGGCGCAGGTCCCAGCGGAGCAGCGACTGATTTTACCTACAACGGCACCGGGACGAGTGATGGTGCCAGAAGCGCCGCCGACATTTCCGGATTAGGCACGCTGAATCAGATGACATTGACCTTTTGGGTTAGATCGTCAGTTGCCTACACCAGCCAGGGAAACAGTTCCGCCCGTATTCTCATGCTGGGAAATTCCACGAGCTACGACGAAAGTAATCCCGGTTCCGCGCCTGGTTTCAGTCTCGCCCTCGCTGGGAGCACAGGCTTGCAATATAATATGAATAACGGAAACCAACCATCCCAGAGTGGTGTGTTCACTCCTTACGCGGCAAATCAGTGGGTGTTTGTAGTCGTGGAGTATGATGGAACCAGCGGCGCTTTTTTTAGCAGCGCAATGGGCACTGCCCTAGGCAACAATTCGAGGAATCTGGCCATAATGACGGGAACGGATGCAGCCAGTATTGGAGCGCCAACCATGGAGGCCATGACAAGGGACTTTTCTAACTCACCCGGTCCGATTACCAATACCACCTCAATGTGTTTGTTGGTTGGAAACAGAAACAACGGCAGCGGCAGTAATCGCGGCTTTATGGGAAGGATTGACGACATCAGAATCTATAACACTTTGCTTACCTCCAACCAATTGGAGGCGGTTCGCCTTTCCAACTTGCCTTCCGTCCTGACGGTGGGAACCCCTACGGCGTCCGTGGCGAATCCGGTCGCGCAGGGAACCACGAATACGCTGTCCGCTGCGGTTATTGGCGGCACTACGCCCTACAAATATCAATGGCGCACCGACGGCGGCAGCGGCGGAACTCTGACCAACATCCCCAGCGCCACCAACTCCACGCTTGCCGTGAACACGACGGGAATGACCCCGGGGGTTAACTTCAGTTATTCATTAGTCGTGACTGACAGTGTTCTCGCCACGGCCACCAGCGCGGTGCCTGCGGTGGTAAGCGTTATCCAAGTATTGCCGGGAACGCTGGCGGCCACTGCCAACGTCGCACCGACACCGGGCTCCTACGACATTTCCCAGTTGACTGAAGCCAACGGTTACCAATCCAGCGATGGCCTCAATTACTACACCGACGACGGCCAGAACAACAATCGCTATGAAGGACAAACTTTTACCACGGGGAACAATGCCCAAGGATATACTTTGAATTCGCTGGCCATCGGACTTGAGGGCGGCGCCAACGGCAGCCAGGCAGCCGGCACCACCTTTGACTTGTTCATTTACCAGATTTCCCCGGACGGCTCTACCGCGACTGTGATTGCCGACGTGACCAATCTGATGGCAAGCACCTTTGCCTATCCGAATTGGGCGCAGTGGAATTTTTCCGGAATCATCCTGACCAACAATGCCATGTATGGTTATGGTTTTGGCCGCCGCTCCGTCGGCGGCTATTTGGGAATGGCAACTGCTCCTGGCGGCTACGACGCCTATTCCGGCGGACAAATTGCCGCCTTTCCCCGGAACGGCGGAGCGGTGATTTATGGCGGTTCTGGTTATCCCAACACCACGCATGATGGCGTGTTCGACATCGGTTTGATTCCCAACGGTGTCGCCATCATTTTGAATACGCCGACCGCCTCGCCGAACCCGGCTTACGCCCTTTCGCCGGTGAAACTGGCGGACACGGTCGCCCTGGCCGGCAGCGCCACCACCTACAAGTGGCTGACGGATGACGGCAGCGGCGGCTATAACGTTGTTTCCGGAGCCACCGGCACCAATCTGACGGTGATTCCGCCGGACTTGAATCCGGGCGGGTCTGACTACACCACCAACTATTACTTTGTGGCGACCGATGCGCTGGCCAATTCCGCCACCAGCTCGGTGATAACCTTGACCATTCATGCGGCCACCGTGCCGCTGATCACCGGGCCGACGCCAACCAATGTGATTACGTTCGTGGGCGACAACCGTTCCTATACTGTCACCGAAAATGGAACCTTGCCGATGACCAACAAGTGGCAGTTTAATAACGGCGGCGGTTATTTGAGCCTTACGGCCCAGACCAATACGACCTTGGCCTTGAGCAATCTCCAGACCACCAACTCCGGCAATTATCAGGTTGTGGCGGCGAATGTGGTTGGCAGCGCCAGCAACGCGGTTACGCTCACGGTTCTGCCCGCGCCGGCGGCTCCGGTCGTGACTAATCAGGCATATTTCAACTTGGTTTATACCAATCATCCGTGGGCCTATTGGCGGTTGAACGAAACGAATGATCCTACCGCTGTTGATGCCCCCACTTACACGGCCTATGATTATTCCCACCACGGCTTCGACCCGGTTTATGGAAATGCGGTGACGGTGGGCAATGCCGGCCCGCAGCCGCCAACCTATCCGAACATGGACACAAACGAACTGGCGGTCCAAACCGCAGTTTCAACTGCCAACGCGTATCTTACCCCGCCCGCCTTAAACCTCGCTGGCAACTCCAACGTGACCTTCATGGCCTGGATCAATCCCAATGGCGGGACGGCGAACTTCACCGGGCTGTTGATGAATCGCGGCGGGCCTGACAACGGCTGCGGCTTTGGTTTTACCGGCGCTTCCGACCAATTGGGCTATACTTGGAATACCAATTCCTCCTCCACTTGGGGCTGGGCTTCCGGTCTGTTTGTTGCGGAATCTCAATGGAACTTTGTGGCCTATGTTATCACCCCAACGAATGCGGTGCTGTATTTGGGCAACTTAAATGGTGGCACCACCAACTTCTTGCAGTCCACCCATACCCTCAACCACAGTGCGGAAACCTTTGCCGGTGGCACCATCCGCCTGGGCGGTGACCCGGCAGGTCTTGGTAACACTTTCAACGGGCTGATTACTGAAGCCAGCCTGTTCACGAACGCCATGACCAGCGCCCAAGTGCAGCAATACTTCCTCGTCGGCATTGGTGCGCAGGCCTTGGCCCCGACGGTTCCGAACATGACTGTCTCGCCTCCCGACGCGGCGGGTGCTGGAGTTTATTCCGGGCAGAATGTGCGGTTGAGCACGACTCCCACCGGCACTGCCCCCTTGAGCTTGCAGTGGCAGGCCGGGCCGGATGGCAGCACTTGGACGAATGTGCCGAATGCCACCAATTCCGCCCTGCTAATCAATCCCTTCACGGTGGGGACGATTTATTATCAGTTGGTGGTGACGAACGCGGCCGGTGCCGGCTCGACCACCCCGGTGGCGATTACCTTCAATGCGTTGCCTGAATATCCCGCCGGCCTGTGGACGGTCAATTTTCAGGAAACCAACAACATTGGCGCAGGTCAAACTGCCGGGGGCGGCGTTGGTCACTATGTTGGCCGCGGCATCCTTGGAGATGGAACGTTTTGGAACGTCCTGCCCCATATTCTTGCTGCGGGCCACGAGTATGATGCCGCCCAGATTAACAGTGTCTCCGACCTGAAGGATGATGGCATGACCTCGTCGGGCATTTCCTGCCGCATGAATAATGGCGGCAGCTACAACAGCCTTGGAACGTCCCTGCCCAATTCCAGCGACGTCGGAAACCTGCTGGATCAGTTCTACCGGACCTATTACAGCCCCAATGCGCTTCAATTCTTTGGCGTTCCCGATGGAACTTACAATCTGACTTGTTACGCAGGCAACGGTGTTGGCGGCAACTTAGGCTCCACCTTTGTGGTTCATGATTCAGTCAATGGCGATCAAACGAAAAGCACGGCGGAGTCAACCCATTCAACGGATGCGCTGTCGGAAGGGGTCAACTTTGTCACCTTCACCGGCGTCCATGTCGCCGGCGGAACACTCAATGTGGATGTATCCGGGAATGTGGACACGGGCGGCAGTGCCATCATTGAGGGCGCGCAGATTCAGTTGGTCAGCTACGATCCGCCGGTGGCCGCGTTTAGCGGATCCCCGACCAACCTCTTTGCGACGCAATCCGTCACCTTCACCTCCGCCTCGACGGGCAGCATCACCAACTGGATATGGAGCTTTGGCGATGGTGCTTCCGTGACCAATGTTTCCAACGCCAACGTAAATCACACCTATGCCAGCGTGGGAACTTACACGGTGAGCCTGACCGTCAACGGGCCCGCCGGTTCGAGCACGACCACCCGCACGAGCTATATCGTCGCCTCGCCCAATCCGACGATTGGCAGCGCCCAAATCTCAAACGGACAATTCATCTTGAGCGGTTCGAATGGCCCGGCGGGCGTGCCATACCGCATCCTTGGCACGACCAACCTGGCCTTGCCGCTGGCAAACTGGACGCCGCTGTTCACGAACGTATTTGGGGCGGATGGCAGTTACAGCTACACCAATTCGTCGGAGACGAATGCGGCGAGTTTCTTCCAACTCGTCTCGCCGTGATAAAGTTGAAGTTGGGCTAACAGATAAGGGGAGCCGTCAATGGGGCGGCTCCACTTATTAAAGCAATGTAAGGTGAACAAAAAAAAGGCGAAAAACACGCCGGTTTTACACTGATTGAACTGCTGGTCGTCAACGATATCATTGCAAATACGAATCTGTCGTTGAAACCAACGGCCAGTTCGCAGCGATTCAGATCACAGCCTTCCCGGTGGGGCGAGCGTCTCGCGAGCCGGGTTCGACTGACACGGGGCGGCTCGCGGGGACGCTCGCCCCACCATCTGAAATCAAGGAAATGGCGGACGGCTGGCTTTGACACGGTCGTTACTTTTGACGACATGACGCGCACTTGTTCCTTGGCGATAATTGAATCATGCCAATTCCCTTGCGTGACATTAACTTTTGCCGCGTGGCTTGCTGCTTTGGGCGGTCGCCGTCGCGATCACCAGGACAAGAGCCACATGCTGCCACTGCTTGATGGGATGATTCGAAAAAGAAACAAACCACCTATGCCAACTCAATCAATTTCCGTTAAAATGAAACATATTGGAAAAGATCAAAAACGGGGCGCGTTCACACTGATTGAACTGCTGGTGGTCATCGCCATCATTGCCATCCTCGCGGCGATGCTGCTGCCGGCGTTGAGCNNGAACTGCTGGTGGTCATCGCCAGCATTGCGACTGTGCTATGACATTTGGCATATATCTTAATTATTCCATGCACAAGTAGAATATCCATGACAACAAAAATGAAACTCACGCGCCTCAACCCCACATCACGAAAACGCTCGTCATTATCCCCCGGCTTCACGTTAATCGAACTGCTGGTGGTCATCGNNTGCTGCTGCCGGCGCTGGCCAAGGCGAAGAGTAGGGCCTATGCGGTTAACGACATCAATAACTGCAAGCAAACCATGTTGGCGACAGCCATGTTTTGCGGCGACAACAGCGATATCCTGCCAAATCCCGCCTGGATTGGGAATGGGAATCCGTGGGTTGACAATTGGGTGTCTAGCAAAGGCATTGCCAGTGTGCTCAATGCTCATACTGCTAACAGTTACCAGACGGACTACGACAAACAAGCGAGCTACTTTTGCGGACAAGCTTACGGAACTGCCCCCGCTAATACCGCTTACGCGCCCGGCGGTCAGCTTTATCAATATCTGAAAAACCCTAAATTATTTCTTTGTCCACAAGATACTACACTCGATGCGGCCCACCTGGCGCGACAAGAAATCCTCACCAGCTATGCATGGAATGGTGCTGTTATCGCCTACGATAACAATAGATACAATAATCCTTACAAATTAACCGCCTTCAAGCCGACCAATATCCTGCAATGGGAGAATGCAGAAAAAAGCAATTGGACGGACTTCTCAAATGGCCCGATGGACTATGATCCGAATGGTAACTATACTATTTCGTTTTCCGATCGCCACGGCAAAGCCGCTCAGGTTGGCAGGATGGACGGGAGTGCCGGCCGCGAAACATGGGCAAACATGAAGGCGTGGGCCAATGATACCACAACAAAGAACGATCTGTGGTGTAGTCCGGCCACCCAGAACGGCCACTGACCAGCTTGATTCTCCATTTGGCAATATCTCGCAGAACATCTGTGAGATTTTTTCTCCCATGTGTGGCGGCAGTCGAATGAAAGCGGAACTTGTTTTGCTTCGTTAAACGTAAACCTTTATATTTGTGTAGATCATCTAAATGAAAATTATTACGCGAATCCGCTTTCTTTCCGGCATCGTGTGCGTTGCGTCACTGGTCGCACAACTTTCCGCCGCCGAGTCGCCGCGCGAACGGCTTTCGCTGGATACGAATTGGAAATTTCATCTTGGCGATGATTGGTCCAAGGGGCTGCGGCTGGACAAGGCGGGTGCGAACGTCGGCCCGGCTTCGGAAAAAACGTTCAGTGATGCCGCATGGCGCACGGTGAATCTGCCGCACGATTGGGCGATTGAATTGCCCTTCGACAAAAACGCCGATATGAACCACGGCTACCGGGCGGTCGGCCCGGGCTTCGAGACGAACAGCATCGCTTGGTATCGCCGCACGTTTGAGTTGTCGAAGGCGGATGAAGGCAAGCGCATCTATCTCGCGTTCGACGGCGTGTATCGCGACGCGACGGTTTTCGTCAACGGCTGGATCGTGCGCCGGCACGAGGGCGGCTATTATCCGTTCCGCGAGGACATCTCGGACGTGGTGAAGTATGGCGAGCGCAACGTCATCGCCGTGAAAGTGGACGCGACGAAGTTCGAGGGCTGGTTTTACGAAGGCGCGGGCATTTATCGCCACGCCTGGCTTGAGAAAACCGCGCCGGTGGCCATCGCTCCGGACGGAATTTTTATTTACTCACAATTTAAAAACAACGTGCCCACGGGCGCGGCGGCAATTCACGTCGAAGCCGATGTGCTCAATACGCTCACCAACGCTGTCAACGCGCTCGTGAACTGCGAAATCATTTCGCCGGACGGAAAATCCGTTGCGAAGTTCAAGGGAACGCAAAAGGTGGGCGGTGAATTGCAGGCCACGCTGAAATTGCAATCGAAGGTTTCCTCGCCGGTGCTCTGGTCGCCGGAATCGCCCAAGCTCTACAAGCTCGTCACCACGGTTTCGGTGGACGGCAAGACGGTGGATCAAAAGGAAACC
>PLYV01000070.1 GCA_003151855.1 Limisphaerales bacterium | reverse complement strand
GACGCCAGCCGCGCCGAATACACCTACGCCACCGACGACCAGGCGCTGGAAGCCTTCATGAAACTCGCGCGGCTCGAAGGCATCATCCCCGCGCTGGAAAGCTCGCACGCCGTCGCCGAGTGCATGGTGCGTGCGCCCAAGATGAGCAAGGACGCGCTCTTCATCGTGAACCTCTCCGGTCGCGGCGACAAAGACGTGGCGCAAGTGGCGGCGAAGGTGAAGCTGGAAATGCCGAAGTGAATCAATGGAAACTCAGGCGGAAAATTTTAGGTTATTTAAGTATGTTCCGCCTGAACGTATTGACATTTTAGAGAACGAGAAGATTGCTTTTACTCCGCCGGATCGATTCAAAGATCCTTTCGAGTTTAGAATCGGAATTACGAAGGGAACACTGCGAAGCCAACTCAAAAAGGTAATCGCGCAGGCAGAACTCCGAGCAGAATTGACGATGCCGGGTTACAAAGAACTCAGTTCGAGACAGCGGCGGAAGGGTAGAAAAGAAATGTTTCGACAACAAAAAGTAACCGAACAATTCCAGAAAGCATTTCACAACTCCGTTGAGGCACATGCTTGGCCTGTTGGAATACTTTGCTTGTGTGAAGCGAATGACAGCAACTTAATGTGGTATCACTATGCCGATGGTCATAAAGGATTCGTAGTTGAATTAGACTGCAAACACGAATCAATCATCAGGCTTGGGAAGCCGTGGAAGGTAGATTATTTGGAAAAGCCAGCGTCCTTTGACCATACAAAGCCAACCCCCGAAATTTTTCGTTTCAAGCCTTCATATTTGAAATACGAGGCGGAACGAAGAATAGTGCGTCACTTAAACGAATTTGTTCCAGAGAAAGGCCAAGATGGCTTGCCTCTTTATTTTTGGCAGTTACCGCGTGCAGGCTTAAAAGCTGTTTATTTTGGTCATCGAATGGAACCAAAGGTTAGGAGCAGAATCATTGAGTTGCTCGACAAACAACAGGCACAAAAGTTCGATGTAGTTCCAAGCAGAACGGATTACACATTCACTTTTCAGCAGTTTTGATTTGCCAGAAGAAGTCCGCAACTATCACCTCCCTGATTTCCTGTAGCGGCGCTGTGTCAGCGCCGTCGTCGGTCACAGACCGACGCTACAGCCGGCTTTGCCCGAGCCTCCGCGACTCGCTTAAGGATTCGCGGGCGGGCTGGTCTTCTTGTCTTGTTCGGTCTTGGTCGTGGTGCCATCCGGGGACTGGGTGACGGTCTTCTCCTTGGTCTTGACCGTGCCGTCGCTGCTGGTGGAGCTTTTGGTTTCGCTGGAAATCTGGCGGTCACACCCGACTAGGATTAATGACAACGCCAAGACGGACATCGCCCCGCAAGTTACAATGATATTTTTCTTCATGGAGGCAAGCTACGCGTTGGGCTGGGCATTAGATATGGGGTGATACCCGCAGCCGGGTTTTTGAAACCAGCGCCCGGCTGGAAAAGGATTGGCGCACCTCAACTTTGTAGCAGCCGACGTGCGAAGGCTCAAACTTGTTTCCGGCTTTCCGCCGTCCGCCTTTCAGATGGAGCCTCCTTACGTCGGCTGCTACGAGTCGTCACCATAAATCCTTGCGTTTGGACACCAGTCGGCTTTCCTGATGCCGCGTGAATACTGTTGAAAACAACCCCGCCGCGAAGCTGCGGCCGATGGACTACTGGTGGCTCTGGCTGTTCGATACCGTGCTGGTGAGCGCGGGCTTTCTGTTTTATCTCGCCACGAATTACGGCACCTACGAATTTTTCGGTCGCGCCTGCGCAATGGCATTGTTGCCGCTCATTCCGGTCATGGTGCTGGTCGGCGGCGCGGGCAGCACGGTCTTCGCCCTCACCAAGGTGCTGATCGAGAAACGCGGATTGAAGAAACCGACCGCGCTGGCGCTGCTGGTCGCCCCGGCGCTCGGGCTGACGCTGGCGCTCGGGCTGCTGGGTGCGTTCAAATCGCCCGCGCACCGGCTGTCTTACATCTGCATCGGCAACGCGCCCGCGTCGGTGAGCCATGTCCGGCTCGCTGGCTACTCCACTTTCCTGCGCGAGGAATGGCTGGCGGTGTTCAACGTCGGGCAGAATGATTATTCAAAGTTCGTGGCCGGGGCAAAGCTGGAACCAGTGCCGAGCCTAGAATTCAGCCGGGTGCTGGAGCGTTCCTCGCTGAAGGCAACCGGGCCGTTTCAAAACCTGCCGGCGTCGGACAAATTCCTTTGCTTCAAGCGCGCCTTCAAAGAAAGCGAAGAACACCAGCGCGGCAGCGTCTATGCGGCGTTTGATGCGGCCACCTCGACGGCGGTGGTTTACCGGGCCTATCACGATTGATGGCCGCGATGTTTTTTCGAATCGGAAGAACCCCGCTGCTTTGGAACATGCCTTCGTCCGGCTGGAAAAATTAATTGCCGGCCTGCAGCGGGCGGTTCAATAACCAGAGTCCCGCAATCATCAATCCGACCGCCAAGCCGCCGACCAGCCAGAGGATGATGCGGATCTGATTCGACTGGGGCGTATGCTGACGGGAATGTTTTCGCCGGTGACTCACAACGAAATCTCGTGCAGGAAGCCGCATCTTACAACTGTTAATCCGAACGCGCCCGCCGGCAACGGTGGTGTCGGCAAAGACCGGCGGGCAGAAGACCGTTGCTACCCCGTCCACTGCGGGTTGCGCGTGGTGGCGTCGAACTGCGACGTGGTCTTGAAGCCTTCGTATTGGCCGGTGACGGCGGCTTCGGCGGTGCGGGCGAGCAGCGCGGCGACTTGAACTTCGGTCAGCGGCTTGAAAGTGCGCGCGGCTTCGAGGCCTTGATCGAGAATTTTCAGGCTGTCCATGCCGGTGATGACGGTGGCGGTCGGCAGGTTCATGGCGTAGTGGAGACATTCGGTGGCGGTGACCAGGCCGCTGCGCACGATCGCGCCAAAGCCCAGCGCCTTCATGCCCAGCACCCCGATCTCATCTTTGACGAGCACGGGCACGACTTTCTTTTCAAAGCTGCGGAAGTGCGCGTCCATCACGTTCAACGGCATTTGCACGGCGTCGAAGCGGAATTTGTTTTTGGCGGCAAGTTCGAGCATCCGCAGGTGGATATCCGGATCTTTGTGGCCGGTGAAACCGATGAAACGGATTTTGCCCGCCTGCTGCGCGGCCTGCACCGCCTCCAGCGCGCCGCCCGGCGCAAAAACGCCGTCGGGGTCGGTCAGGCGGACGATTTCGTGGAATTGCAACAGGTCAATGTGGTCGGTCTGCAAACGCTGGAGACATTCCTCAATCTGCTTCGCGGCGAGCGCCTTGGTGCGCCCGTCAATCTTGGTCATGAGAAAAACCTTGGCGCGATAGCCGTCGCGCAACGCCTTGCCCATGCGGACTTCGCTGTCGCCGTCGTTGTAATCCCAGCAGTTGTCCATGAAGTTGACGCCGCGATCAATGGCGCTACGGATGATGCGGAGGCTCAGTTCCTCGTCGCGCTGCGTGCCGACGTGGTAGCCGCCCAGACCGAGGATGGAAATTTTTTCGCCCGTGCGGCCCAAGGCGCGGCGGGGAATTTCAGCGTCGGGCGCGCTGGCCCAGGCGGCGGAACCGGCACCGGCGACGATGCCGGTGGCCACGGTCAGCTTCACGAATTCACGGCGGGTCAGGTAGCGGGGGCAATTGCGCGGTTGGTTCATGGCAGGCCTTTGGTTGGTGGTTGGTTCTTAATAGCGCAAACCGTTTCCGATAGCAATTAAGCGATTGGGCAGCCGCTTTCGGCGGCGGCAACGGAGCGGGCCGGGAAAGTTGGAAAGGAAGGCTTGCCCGTGCGGGAAATCTTTTCCCGGACTGGATGCGGCGGTTCTCCGCCGCTTTTCCCTCAATTGAAAACGGTGTGACTCACCCGGCGGTGAGCGCGGCGCGGGCGTTCTCGGCCATGCCGGTTTTCTCCAGGAAATATTCGTAGCCGCCGACGTAAGGCGTCACCGTGCTGGCGTTGACGTGCAGCACCTTCGTCGCGAGCTTGCGGATGAAATGCACATCATGCGAGATGAACACGAGCGTGCCTTCGTAACGCTCCAGCGCCAGCGTGAGCGATTCGACGGTGTGGATGTCGAGGTGCGTGGTCGGCTCGTCCATCAGCAGCAGGTTTGGCGGATCCACGAGGAACTTCACGAGGTTGAGCCGGCTCTTTTCGCCGCCGCTCAAAACTTTCGTCAGCTTGAAAATGTCGTCCTTGCGGAACATGAAGGAGCCGAGCACGCCGCGCGCCTCGTCCTCACGCATTTCCTTCGCGCTGGCGAGAACCTCGTCCAGCACGGACTTCTCCGGGTCGAGCGTGGCGGCGCGATGCTGGCTGAAATAACCGATCTTCGCGTTGTGGCCGAGGTCGCGTTCACCTTTTTGAAATGCCACCGTGCCCGCGAGAATTTTGATCAGCGTGGATTTGCCCGCGCCGTTCGGCCCGACGAGCACGGTGCGCTCGCCGCGTTCAATCGTGAGGTCGAGGCCGGAATAAACCTGGTTCGCGCCGTAGGCCATGTGGATGTCCACGAGCGAGGCGGCGCGCTGGCCACCGCGCGGCGGCGGCGGGATCTGGAAACGGAACGGCTTGCGCGGCGCGGGCGGCTTCTCGATGAGTTCGAGCCGCTCGATTTGCTTGAGCTTGCTTTGCGCCTGCGATGCCTTGGACGGAATGGAGCGGAAGCGGTCGGCGAAGGCCTGCAAGTCCGCGATTTCCTTCTGCTGGTTTTTGTAGGCCGTGAGCTGCTGCTCGTAACGCGCCTCGCGCTGTTCGAGGTAAGCTTCGTAGTTGCCGGTGTAGGCGATGAGCTTGCGCTCGGAGATTTCGTGAACCTGCGTCACGACCTCGTCCATGAACTGCCGGTCGTGGGAAATCAGCAGCACCGCGCCGGAATAATTCTTCAGATAATTTTGCAGCCAGAGCAGCGCGAGCAAATCGAGATGGTTCGTCGGCTCGTCCAGCAAAAGCAAATCCGGCTCCATGACCAGCAGCCGCGCCAGCCGGGCGCGCATGATCCAGCCGCCGGACATTTCACACGCCTTGCGGTCGAAATCTGCGTCCTTGAAGCCCAGGCCGCGCAACATTTTCTTCGCCTTCGTTTCCACCTGCGAATCGTTCAGCGCGTCGTGCTTGGCGTGCGCTTCGAGATATTCCGGCGACGAGACATCGCCGGCCTTTTCCAGTTCGTGCAGGCGTTTTTCCAGGCGCGGCAATTCGTCCACGCGACCGGTGGCCACGTCGAGAATCGTCTCGTCCGCCTGCGCCTCGGCTTCCTGCGGCAGATGACCGACCATCGTCCATTCGTCGCGCAGCACTTCGCCGGCATCCGGTTCGAGCTGCTTGAGAATGATGGAGAACAAAGTCGTTTTCCCCGCGCCATTCGGCCCGACGAGCGCGACGCGGTCGCCGTAATTCACACCAAACGACGCGTCTTCAAACAGCACGCGGCCGCCGAACGTCATCTTCAAATCTCGGATTGTCAGCATAAAAATGGTCGTCCGGCGGATGAGCGCCGCAGCGCGAAGCGGGAATGAAACCGGCCCGACGCGGGTGCCGGAGAATTTGGGAATTGTCTGCGGCGACGAACCGCAAAGGATAAACCAGAAACGCCCGTCGTCAATGGCTCACTTGGGAAGGCTTACGGCAAAACGTGCGCGGGCGTGAGCGTGCTCATGGTGCAAGTCGGCGTGTCACCAACTTTGCTGATATTATAAATGCCGCCTTGCGGACAACCGGGAATCTTGCCTGCGCTGTTGAGTTTGATGTAGGGAGTCAGGTCGTTTGGAAAATTGATGGGCGTGCCATTTGTTAAATGTTTTTCCAAAGCAAATTCACAAGCGGCGGCATCAATTTGGCGAAGATTGTTGATACAGGCAAGGGCGGGGTTAACGCGACTGGAGCGATGCACTGACCAATTTAGCAAGCCGGCCAAAATAAGGAGGACAACGACGCAAACCAAGAAGACGAAAAAGCCGGAGCTGCCTATTTGCGGCGATCTTTGTTGTTCGTTCATTGCAAGGCGTGGGGTGGTGTCGCCGTGCTCAAAGTGCAGGTCGGGTTGTCGCCAACTTTCTGGATGGAATAGATGCCGCCTTGCGGACAACCGGGAATTTTGCCTGCGCTAGTGAGTTTGATGTAGGGGGTCAGGTCGTTTGGAAAGTTGATGGGGGTGCCATTTGTTAAATGTTTTTCCAAAGCAAATTCACAAGCGGCGGCGTCAATTTGTCGAAGGTTGTTGATGCAATGATTGGCGGTGCTGTGATGTGAACCACTGAAGTTAGGAATTGAGATGGCAAGGATGACAGACGAAAAAATTAAAGCCAAAAAAACCAGCAGCAAAGGTTTGGAAATGGAAAAACTCCAAAAACTTTTAGGCGCGGCATTCATACTTTCACAAGTAAACACCGAGCCTCAAATTCCGTTGCGCGAATTTACGCATTGGAGTTCACGCTTTAGCGTGCCCGGGGCACAACCTGAAGGTTGAACTCCAGCTTTTAGCGTCTCCGTCCGCCGGGCGCGAAGTGGTAGCCGCCGTGGATGCGGCCGCCGCGCACTTTGCCGGGAAAAACCGCCGCCGCGCCGGGCTTGGCTTCTTCAAACAGCGCGGTGTAGCGGTAGTCAAAGTTTTCCAGCTTCACGCGCGGGATTTTCTGGCTGAT
>PLYV01000050.1 GCA_003151855.1 Limisphaerales bacterium | reverse complement strand
CCACGTGCTCTTGGGCGGCATGATGCCGTCGGCATCGGCGATCTGCATGAGGTCTTCGATGCTCGTCGGAAACATGCTGAACGCGCAGGCGTATTCGCCGCTGTTCACGAGCTTTTCCAGTTCCGCCGTGCCGCGGATGCCGCCGACGAAATTGATCTTTTTGCTCGTGCGCGGGTCGTCAATGCCGAAGATCGGCCCCAGGACGTGCTGTTGCAGCAGCGTCACGTCGAGGCCTTCGATGAGGTTTTTGCCCATCGTGAATTCGCGCTTGAACGTCAGCCGGTGCCAGTGTCCATCCAGATACAGGCCGAGTTCGTGTTTGCGTTTGGGCGACGCCTCGCCGACGCGGATGGTTTCAAACACCTGCTCCAGTTTTTTGATCAGCTCCAGTTTCGTGAGGCCGTTAAAATCTTTCAGCACGCGGTTGTAGGGCAAAATCTGCATTTGGTTGTGCGTAAAAATTACGGCGAGAAATTGTCCGCTGTGGCCCGCGCCGTTTCTTGATTTGAAAACGCGTCCCGCCGCCGCGCTGCGGTGGTGGCCGTCGGCGATGTAAAGAAATGGAATCTGCGCGAATTGCGACTCGACGAACTTGATTTCGTCCGCGCTGGAAACCGTCCACGACGTGTGGCGCACGGCGTCTTTGCCGGTGAAATCCACGGCGGGCGTCTCGGAAATTTTTTTCGCGACAAATTCATCAAACGCGGCGACGGCGCGGTAGGTCAGGAACACCGGGCCGGTCTGCGAGTTGAGCGCCTCGATGTGGCGCACGCGGTCATCTTCCTTGTCCGGGCGGGTGAACTCGTGCTTCTTGATGATGTTGGCGAGGTATTCCTCGCAGCTCGCGGCGGCGACGAGGCCGACCTGCGCGTGCCGGCCCATGACTTGCCGGTAGAGATAAAAATTCGGTTTGTTATCCTGCTGGAGCGCGCCCTGCGCGATGAGTTTCTGAAAATTCTCCGCGCCCTTGGCGTAAACCGGCGGCGAATACAGATCGGTGCCGGCGGGCAGATCAATCTCCGGCTTGCTAACGTGCAGGAAGCTCAACGGCTTGCCGGCGGCCATTTCGCGCGCCTCGTCGGACGACATCACGTCGTAAGGCAGCTCGCAGATTTCGGCGGCGAGTTCGGGTTTCGGTCGCAGGGCGGCAAAAGGTTTTAAGATGGCCATAAAATTGCGCCGTGAAGATACGTTCGGCGCGCGGCAAAGGCACGCAGAATTTCCCGGAAAAAGAACTTGTCAGCGGAATTTTCGCTGATACTCTTTGCGGCTCGTTTAACGAAAGAAAAATTTATGGCACGCATTTGTGAATTGACCGGCAAACGCCCGATGAAGGGCAACATTATCTGGCGCTCGGGTAAAGCGAAGAAATCCGGCGGTATCGGCACGCACGTCACCGCCATCACCAAGCGCAAATTCCGCGTGAATTTGCAGCGCGTGAAGGCGCTCCTGCCCAACGGCGAAGTCCGCTATATCCGCGTTTCCGCCGCCGCGCTCAAGCAGGGCCTTGTCACCAAGGCGCCCAAGCGCACCTGGAAAAAGGGCGACGTCGCCAAGAAGGCGTAAGCGTTCCGACGTTCCGCGAACCCCATCTCAAAGCGAGGTCTAACGGCCTCGCTTTTTCTTTTGCCGCCGTGCGCCGGCCCGCCGCGCCATTTTTTTCAGCCGGCGAAATCAAAATCCGAGCAGCTCATAAAATAATGGCAGCGCGGACAGCGCAGCTTGCATTTTTCATTGATCAACTCGTGGCCGCACCGCAGACAATAGCGCCAATGTTCGCCGGAATTTTCGGACGGCAACGGACAAGGCTCGTTTGCCGCTGCTTGGTTTAATTGTTCACGATTCATTGCACCCGTCCGAATTTTTTTTCCAGCTCGCGATAGTTCATCTCAATCAGCGTCGGGCGGCCGTGCGGACAGGTATAAGGCATTGCGCAGCGGCGCAAATCTTCGACGAGATTTTCCAGTTCCGGCCCGCCGAGCGGGTCATTGGCCTTCACCGCGTGGCGGCAGACGGTCTTGGCCACGGTGTGNNTCCGGCACCTTCACGAACGGCGGCAGCGCATCCAGCAGAAACGTCCGCTCGCCAAATTCGCTCAAGCCCACGCCGAGCCGCGTGAGCGCGGGTAGTTGGTCGCGCAGAAAATTCGCGTCGCGCGGCGGCAGCTCGATCGTCTCCGGCAGGAGCAATTTTTGCGACGGCGCGGCGTCCTTCTGTTCCAGCCGGTTCAGCATCTCCTCATACAAAATCCGTTCGTGCGCCGCGTGCTGGTCCAGCAGCACCAGCCCGCGGTCGGATTCCAGCAGCACATACAATTTGCCGACGACGCCGACGAGCCGCAGCGGGACGTTGAGTAAAGGCGTGGCGGCGGCCGATGGCAGTTGGGAGCTGGCCGTTGGGATTCTTGGTTCCGGTGAAGTTGGAGGATGGAAGATGGAGGATGGAATCTTTTCCTCGGTCGTCACCGGTGGTTGAGCCAAACCTGTCTCCGCTTCGCTTTGACGCGGCAAGAAGCCGATTTTCAAAGGTGGTTGTGCGGCGGGGAAAATTTGCAGCGGCGTTGCGGGCGCAGGTTTTAGCTTCTCTGGAAAATTTGGCAGGGCGGGTGCGGACGGCTCCGGTGCGAATGATAATTCCCTTGGCACGACTGGCGGCTTGGCGGTGGGGATGGTTTTCGCCGGCTCGGAATGAAACGCCAGCAGCGCGTCATGCACGGCCTGCGCGGTGAATTTGCGGATCTCAAACTCGCGGTGGAATTTCACCTCGCGCTTGGCCGGATGGATGTTCACGTCCACGGCGGCGGGATTGATTTCGAGGAACAGGCAGCACACCGGATAGCGGCCTTTCATCAGCGAGTTGTGATAGCCCTCGATGAGCGCGTAATTCAGCCCGCGATTTTCCACCGGCCGGCGGTTGACGAACGTGAACTGCCCGTCGCGCGTCGCCCGCGAGACGCCGGGCGAGCCGATCAGCCCCCAAATCCGCATTTGAGATTTGAGATTTGAAATTTCAGATTCAGCGGGTTTCTCCGGCGAGGCAGTTTCAAAAATGTCCGTTTCCTCCGGCGGGATTTCCTGGCCATTGTCGGCCAGTTGCACGGAAAAATTCACCGGCACCAATTTCTCGTCACCGAGCAGGGCGCGGAGTCGTTCGCGCAATGCTTCGATGCGGCTGGAAATGACCGCGTCAGACTTTTGCGCGGGCAACTGCCAGACCGTGCGCGTGTCCTTGGTGAAGGTGAACGCAACTTCGGGAAACGCCAGCGCGGCGAGCGTGAGATAATGCTGGATGTGCGCCGCCTCGGTATCCTCGGTGCGGAGAAATTTCCGGCGTGCCGGCAGGTTGTAAAATAGCTGGCGGACCTCGATGCTTGTGCCGGTGGCGCTGCCGGCGGCTTTCACTTCGGCGATAGTGCCGCCGTTGACGAGGATTTGCGTGCCTTCGGGCGAGTCGTTTTCGCGTTCGCGCGTCGTCAGCGAGAACCGGCTCACGCTCGCGATGCTGGGCAGCGCCTCGCCGCGAAAGCCCATCGTGGCAATGCTCGCCAAATCCTCGGCGCGGACAATCTTGCTCGTCGCGTGGCGTTCGAGGCAGAGCAGGGCGTCGTCGCGGCTCATGCCGGTGCCGTCATCCGTGACGCGGATGAGGCTGCGGCCGCCCGCGCCGATTTCCACGGTGATTTTCTGCGCCCCGGCGTCGAGCGAGTTTTCCACCAGCTCTTTCACGACGCTCGCGGGCCGCTCGACCACTTCGCCGGCGGCGATCTGGTTGGCGACCTGTTCGGAAAGGAGCTTGATGCGATTCACGCGGGAAATTTCAAGTTTCAAGCCGCGAATGTCGAATTGAAAATCAGCGCTTCGGAAAATTATTTTCCCAGCGGCAGCGTGAAGCAGAAGATTGCGCCGTGGCCGGCTTCGCGGCGGGTGGAGATTTTGCCGCCGTGATCCTCGATGATTTTCTTGCAGATGGTCAGACCGAGGCCGGTGCCGTGGGTCTTGCCATGCGTGGCGAATGGCTGGAACAGCTTGTCCGCGATTTCCGGCGCGATGCCGGGCCCAGTATCCTCGATCTCGACAAGGATTTCGCCGGGGCCGGTTTTGAACCGCAGGAAAATCTTGCCGCCGTCGCTCAGAAAATCCACGGCGTTGTGGATGAGGTTGTGGAACACGCGGCCAAGCTGCCGCGCGTCGAACGGCACCAGCCCGGTGGGCGGCTCATTTTCCAGCACGAACTGGACGGGTTTTTCGGCCAGTTCTGGCCGCAGTTCGGCGGCCAGTTCCAGGACAAAATGGCGCAGGTCGCCGGGCTGGATGTCCGCGCGCCGGCGGTTCTCGGTGAACGCCAGGATGTCGGTGACGAGGTCGTTGATGCGCAGAACCTGTCGCTGGATGCGCGCGGGAAACTGGGCGCGCGTCTCGGGATTGAGGTTGGGATTGGAAGACATTTCCGCCGTGAGGCTGATGATGCTCAACGGGTTTTTCAAATCATGGATGATGCCGCGCGCGAAGTTGCCGATGACGGCGAGGCGCTCGGCCTCGACGATTTCGCGGACATGGAGGTGATTGAATTCGCGCAGGCGGTGGCTGATCTGCTGGAGCAACGCGAACGCCAGCGCAGGCGAATGCTGGATGAACACGAGCATTTCGCCGCGCGGCAGAAAATAAACCCCGGTGTTTTCAGCGGCGGTGGCGGCGGCGGAGCGGGGCTGCAATTCGATGACGGCCATCTCGCCGAAAAACTCGCCGGGGCCGAGCCGCGAAAAAATCCGGCGTGCGCCCGTGCCGCCGGAAATCTCGACCAGCCCCGACTTGACGAAATAAACGCCGTCGCCGGGCGCGCCTTCGCGGAAAATCTCCTGACCGGCGGCGAAGCTGCGCTCCTGGGCGATGACACGCAAGGCTTGGAATTCAGCGCGGTTGAGATGCCCGAGCAACGGGATGGATTCGAGAGTCACGACGAGTGTATTTAATGGAAAACCAGTCCGCCGTAAAGATATCAAGCGGTTGTCAGTGGACGGGTTGACAAACTGTGACGGGAATGTAACATTTCATCATTCGGGTAGCAGCACGTTTCTTCAGCGGGGTTCCCCACCCCCACCTCCTTGGCGTCTGCTGCCCGGATTTTTTAATCGTCCACCGGCAAATTTCCGCAAATTTTTAAACCAAAACCTTGACGCTGGCGGCTGATTTATCTATTGTCACGTCCCCCTTCGCGGGGGTGTAGCTCAATTGGTTAGAGCGCTGCCCTGTCACGGCAGAGGTTACGGGTTCGAGCCCCGCCACTCCCGCCATTCATTTCCATCGTGACAACCCATGCCAGCCCAGTGTCAAATTGTGACTTTCTCCTTTATTTTCAATGGGTTTAGTCGCTTCGTTCAAGGCCGGTATTAGGCCGGTATTGTGACAGCCTGAGTCACGCCGTGACCGCCCAAGACAGGTTTTTGTGAGGCTATTTGTGATGCTCCTGGTGATGGGGTTCCGGTGAAAGTCGGTAAAACATCAATCGCGGTTTCCACTCCCAACAAATTTTCATCCGTATAAAAACCTTGTCCGTGAGCTTGCCGTCGCTATGGCGCATCTCAGACAGCGTGAACGCAGTCCGGGCGAGCGTGAGAGCAGTCCAAATTGGCGTGGAGGCAGAGTCGACAACGCAGAAGAACCGGCAAACAACGCGTAAGCAGATCTGAATTTGAAACTTCAACCCCGATAATATATGCCCTTCGACCCAACCAAACCCGTGGAAGACGCGCCGCTCGACGCAGCCGTTTTGTTTTACATCCCAAACAGCCGGTCGCCCGCGTCGCCGAGGCCGGGGAGGATGTGGCCCACGCCGTTCAATGATTCAGCCATGACCAACAATTTACAGCGCTGCGTTTCTTTGCTGGCAAACGTTATGGCTTGGCCGCCTAGGTGAGGATGAACCGTCTATGATCTTTGGCGGCGGGCGGCGCTGCAAGGTTTATTGCTAAATCTCGATTTTGGCAAACAGGCTTTCCAGGTTGTTCAACGGTGCCTCGGTTTTCGGGTTCAGTATCTGGCGCAGAAAATTCACGCCGTCTTCCACCGTGCGGACGGATTTCGGCAGGATGGCGCCGGCGGCGTTGGCGTGGCCGCCGCCTTGGAATTTCACCGCCAGTTTCAGCGCGTCGCCATTCCGGCTGCGGAAGCTGGCAAAGATGGAGTTGCTCCGCCGGAAGAGCGTCACGAGCGCCGTGTATTTCGTCGCGCCCCGGTCGAGGAGCTGGTGGACGATCTGGTTGGTGTTGCCGACGATGTTGTCCACGAAGCCGACGGTGGGCGAGATTTCGGAGAGGTTTTTCAGGCTCCACGCGTAGCCGATGGGGTCTTCCACGCGGCGTTTCACGGCCATGACTTCGAGCAGGGGATGGTCCACGAGCTTTTCCAGTTCGCCGTCGGTGAGGGCGTGCAGGTTCCAGAAGGAATAAATTTTTACCAGCCCCGCGTAATCGCCGGCGACATCGAAGTCCGGGTCGTTCTCCAGAAAGAGATCCGCAACGTTGTTCAGATGCACCAGGCGGTCGAGCGTGGGCGAGCCGAGGCCGTGTTTCTGGCAAAGTTCGTAGGCGAGCAGGCCGGCGGACTTGTTCACGTCATGGCGCAGGGTGGCGTTTTTGGCCGGCGTCTCGGTGACGTGATGGTCCACGACCAGCCAGTCCGGCTTGTCCATGCGCGACTCAAACGTGAAATCCGTCACCCACGCGGCGCGCTCGCGGAGGTCGCGCGTCTTCCAGAAGTTATAATGGTAGGCCTGGAGCGGAATTTTCTCGCCGTAGAGTTTCTGCGCCAGCCGTTGCAACAGCAGGCCGGCGACGAATCCGTCGAGGTCGCTCTCGTGGGTGATAATGACTTCCGGCTTGGGCAGCGTCAGCATGGCGGAAAATCTAAAGGAGCGCCGCCCGCGTGGCGAGCGGGGAGTTTGGCGGGTGGGTCATCATCGTAATCGTAATCGTAATCGTAATCGTAATTCCGGTTTCCCGACGATTAAGATTAAGATCAGGACACGGCCGTTTGCCGCCCGTTTTGAGGTGAAAAATAACTGAAAATATTTTTTGGGTTGGACAGCCAATGTCCAACCCTCCCCGGCAAACTGTTGGCGTATGAAACTTAAAAACCTGATTCCCCAACGCTATCGTCGCCAGCTCATCCGCCGCTTCGGCCGGGCCGAACTCGTGCGTCTGCCGAACGGCCAATATGAACTTCTCGGCGGCAACGACGCCGACCGCGCCGCCGCCTTCGAGTGGACGTCGCTGTTCGCGCACGAAATCGTCTTCACGCATTTTCATCGCGAGGAGAAAGTCCGCTGCCGCCCGCGCCAGCCGTGGTTTCGCGCCCGGCTTCAACCCGCGCTGTGAACAACTTCGCATGGCGCAGCCACGGAGGACGGCTTAATGTCCGGCGAAGTGAAAAACCGCATCCTGCACGTTGACGGCGACAGTTTTTTTGCGAGCTGCGAAATCGCGCTCGATGAAAAACTGCAAGGCCGCGCCGTGTGGGTCGGCGGCGGCCGGCGCGGCGACGGCATCGTCATCGCGGCCAACCGCGCGGCGAAAAAGTTCGGCGTGACGACCGGCATGGCGTGCTTCGAGGCAAAACGGATTTGCCCGCGCGGGGTGCTGTGCAAGCCGCATTACGACGAATACCGGCGCATCTCGACGGAGATGTTTCAGGTGCTGGAGCAATATTCGCCGACGCTCGTGCCAATCTCGATTGACGAGGGCTTTCTCGATTTCACGACGATGGACAGCGTGGTCTGGCGCGACACGACGCCGGAAAAATATGTGCGCGAAATCTGCGAGCGCATCACGCGCGAGGTGAAGATTCCCGTGTCCGCCGGCCTCGCCAGTTCCTCGCGGCTGGCAAAATTGGCGACGGACGCGGCCAAGCCGGGTTTTCTCGAAATCAAGCAAGGCGAGGAAAAGGAATTTCTGAAAGACCGCTCGGTGCGCGAGCTTTCCGGCATCGGCAAAAACCGCCAGCGCTCACTCGCGGCGCTCGGCGCGCTGACGTTCGGGCACGTCGCGCAAATGCCTTCGATGCTGCTCAAACAGAAGTTTGGCATCTGGGGCACGCAGCTCTGGCTGTTTGCGAACGGCCAGTGGAACGAGCCGCTGCTGCTCGAGGTGAAGGATCGCACGACGATTTCCAGCAACACGACGCTGCCTTACGACGAGCCGGATTACGAGGCGGCGCTGACCTTCGCGTTAAGCGAGACGACGCGGCTGACCGGCCAGTTGCGCCGCGAGCAGTTGCAGGCGCGCGAACTGTCGCTGACAATCCGCTTCGAGGATTTTTCCGAAGCCGGCGGCTCGCATCGCTTTCACCATGCGCAGTTTCAGAATTCCATCATCAACGCGGCGCTGGAGGAGATTTTTCGCGGCCTCATGGCCGGGCAGTTCAAGCCGGTGCGGCAGATCCGCATCGCGCTGGGGAATCTTTCGCGGCTGGACACGCAGCCGACATTGTGGGGCCGCACCGGCGAGGAACGCTGGGGCGCGCTCGACGACGCGACGCACGAACTGAACACGCAGTTCGCGCGCCCGGAAAAGCCGGCATTGATGACCGGCGCGCAACTGGCGTTGCGCCAGCGCGACGACGCGCATAAAAATCCGAAGGCGAAATGCCCGTTCGCACCGCAGCGTGAGATCGTGAAAAAACTCTGGGGCACGGACGCCGACCCGCTGGCAAACAAAGGCGATTGGGAAAAGCGCCTGGCAAAAGTCAGCAAACAGGCGCAGTTCAGGCATTGACGGATATTGTCATGGTGATGACAAAAAATTTCCTGCTGGAAAAGCGGGCCGTTCTGCGGCAAGCTGTCGGTTCAATTTATGGATGTAAAACTTCCCAAGCTCGGTGAGGGCTCCGATTCCGGCGTCGTCGTCGGCATTTTCGTGAACGTCGGCGATACCGTCGCCAAGGACCAGCCGATTTTGGAGCTGGAAAATGAAAAGGCCGTGGCTTCAATTCCGTCCACCGCCGCCGGGGTCGTGGAGAAAATCCACGTCAAGGCCGGCGAAAAAGTGGGGGTCGGCCAGCGGCTGATCACTCTTGCCGGCGGAGCGGCTCCCGTAACTGCCGCGCCTGCGCCGAAACCGGCCGCCAAGAAAGCGGCGGTCAAAGCTGCGCCGGCGCCGGAACCGGAAGAGGTCGCCGAAGAAGAAGTCGAGGAATCCGCCGAGGAAGCTCCGCATCCGGTGGCCGCGCCGGTGGCGTCGCCGTCGTTGCGCCGGATGGCGCGCGAACTGGGCATTGATTTGACCAAGGTTCACGGCAGCGAAGCCGGTGGACGCATTGTCACCAGCGATGTTCGCGCCTATCTCGCCAAGCTGGCGAAAGCCGCCGCCAAGCCCGCACCTGTCGCCGCCGGGGCCACCGCCAAACCGGCCGCGCCGCAGATTGATTTCTCGCAGTTCGGCCCGATTCTCAAGAAACCGGTCACGCAGTTGCGCAAAGTCATCGCCCGCCGGATGAGCGAAAGCTGGAATACCGTCGCCCGCGTCACGCAGTTTGACGACATTGATTTCACCCAGCTCGGTGAGTTGCGCAAGAAATACGCGCCGGCTTACGAGGCGAAAGGCGTCAAGCTCACGCTCACGCCGTTTGTGCTCAAGGCAGTCGCTGCCACGCTGAAGGCACATCCGATTTTCAATTCCAGCCTCGATGAGGTCGCGAACGAAATCATCCTCAAGGAATACGTTCATCTCGGCATCGCGGTGGATACCGACCAAGGCTTGATGGTTCCCATCATCCGCGACGTGGATAAGAAATCGCTGCTCGATTTGGCGAAGGAACTCGAACAGCTCGCCGCGAAGGCGCGCGACCGGAAAATTACCGCCGATGAAATGAAAGGCGGCACGTTCACCATCTCGAACCAGGGTGCCATTGGCGGCGCGCATTTCACGCCGATCATCAATTTGCCCGAAGTCGCCATCCTCGGCCTCGGCCGCGGTGCGATGAAAGCCGTCGTGCGCGACGGTCAGATTGTGGCGCGCTTGATGACGCCCATCGCGTTGAGCTACGACCATCGCGTGATTGACGGCGGCAGTGCCGCGCGCTTCACGGTGGATTTGGTGAAGGCATTTGAAAACTTCAGCGAAGACGCGGTGAAGATTTGATTTCTATGGAAACTATCAAAACGGAAATTGTGGTTGTCGGCGCCGGTCCCGGCGGTTACGCGGCGGCGTTTTATGCCGCTGATCTCGGCAAAAAAGTCATTCTCATCGAACGCGAAAAACGCCTCGGCGGCGTCTGTCTCAATCGCGGCTGCATTCCCTCGAAGGCGCTGCTTTACGCGACGCACCAGATCGTCAACGCTCGCGAATCCGCGCATCGCGGCATCACCTTCACCGAGCCGGTCCTCGACTTGGGCAAGCTGCGCGCGTGGAAGGAAACCATTTTGGAAAAACTCGCCGGTGGCGTCGCCACGCTCGCCAAGATGCGCAACGTGACCGTCATCAAAGGCAAGGCGTATTTTGAAGGCTCGCAGAAATTGCGCGTCGAGACCGAGACCGGCCAGCAGTTCGTGGAATACGACAAGGCGATTCTCGCCGTCGGTTCCAGCGCGGCCATGCCCAAGGCGTTCGACCTCGGCAACCCGCGCGTGATGACCAGCACCGGCGCGCTCGACATCGAGGACGTGCCGGAGAATTTCCTCGTCGTTGGCGGCGGTTACATCGGCATGGAAATGGGCACCGTCTATGCCGCGCTCGGCAGCAAGGTCACGGTCGTCGAGGCGATGGACAACATTCTCGCTGGTGCCGATCCCGATCTCGCACGACCTGTCGTGGCCATCGCGAAAAAGGCGTTCAAGGAAATCCGCCTCAAGGCGCGCGTCTCCAAAATGTCCACCGTCGGCAAGCACATCAAGGTGGAGATGGAACACAACGGCCAGAAGCTTGAAGAACTTTACGACCGCGTGCTCGTCGCCGTTGGCCGCGTGCCGAACAGCAACGATGTCGGCCTCGAAAACACCGGCGTGCAGCTCGACGAAAAAGGTTACGTCAAGGTCAACCATCATCAACTCACCGACGACCCGAACATTTATGCCATCGGCGACATCGTTGGCGGCGTGCTCCTCGCGCACAAGGCGCACAAGGAAGGCCGCATCGCCGTCGAGAACATCAACGGCGAAAACGTGGTGAACGAGAACATCGTCATTCCCGCCGTCGTCTTCACTGATCCCGAACTGGCGTGGTGCGGTTTGACCGAGGCCGAGGCCAAGGAAAAAGGCATCAAATACGAAGTCGCCAAATTTCCGTGGAGCGCTTCCGGCCGCGCGTTGAGTTTCGACCGCACGGATGGTTTGACCAAGATGCTGATTGACCCCGACAGCGACCGCGTGCTGGGCGTGGGCATCTGCGGCGCGAACGCCGGCGAACTCATCGGCGAGGCGACGCTCGCGATGGAGATGGGCGCGACCGCCGAGGACATCGCGCTGACGGTGCATCCGCACCCGACGCTTTCGGAGACGCTCATGGAATGTGCCGAGGTCTTTTACGGCCACGCGACGCACACCTTCACGCGGAAGAAACCAACGCTGTAATTCAATCCATAAAAAGCAAACCGCCACCGACGCAAGCCGGTGGCGGTTTTTCGTTTTGCCAGATTACAAAAAAGAATCGCCGCCTTCCAGCACGGGTTTTTGTGGTCGCGAATTCTGGCGGATCAGCATCAAGGCGAGGCCGACCAGGCAATTGAACAACACGCAAAGTGAAATCGCCGCGCCGATCTGGAACGCGCGGTCGCCGTAGGCCAGATGGATTTGGTGTTTTCCCGTCGGCATCTCCACGGCCTGAAAAGCCACGTTGGCCCGCAGCAGTCGCGCCGGCTGGCCGTCCACTTCCGCCGTCCAGTTGTGATGGTAAGTTTGCGCGATGACGACGAGCGACGGCTCGCTGGCTGTGACTTCGATGTCCACTGTGTCATGGCCAAATTTCGCCGCCAGAATTTTTGCGGCAGTCTGGTTGGAAACGGTGACGAAAGATTTTTCTTCCGGCGGCAGGAAAACGATTTTGCTTCCGTCAAAATCATTTTGCCCGAAGGCCAGCAGCGCGTTGGCATCATCCACAAAAACGGGTCTTTGACCGCCGGTGACGAGCGGCAGAAAATTGGTCCGCGCCTGCCACGCCAGCACGCTGTTTGATGCAGTGGTTTGCGAAACGCCCATGAAATCCTCCAGCCGTGAAAAATCGGCGTTGGTCACGCTGTAAATATCCGTCAGCAAACCGTCGAACTCGCGCGGCGTGAGCGAGAAAAAGCCGTCCACCTTCGGCACGCCGTCCAGCAGGTTGATGTTGGCGCAGTAGCCCAGCCGCTTGGCGAGCAGGTTGTTTTTGGGATCGCTCACGGCGAAGCGTGTGAGTTCCAGCGCCGCCGCCGGCGAAAGCATCGCGCGCGAACTGCCGAGTTCCGGCTGCGGATTCATCGCCAGCTTGGTTTGTGCGAGGTTCAACTCAAAAATTTTTGGCGAGACTGTCGGGTTTTGCGTCGGCTCGTGGGTAAAGACATCCGCCCACGCAATCAAAAGTAACAGCACCGGGGCGAAACGGAGCAGGGGAGTTTTTACGTTCCGCGTCAGTGCGAACAAAATCCCGCCGGTCAGCAGCAGAAAACCGGCGCGCGACAAGCCGCTCATCAAAACCAGCCGCGAATCATCGCCGGGCAACGGCGCGGCCTGCGTCCAGACGATGATGGTAAAAATCAGCGCCAGCAAAGCTAGGCCCAGCGGCAGGAGTTTCCTTTGGATATTTCCCAGATTCGCCAGCGCGAACGCCGCGAGCAGCGGCGCGGCGAAGGCCGCGACCATGACGAATTTCACCGGGTAGGTGATGAAGCTTAACTGCGGGATGATTTTTCGGAGCAGCGGATAGAACGGCGTGTTTTCGCCGAGCGCGCAAATCAGTCCCATGGCGGCGATGGCGGCGAGCAGCCGGATTCTTGATTTCAGCTCGACGGAGTCTCGCCCCACCGAAAAAGCCAGCAGCGCCAGCCATAAAGTTCCGAGGCCGAGATAGTATGACGAAGTCCAGAACTGCCCGTGTTGGAAAAAGATGCCCGCGCCACCGATGGAACCAAACGCCATCGGCACGAGAAAATTCGCCCAGCCGGAACCGGGCATGGACCAGCGCAAATCCGCGAAGCCGGTATCCCGCTGCGAGTGCGCGACGAGGTCGAGAAACGGCAGCAGTTGCGCGGCGGACAGCGCAAACACCAACGCGACGACGAGCGGAAACCGCCAGAGCATGACCGTGCGTAGCGGCGACGAGGCACCGCCGCCACCGGCGATGAATGGTTGCAGCCACAGCGCCGAGGCGATGAGCCAGGTGAAGAGAATGGTTTCCGGTCCGCCGGCCAGCATCTGGAGCGCGCCGAGGATGCTGGCGAGAATGATTTTTTGTCCACCCTCGCGCCAGGCGAGTTCCGTCACGAGAATCACCCACGGCAGCCAACTGAACGTGGCGATGTGGCTCGGCCACATGACGAGGTTGAGAGTGAAACCGTTGAAGGCAAAAACAGTTCCGGCGAACGCGGCGGCGAATTCATTTTGAGTCCAGCGGCGCGCGAGAAAATACATTCCCAGGCCAGCCCACCAGAGATGCAGCAGGCTGAATACGCCGAGCGACCACTTTAGCGGTAGCAGCAGGTAAAACAGCGCCGGCGGATAGAGCGGCATGGTGTTCCATTGCGCGAGGAACGGCACGCCGCAGTTGTTGTAGGGATTCCAGAAGGGCAGTTGACCGTGCTGGAAACATTGCTGCTGGAAATGCGCGAGCGGATAGGCGAAGAAGCCGAAGTCGCGCGCGACGAACGTTTCGAGGCCGAGAATGACCTGCGGGAACGATGCGAACACCAGCAGCGCGAGGAAAATTCCAAAGCGCACGGGCGTGAAGAATTTTCCGGCGAAGTTGTCGCTGCCGTTCGGTTGCACGCGCAGATTAAAACCGGCGGCGGCGGGAAATGCAACTGGCCAGCGTTTTTTTCGGTGGGACGAGTTCCACGAGTCCNNGGACTCGTGGAACTCGTCCCACCGATTTGTCCGCAACGACGTGTAATTGACGCTTTCATCCGCAAGTCTTACGCTGTCGGCAAATTTATGAGCCAATTGCTTGATTCCCTCGTCGAACTCATCCGCCGCACGTCCGCCGAGATTCCCGATGACGTCCACCGCGCGATTCTCACGTCGCTGGAGAACGAGCAGAAAAATTCCCTCGCGGCCAACGCCTTCAAGATCATTGACCAAAACATCGCGCTGGCGAAAACGAAGTCGCAGCCGATCTGCCAGGACACCGGCAGCGTTTTGTTTTTTGTGGATGTGCCGGTCGGCTACGACC
>PLYV01000297.1:6777-7024 GCA_003151855.1 Limisphaerales bacterium | reverse complement strand
TCCTCGGCAAGGAATCCACCGCGTTCGAGGCCGAACTCGCCGCGCACACCGGCACCGCGCAATGCGTCCTCGGCAGTTCGTGGACGATGATTGTTTATTGCCTGCACCAGTTGCAGGGCATCGGGCCGGGCGACGAAATCATCGTGCCCAGCCACACGGCGTTTCCGACGATGGAACCGCTGATTCACCTCGGTGCCAAGCCGGTGTTCGCCGACATTGACGACACCTACGTCATGGATCTGGCGCA
>PLYV01000297.1:0-6741 GCA_003151855.1 Limisphaerales bacterium | reverse complement strand
GCGCGTTCAGCTTTTTCCCGTCGAAGAACCTCACCGTGCTCGGCGACGGCGGCTGCATCACGACGAACAAAATTGATTACGCCGATCGCCTGCGGATGTTGCGCAACCACGGTCGCCAGGGCAAATACGATCACGAATTCACCGGTTACAACATCCGGTTCAACGAAATCAACGCTGCGATCGGCCGCGTGATGCTGAAGCACCTCGACGGTTTCAACGAGAATCGCCGCAAGATCGCCGCGCGTTATGACGCCCGCCTCAAGGGCATCGTCCAGACGCCCATCGTCAAAGAGTGGGCTACGCCGGTGTATCACATGTATGTCGTGCGCGCCGAAAAACGCGATGATCTGCAGAAATTTCTCAAAGAGAAAAATATCGAGACCGGCGTGCATTATCCCAAACCGAACCACCTGCAACCGGCGGTCGTTGGCCTGTTCCCCTACATCCCAAAATTGCCGAACACCGAAAAAGCGGTGAAAGAAATCCTGTCGCTGCCGATCCATGGCGAGATGGGCTTGGATGCGGCGGACAAAGTCTGCGACGCCATCGCAGAATTCTACGGCAAAAAATAGCGGCGAGGCGGCAAGCTGCCGCTGACCGATAGCCATTTGTAAATCCCTCGCTCGGCAACGGGCGGGGGATTTTTCTTTGCAGCTAAAATTTATCTGTGTTCATCCGCGTCCGTCTGTGGTTAACCTTTGGCCGATGCCGCCGAAGAATAATTATTCCGCCGCCCGCGCTCGCGGCAAGATTCTTGCCCAATGGCGCGGCGTGGATTACGCACCGCTGGAAAAGGCCCGCGCCACGCCCGCGCGCCTGCCCGGCGACGTGTTGCCGGCGCTGATGAAGGAACTGCGGCTCGATGCGCGCCAGGCAGAGGCCGAGGTCGTCAAGGTTTGGAATGATCAGATTGATTCAACTATCACCGCGCACGCGCAGCCGGCGAACCTGCACAAGGGCACGCTGTTCGTGAACGTGGACAGCAGCGTGTGGCTGTCCGAGATCGTCCGCTACCGGCGTAAGGAAATCATCGAGCGGCTGCAAAACAGCTTCGGCAAATCGGTCATCCAGAAAATCTCCTTCCGCATCGGGTAAGGCTGGTGGGGCAAGCGTCCCCGCGAACCGCGGTGGCTGCCTGCAAAGTCCGGCTCGACGGGAGTCTCGCCCCACCAACTTCACCGCATCCGCTTCATCTGCGCCGGCGTGAGCAGCCAGGCGAGCAGCGCGCATTTTCCGGCCCGCAGCTTTTCAATTTCCAGTTTCGCCAGCCCACCCTTTTTCAACGCAAAACCGCCGCCGGCATGGCCGGTGACAAACAGTGAGATCAATTCGCTGAAATCCGGTTCGTGGCCGACGAGCAGCAGATTTTCTGGCAACGGTTTCAGTCCGCTGATTTTTTGAACCAGTTTCTTCGCAGAACCACCGGGCTTCAATTCATCGACCAGCGTCAGCCGCTTTTTTAATTTCAGTTCCGCCGCGATGATTTCCGCCGTCTGCCGGGCGCGCACGAGCGGGCTGGAAAAAATAGTGTCGAACCTTATTTTCATCGTCCGCAATGCGGCGACGGTGGTGCGCAGTTGCTTCTTTCCCTTTGGCGTAAGCTGTCGGGCCGCGTCGTTGGCATAATCGAAATCATCACGTTCCACCGCGATGCCGTGGCGCAGGAAATACAGGTTCATGCCGGAACATGGCACCACTCCGCGCCCGGCGCAATGTCCGCGAAATGTCACAATTTACTTTTTGGATTGGCCGCCGGAATTTTTTATCCTGCACAGGATGCAAAGTGTGCGCCGCGCGGTCATTGATGTCGGCACCAACTCCGTCAAACTGTTGGTGGCGGACGTGTGCGGCCACCAGGTTGCGCCGGTGCACGAGGAATCCAAGCAGACGCGGCTCGGCAAGGGCTTTTACGAGACGCACCAGCTCCAGCCCGCCGCCATCGCGCATACTGCCGAGGCCGTGTGGGAATTTGCCGGCACCGCCCGCGAACGGGGTGCGGAGACCCTCCGCGTCATCGCCACCAGCGCCGCGCGCGATGCGGTGAACCCGCGCGACCTGACCGACGCCATCGAGCGCGCCAGCGGACTGAAAACGGAAATCATCTCCGGCGCGCGCGAGGCCGACTGGGCCTTTCAAGGCGTGGCCACCGATGCCAAGCTGGCCGAACAGCCGCTGCTTTTGCTCGATGTTGGCGGCGGCAGCACGGAATTCATCCTGGGCCACGGCCTGAAAAAATCCTTCGCCCACAGCTTTCCGCTCGGCACGGTGCGGCTCATGGAAAAATTCCCGTTCAGCGACCCGCCGACACGTGGCGAGTTCAACCAGTGCCGCGCCTGGGTAAAAAACCTTTTCACCACCGAGGTTTGGCCGCTGCTCGAACCGGCCTTGCAGCACGAAAAAAAATCCGGCGTCATCCGGCTCGTCGGCACCGGCGGCACCACCAGCATCCTCGCGCGGGTCGAACACGGCCTCGACCGCCATGACCGCGACAAGATCGAAAGCACGGTGCTGACGCTCGACTGCGTGCGCGAGCACCGCAAAAATCTCTGGCGGTTGCCACTGGCCAAGCGCAAGGAAATCCCCGGCCTGCCGAAAACCCGCGCCGACGTGATTCTCACCGGCGTTTTGATTTACGAGGTGTTGATGGAGGATTTTGACCTGCCCGAACTGCGCATCAGCACGCGCGGCCTGCGCTTCGCGGCCGTGATGGACTGAAACATTTACGATTCGCGATTTACGATCTACGATGGCTCCGGTCATTCGCGCCTGTGCAACAAAACCGTAAAGCTTCAACCGTAAATCGCAGATGCCTGATTGTCGGCTGCGGTTACGTCGGCCTGCCGCTCGGCACGGAACTCGTCCGGCGCGGGCATCAGGTTTTCGGCCTGCGCCGCAGCGTGCTGGCCGAGGCGGAGCTGAAAGCCGCCGGCATCACACCGCTCCACGCGGACATCACGCAGCCGGACTCGCTGAAAAATCTCCCGCGCGATTTTGACTGGGTGGTGAACTGCTCCGCGTCCGGCGGCGGCGGCGCGGACGATTATCGGAAAGTCTATCTCGAAGGCAACCGCCACCTGCTCGCGTGGCTGGCGGAAACGCCGCCGAAAAAATTCGTCTATACCAGCAGCACCAGCGTTTACGCGCAGAACGACGGCTCGGTGGTGACGGAAGATTCGGCGGCGAAACCGGAAGCTGACACGGCAAAGGTTTTGGTCGAGACGGAAAAACTGCTGCTGGATACCTGGGAGCACCGGCATCTTGCCGGCGAGTCATCAGAAAAACGCCGGCAAGATGCCAGCGCTCCCGGTTTTCCGGCGGTGATTTTGCGCGTGGCGGGAATCTACGGGCCGGGGCGCGGCCATGCGTTCAAACAATTCCTGCGCGGCGAGGCGCGCATCGAGGGCGACGGTTCGCGCTGGCTGAACATGATCCACCGCGACGATTTGATCGGCGTCATCATCGCCGCGCTGGAATACGGCATGCCGGGCGAAATCTACAACGCGGCGGACAACGCGCCGCCGAGCCAGTTGGAATTTTTTACCTGGCTCGCGGCGGAACTGAAACTTCCGCTGCCGCCCACAGTCGCCGCCGAGGCGGAGGCCTGGCGCAAGCGCGGCGTGACGAACAAGCGCATCAGCAATGCGAAATTGCGCGCGGAGTTGGGCTATGAATTCCGGTTCCCGGATTTCCGCGCCGGCTACGCGCCGGAAATCGCGCGGCTGACGGCGGAGCATTTTCCACCGGGTTAAAAACAAAAAGCGTTGAAGCGGCTGGCCGCTTCAACGCTGGAAACTTTTGCCACGCCAAATCAGACGGCGGTGTCGCCCTTTTCCTCGGTGCGGATGCGGATGACTTCCTCCAGCGAGGAGACGAAGATTTTGCCGTCGCCGATCTTGCCGGTCTTCGCGGCCTTGATGATGGCGGCCACGGCGGCGTCCTTCACGTTGTCGGGCACAGCGGTCTCGATCTTGATCTTGGGCAGGAAATCCACGGTGTATTCGCTGCCGCGATANNTCCGTGTGGCCCTTCTGGCGGCCGAAACCTTTGACCTCGCTCACGGTCATGCCCTGGATGCCGAGCTCGTTGAGCGCATCCTTCACTTCGGTGAGTTTGAACGGCTTGATGATGGCTTCAATTTTTTTCATAGGTTTTATTCATTGTAGGCACGTTCGCCGTGTTGTGACAAGTCGAGGCCGGCACTTTCGTCCTCGCGGTCCACGCGCAGGCCGATGGCCTTGTTCACGATCTTCACGATGATGAACGTTCCTCCTGCGGCGAACGCCGCCGTGAACGCCACGCCGATGAGCTGGTTGATGAACTGGTGCGAACCGCCCGCCAGGGAAACCGCCACGCCGTTCGCGTGAAAGGTATTGGCGATGGCCGGGTTCACCGCCGCGCTGGCGAGATAACCGAGCATCAACATGCCGGTGATGCTGCCGACGCAGTGGACGCCAAACACATCCAGCGAATCGTCGTAGCCGAAGACGGATTTGATTTTCGTGACCGCCAGATAACAGACGACACCGGCGACCAGCCCGATGCCAAACGCCGCCGGAATCGTGACGAAACCGGAAGCGGGCGTGATGGTTGCGAGTCCGGCGACCATGCCGGCGGCCGCGCCGAGCACGCTGGGTTTGCCTTTCAATTTCCATTCCATCGCGGCCCAGCTCAACGCGGCGGCGGCGGCGGAAAAATGCGTCGCGGCGAACGCGCTGGTGGCGAGCGAACCGGCGTTCAGCGCGCTGCCGGCGTTGAAGCCGNNCCGAACCAGCCCACCCACAGCAAACCGGTGCCGACGAGCGACAGCACGACGTTGTGCGGCACCATCGGTTCATGCGGAAAACCGTCGCGCTTGCCGATCATCAGCGCGAACACCAGCGCCGACACGCCGGAACTGATGTGAACGACCGTGCCGCCCGCGAAATCCAGCACGGGAATCCGGCCGCCGAGCGCCCAGTTGAAAAAGCCGCCTTTGCCCCAGACCATGTGGCACAGCGGAAAATAAATGAACGTCACCCACAGCAGCATGAACAGGACATACGAGCTGAACTTGATGCGTTCCGCCACCGCGCCGCTGATGAGCGCCGGCGTGATAATGGCGAACATCATCTGGAACAGCATGAAGGTCTGCAGTGGAATCGTGCCGGCGTAATCCGGGTCGGGCGCGGCGCCGACGCCCTTCAGAAACAAGTGCGTGAGCGGGTTGCCGCAAAAGGCGTTGCCCGCGCCGAACGACATGCTGTAGCCGTAAACCATCCACAACGCGGAAATCAGCGCCATCAAAATCAGGCTGTGCATCATCGTGGACAAAACGTTCTTCGTCCGCACCAAGCCGCCGTAAAACAGGATCAGACCGGGCGCGGTCATCATCAGCACCAGCGCGGAGCTGGCGAGCAGCCAGGCGTTGTCGCCGGTGTTGATCGTGACCACCGGCGCGGCCGGGATCTGGATCTGCGGCGTGCTGGCGACGGTGTCCGTCGCGTGCACCGACAGGCCGAAAACCAAAAACAGGCCGGCTAAGCATGAATAGATAAGCAACTTCTTCGCTTCTGAATGAGCATATTTCATGGAAGCGAAGTTCACCAAAACCGCGCCGCCGTGTCAAACCCGGCTTTGCGTAAAAGTTGTTCGATTTTGTCGGCGTTCACGGTTAATTTTCCCGCCGCATGTCCGCCGAAGCGCAACTCACTCCCATGATGGCCCAGTATCGCCGTATCAAAGGCGAACTGCCGAAGGACGCCCTGCTGCTCTTCCGCCTCGGCGATTTCTACGAAATGTTTTTTGAGGATGCCCAGGCCGGCGCGCAGCTCCTCAACCTCTCGCTCACCGCCCGCAACGGTGTGCCGATGTGCGGCCTGCCGCATCACGCTGCCAACGGCTACATCGCCCGCATCCTGAAAAGCGGACGCAAGGTGGCCATCTGCGATCAAACCGAGGAAGCCCGCCCGGGAAAATTGGTGAACCGCGAGGTCACGCAAATCCTTTCGCCCGGCACGCATTTCGACGAACGGATGCTCGTCGCGGAGCGGAATAACTTTCTCGCGGCGGTGAATCCCAGCGGAAAAGTCTTCGGCCTTGCGCTCGTGGACTTGACCACCGGCGATTTCCTGACGACGGAACTGGAAAATGATTCCGCGTTGCTCGCCGAACTGGAACGGTTGCGCCCGGCGGAAATCATTTTTCCAACCGAAGCCACCTCGCTGCGCGATTTGCTGCGCGGTGCGTTCCAGATTTTAAGCGGTTACGACGATTGGACATTTGCACCGGAGACCGCGTTCTTTACGGTGAAGGAACAGTTCAAGGTCGCCACGCTCGACGGCTTCGGGCTGAAGGACAGATCCGCCGCCATCGGCGCGGCGGGCGGCGCGCTGCATTATCTCACGCAAAATCTGCGGCGCGACGTGAAGCATCTCACGCGCATCTCCTTCTATCAGCGCAGCGATTTTCTCACGCTCGACTACACGACGCTGCGGCACCTGGAAATCCTCGAACCGCAGCATCACGACGCCCCGCGCCACGCCTCGCTTTACGGCGCACTGAACAAGACCGCCACGCCGATGGGGGCGCGGCTCCTGCGCAACTGGCTGTCGCAACCGCTTGCCGCCGTCGAACCGATTCGCCGCCGTCAGGAAGCCGTGCAGACGTTCATCGAAAATACTTTCGGACTCGACAGCTTCCGCCAGCAGTTGGCCAAGGTGCGCGATCTGGAACGCACGCTGGGCCGCTTGAGTTCCGGCAGCG
>PLYV01000195.1:6091-6271 GCA_003151855.1 Limisphaerales bacterium | reverse complement strand
TGCATTTGCCGCCGAACGCCGGACACTCGTGCGGTTTCAGCAAGCCTTGCAAAATCAATCCAGACTTGCACTCCGCCGGTTCGTCAACGCGATGGTCGGCGAGGCCAAATTTCTTCTCCGCATCAAACGCCGCATATTCCCCAGCCAGACCGAGACCGCTTTGCGGAATCTCCCCGACGC
>PLYV01000195.1:0-6025 GCA_003151855.1 Limisphaerales bacterium | reverse complement strand
TCGTAGCCCATCACCGTGCAGACGTGGCCGGCGGCGAGAAACGCCTGCACGCGGCAACTCGGCGACGACATCAGCGCCTCAATCGCCGGCGGCACGAGCACGTGCGAAATCAGCATCGAGAAGTTTTTCAAACCTTTCTGCGCCGCCTGAAAAACCGCCATCGCCGTCGCCGGCGCGGTGGTCTCAAAGCCAACGCCGAAGAAAACCACTTCCTTCGCTGGATTTTCCTCCGCCAGTTTCACCGCGTCCAGCGGCGAATAAACAATCCGCACGTCGCCGCCTTTCGCCTTCACCGAAAGCAAATCCGTCGTGCTGCCCGGCACGCGCAGCATATCGCCAAACGAGGTGAAAATCACGTCCGGCCGCGCGGCGATTTCCAGCGCCTTGTCAATCATCTCCAGCGGCGTCACGCACACCGGACAGCCCGGACCGTGAATGAGTTCGATTTGCTTTGGCAACAGTTCATCAATGCCAAATTTCACGATGGCGTGCGTCTGGCCGCCGCAGACTTCCATGATCGTCCACGGCTTCGTCGTGATGCGGTGGATTTCCGCCGCGAGCTTCTGCGCCAGCTCGCCGTCGCGGTATTCGTCGAGAAATTTCACGGCGACTTTTCCTCCAACTCGCCAAGCTCATCCATTTTTTTCAGATACTCAAAAACTTTCTGCGCCTCGGCCTCATCCACCTTGCTCAACGCGAAGCCGACGTGGACGATGACGTAATCGCCGACCACCACCTCCGGCACATAGGCGAGGCTCGCCTGTTTGATGACGCCGGAGAAATCTATCTTGCCCATGCGCGTCAGCGGGTCGTCGCCGCTGATGCTCACGACTTTTCCAGGAATGGCCAGACACATAAAAATTTCAAATTCTGAATTTCGAATTACAAATTATTCCCGCGCCGCGCGGCCACCACCTGTCCCAACGCGATGCCGCCGTCATTCGGTGGAACACGCTGATGCCAATACGGTGAAAACTTCTCCGCGCGCAGCCGGTTCACCGTTCGCTCGGTCAGATAACGGTTTTGGAAACAGCCGCCGCTCAACACCACGCGATTTTCCCCGATTTTCCTGGCGACGGCAACCACCGACTCGGCGAGCGCGTTGTGGAATTTCGCGGAGATTTCCGCCATGTTCGCCCCGCCGGTCGCGTCGGCCAGCACCGACAGCGCAAGCATCGCCCAGTCCAGAACAAATGGCGAACTGCGCGTGACGAGCGGTAACGGATAAACCTCGTCGGTTTGGGTTCCTTCGGTCGCAAATTCCAGCTCCATCGCCGCCTGGCCTTCGAAGCGGATTTGCTGGCGCAAATTGGTCAGCGAGGCCACCGCGTCGAACAGCCGCCCCATGCTCGTGGTCAGCGGCGAGTTGAACCGGCGCTGCAACATGCCGCGCAGCGTCATCATCTCCACCGGCGGAATCGCCCGCAACGGCGCGAGATGTTCCATCTCAAACGCTGACTCGCCATATAATTCATACAGCAGGCCCAGCGCGACGCGACGCGGTTCCTTCACCGCCCGGTCGCCGCCGGGCAGCCGGAACGGGCGCAGATGCGCGACGCGCTTCACCTCCGTTTCCGTGACCAGAAAAAATTCCCCGCCCCAGATCGTGCCATCCGGGCCATAGCCCGTGCCGTCCCACGCCACGCCCAGCGCGGGCAGCGGAACTTCATTTTCCGCGATGCACGACAAAACATGGGCGATNNTCGAGAGATAATCCGGGTGCAGGTCGGCGGCGATGATTTGCGGCGGCGCAGCGTAAAGCCGTGGCAAATCGGCGGCGACCCGGCGAAACGCCTCGTGCGCCGGTTCTGTTTCCAAATCACCGATGTGCTGGCTGAGGAAAACATTTTCGCCGACAGCCAGCGCCACGGAATTTTTCAAGTGCGCGCCGACGGCCAGGATATTTGAGATTTCAGATTTGAAATTTGAAATTTGCACCGGCAGCGGCGCGTATCCCCGCGCCCGGCGCAAAACCATTTCGCGCCCCAGCATCACGCGGACAATCGAATCATCCACATGCCGGACAACCGGGCGGTTGTGGACAAGAAAAGCGTCCGCGATGCCGCGCAGGCGTTCGAGCGCCTCGCGTTCGTCGGTGCAGATCGGCTCGTCGCTCAAGTTGCCACTCGTGGCGATGACGGGAAAACCCAGTTCCGCCATGAGCAGATGATGCAACGGATTCGACGGCAGCAGCACGCCCAGATTGGGATTCCCCGGCGCGATGCTTTCGGCAATTTGAAATTTTGGATTTGAAATGGGAGACGGCCGGCGACGCAGCAGCACGATCGGCGCTTCGGGCGAAAGCAGCAGCCGCGCTTCCAGCGGCGAAACCTCGCACACCGTCTTCGCGCCGGCCAGCGTCGGAAACATCAGCGCAAACGGCTTTTCTTCGCGATGTTTCCGCTCGCGCAAAAGTTGAACGGCGGTTTCACTTCGCGCATCGGCCAGCAGATGAAAGCCGCCGACGCCTTTGACAGCGACAATTTTTCCTTCGCGAACAGCCTTGATGGCAGCCTTCAAGGCCGCGTCCTTGGTGCAGAGGATTATCCCGGTGGCGTCCCAGAATTCCAGTTGCGGACCGCAGACAGGACAAGCGTTTGGCTGCGCGTGGAAACGGCGGTCGTGCGGATTGCCGTATTCAGCCTGGCACGCGGGACACATTGTGAACTGCCGCATCGCCGTGTTCGCGCGGTCGTAGGGCAGTGCCTCGATGAGGCTGAAACGCGGGCCGCAGTTCGTGCAGTTCGTGAACGGATAGCGGAAGCGGCGGTTTTGCGGATCGAAAATTTCGCGCAGGCAGTCGGGACAAGTGGCGATGTCCGGCATGACCAACGCCGACTTGTCACCGGAACTTTCGCTTTCGCGGATCTCAAACTTGTCGTAGCCGGCGGGATCGAGCCACGAGGATTCGAGGCTGTGGATGGAACTGCGCGGCGGTTTTTCCGCCTCGATTCGGGAGAGGAATTTTTCCAGCGCGGCGCGGCCGCCTTCGACTTCGATAAAAACGCCCTGCGGCGAATTGTTCACCCAGCCGGTGAGCTTCAATTCCTCCGCGAGCCGGAAAACGAACGGGCGGAAGCCGACGCCCTGCACCGCGCCGCGCACGGTGATTTTCAGGCGGGATTTTTGGCTGTTGGGTTTTACGGGCGGCATTGCCGGTGTCAGTGAGATTCACTGCGCGGCAAAATTTAGACGAGTAAAGCCGCGTTGTCTTGACGGAAATTGTCGAAAACGAGTTTTTTTATTTCGGCGACGGCGGTGTGAAACCCGGCCTCGGCGGCGGGCGAATAATCGGTGCCGAAACCCAGATGGATCGCAGGAATCGTCAGCCACCAGGCTTCCGGCACGTGGCCAAAAACGTCGCGGGCCAGCGCCAGCATCGTGCGCGGGTCGGCGGCGTGCGCCATGAGCTGCGAGGTTGCGCCGGGTTCCAGCTTGCGGAACAGCACGCCGGCAGTGTGATCCACGGCGGCATCCACGAAAATCACGCGGCGGGCGCGGGCAATCGGGTCGGCGTATTCAGGCGACAATAACTGGCAGACGAGCGTGCGGACGCCGGGCAAATGCAACTCTTCAATCGCCTCAGCCACGCGCGGGCCGACGCCGTCGTCGCGGCGCAGGGAATTGCCGTAGCCGATGACGAGCAGTTCGGCTTCGATTTTGACGGGCGCGTCCGTGTGCATAAAAAATTTGCCGGCGGAGAAGAAACCAACCAGAAACTTCCCCGCCGGCATTTTATTGTCCACCCAACCGCGGACAAATTGTTTTTTTGGAACGCGGCATTTATGCCGCTTCATCGTCCAACACAAATTACACGTTGATGCGGGCTGAAGCCCGCGCTCCACACTAATCAGCCGCGCATTTTTTCGTCCAGCACCTGGCCGCCCGGCGCGATCAATTGGACATGCAGCGGCATCTGGCCGACGGCATGCGTCGCGCAGCTCAGGCACGGGTCGTAGCAGCGGATGCCATGTTCGACGCGGTTGAGCATCGGTTCGGGAATCTCCCCGTTGCCGCCCTTGATGTAGTGCCGGGCGATTTGCGCCACGGTCTGGTTCATCGCCAGGTTGTTCTGGCCGGTGGCGACGATGAGGTTCACCTTTTGCAGCAGGCCGTCGCGGTCCACGGTGTAATCGTGGAACAGCGTGCCGCGCGGGGCTTCGCTCACACCCACGCCGCGCAGGCTGTTGATGCCGGCATCGGCGCGCAGATAATCGCTGGAAAGCTCCGGATCATCCATGTAACGCTCGATGTATTCGAGGCACGCCAGGATTTCGATGAGCCGCGCGTAGTGATACAGGAACGATGACGTGACGGCGCCGCGCCCGAGCTTCTTGAATTTCTTCAGTTCCGCGTCCGCCTGCGGCACGCCCATCTGCTCGGCGACATTGAGCCGGGCGAGCGGGCCGACGCGATAGATGCCCGCCGGAAATCCAAGCGGCAAATAATACGGCGACTTCATGTAGGACGTGTTTTGCACGGCCTCGCCGATGACTTCGTTGTATTTGTGCGGGTCAACCTGGTCGGCGATGATGCTGCCGCTGCTGTCGGAGAAACGCAGCTTGCCGCCGTGATGTTCCCAGGTGCCGTCCTCGGTGACGAGGCCCATGAACAACGACGGGAAATTTCCGAAAATCTGCACCTCGCGCTTGTGCGTCTCCATGGTCTTTTTCCAGAGGTCAAACGCGACTTTCGTCGTGGCGAACGCCTCGGGCAGCCAGGCCTTGATCTTGGCGCGGCCTTCGGGCGTCAGATTGGAACGCACGCCGCCGGGCACGGCCCACGCGGGATGGATTTTTTTGCCGCTGAGCGTCTCGATGATTTCCTGGCCGAACTGNNGTTCGCGGCGATGATGCCGAAAACATTGCGGCTGGCCGGCGGCGTGTCCCAGCCGAGCAAAAAGTCCGGCGCGCTCAAGTGGAAAAAGCTCAACGCGTGGCTCTGCACGAACTGGCCGAGGTTCAACAGCCGGCGCAGCTTGTCGGCGGCGGGCGGGATGTTGACGGCCATGATGGCGTCGCCGGCCTTGGCCGAACCGAGCGTATGGCTCACCGGGCAGATGCCGCAGATGCGTTGCGTGATGCCGGGCATTTCGGAATAGGGCCGGCCTTCGCAGAATTTCTCGAAGCCGCGAAACTCGACGACGTGGAATTCCGCATCGGAGACGTTGCCGGCGTCATCCACGAAGATGCTGATTTTGGCGTGGCCCTCGATGCGGGTCACGGGATCAATGACAATGCGTTTTGCCATAAAATAATTTCAACCAAATTTCAACTGCGTGCCTTCAAGTTTGGGCGTCTGGCCGGCGAGCACCTGGCCGAGCAGCGCCTTGATGTGGTCCGCCGACGGCGGGCAGCCGGGCAGGAAATACTCGACGTGAACCACTTCGTGGACGGGTTGCACGCGGGCCAGCAATTTCGGGATGATGCCGTCTTCCTTGGGGATGACCGGATTGTATTGCGCGTTCTCAATGTAGGCGCGCTGCAACACACTTTCGGTGTTGCCGAGGCCGAGCTGGTTGCGCATGGCGGGCACGTTGGCCGTCACGGCGCAGTCGCCGAACGACACGATTACCTTCGTCCGCGCGCGGATTTTGTGGATGAGTTCCAGATTATCCTCGTTGCAGACGGCACCTTCGACGAGGCACACGTCCACGCCTTCGGGATATTCCTTCACATCCGCGATGGGGCTGAAGACAACCTGAATCTTGTCCGCGATGTCCACGAGAAACTCGTCGAGGTCGAGGAATGACATGTGGCAGCCGGCGCATCCGCCGAGCCATACGGTGGCGATTTTTAAGCGTTCCATTGTTTTTTCTCCCGTGCGTTGACGATGAATTCTAGTTTGTCGCGGTCGCGAACCGATTCGCCCACCGTCGAGCCTTTTTTGAACAGCGCGCCCGTCGGACAGGACATGACGCATTTGCCGCACTCGGTGCAGCTTTCGGAATCGCCCCACTTTTGGTTGAGGTCGGTGATGATCTTGGACTTGCCGCCGCGACCGGAAACATTCTTCGTTCCCGCGC
>PLYV01000289.1 GCA_003151855.1 Limisphaerales bacterium | reverse complement strand
AACATGCCGTAGCCGCGGCTGCTCATGAAGAACGGAATCGGCTTGTAGAATTCCTGGCTCTGGATGCCGTTGGCGTCATCCGTCCACAGCACGATTTTCTGCCCGCGCTTGTCGAGGCCGGTGAACGATTCGCCGCAGCCGAAAATCTTCTCGCCCGGCGACAGCGTGAACGCCGCGTTGTAGCTGCGCGAGTAATCCGCCGTGCGCCGCACGAAGGCGAACGGCATGACGGGCGTGAAAGAGGATTTATTGTCTACGTCGTGATCGGTCTTCGTCAGCAATTTGCCGCTGGCGTCGCGGAGTTCAATGTGAAACGGGTATTCGCGGATGGTCACGGAACCGGCGCTGCTGGTGTAGCGGTGGCCGCCGGGGACCTTTTCGTATTTCCACGAATCATCGTGCGGCACCGGGCCGGCAAGCATGAGTTCCTCGGTATTTTTGTGAACCTGCGGGCCGCTGGTCATCTTGATGCGCACCGCGCGCGGCGAGATGAACTCCACCGAGAACGGAAGCGACGGATTGGCGGCGTATTGGATTTCCGGGAACTCGTTTGGCTTGGCCGGCGTGACGGCCAGCAGGTCGTTGTCGAAGGCGTGCTTGGGGACAAGCTGCGAGCGCTGGTAGACAATTTTTCCCGCGTGCGTCGCCGGGTCGAAGTCCGTGACCTGGTCGGCGGTGTAGTAATAATTATCCGTGGTGTGGAAATCGCCGCTGATGTCCACGGGTGAATTCAGCATCGTGGACGGGTTGGCGGCAAAGGCGGTGGTGGCCAGGCAGAAAAAGCCGGCGGCGGCGATTTTGTTCAAGGTAATCATGTCAGTATGAATGTGTGTTTGCGGCAATTGAGTTATTAAGTCTTGCCGATGCGGGCGGTTTTGTCTTGTCATTAAAATGAATGAGCTGAGGCGTTTGAATTAACTTGCAGCTTTTGCCATGCCGTTGACAAAATGAGGTGATGTTCCCTCGCGCCGCCGAAAAAAACCGTGTTTGCCGGTTCGCGCTGGTTGTTGTGGTGGCCGTCGCCGGTTTATTTCCCGTCACGGCCGCGCCGAATTATTTCACGCGCACCTGGCAGGTGGAGCAGGGGCTGCCGCAAAACAAGGTCACCGCCGTGGTGCAGACGCGCGACGGCTACTTGTGGGTCGGCACCTACAACGGACTGGCGCGGTTCGACGGCGTTCATTTCACGGTATTCGACGACAATAACACGCCGGAATTGCGCGGCAACCGCGTGACGAGCCTGTTTGAGGACGACGACGAAACGCTGTGGATCGGCACGGAAAGCGGCGACGTTTCGCAATACAAGGACGGCCATTTCGCCGCCGTGCCGCGGCGCGCGAATTGGAACGACGGGAAAATTTACGCCATCACTGCCGACGACGCCGGCGACGTTTGGCTGATGAACGGGGCGGGCGAACTGGCGCGCGCACGGGATGGCCAGGTTTTGTCGCCGCCCTCGGGCACGGTGACCAATGTCGTTTCCTTGGCGCGCGGGCGGGACGGCACGATTTTGGTTGAGCGTGACGGGGCCATGTTCGTGCTCAAAAACGGCCGGCTGACCAATGAACTTTCTGGAGTCGGCTATGTGCAGGGCTTCTGCGCCGCGCGCGCTGGCGGTTTTTGGGTCGCCTGCAACGGCAACATCCGCAAATGGAAGGACGGCGAATGGGGCGTGGATTTGGGCGCCGCGCCGTGGGTCGGGAGCATCGTCCCGAGCTTCGTGGAAACCGCCTCCGGCGCGCTGGCGGGCGGCACGCCGGGCGACGGCCTGTGGCTGGTTTTTCCCGATCAGACAAATAATCCCGCGCTGCACTTCAGCCATACCAACGGTTTGCCGTCGGACTGGGTGATTTCGCTCTGGGAAGACCGTGAAAAAAATCTCTGGTGCGGCACCGGCGCGGGGCTGGTGGTCATCCGCCCGAACAATGTGGAAACGGTTTCGCCGCCGGATAAATGGAAAAACTGTCCCGTGCTCTCCGTGCAGCCGGCGCCGGACGGCGCGCTGTGGGTCGGCACCGAGGGCGCGGGCTTGTATCGCCTGCAGGACGGCGTCTGGACGAATTTCGATTTGGCGCAAGGCATCCGTAATCCCTACATCTGGTCGCTCGCCGCGGACAGCGCGGGGAAAATCTGGGCCGGCACCTGGGGCGGCGGGTTGTTCGCGCAGAAGGACGAGGCCTTTGACTTTGCGCCGGGGCTGGAAAATTTCCGGCCCCCGTTCCCCGCGCTGTTATTTGCGGGCAACGAACTCTGGCTGGGCACGCCGGCGGGCGTCCTGCGTTATCAAAACGGCAAACTTGATCCATTCTGTGAAGCTGCCGGCAAGCCGTTCGGCGACGTGCGCGGCATTGCGCGGGACAAATCGGGCGCGCTGTGGTTCGGCACGGCGGGTGGCGGCCTGGTGCGCTGCGAAAATGGAAATTTCCGCCGGTTCAAAAAAACCGACGGGCTTTCGTCCGACTTCATCGAGTGCCTGCATTTCGCGGACGACGGCGCGCTCTGGATCGGCACATTTGGCGGCGGTTTGAACCGCTACAAGGACGGGAAATTTTCCGTCATCAACCACAACCAGGGCCTGCCCAACGGCGTCATCGGCCACCTCGAATCGGACGGGCGCGGGTTTCTCTGGCTGAGTTCCTATGGCGGCATCCTGCGCGCGAGCGAAACGGATTTGAACAACTGCGCCGATGGCAAGCTGGCCGAGGTGCCGTTTCTGACTTACGGCATCAACGACGGATTGCCGACGCTGGAATGTTCGGAAGGCCTGCAATCGGCCGGGGGCAAAACCGCCGACGGCCGGCTGTGGTTTCCGACGGCGAAGGGACTCGTCGTGGTGGACCCGGCCGGTGCCAGAATCAATCCGCGGCCGCCGCCGGTGCAGATCGAAACAATACTCGTGGACGACCGGCCAATTCAAAACGAGGATGGAAAATGGAAGATGGAAGATCGGCCGCACCCGGCATCAGCCGTGCTCCATCCACAATCTTCGCTTCGCATTCCGCCCGGCCGGCACCGCATTGAATTTGAATATACGGGACTGAGCTTCGTCGCGCCGGAAAAGGTGCGGTTCAAATGCCGGCTGAGCGGCCTTGAGCCGGATTGGGCGGACGTCGGCACCAAGCGGGTGGCGACTTACAACTACATCCCGCCCGGAAATTATTCGTTCCAAGTGACCGCCTGCAACAACGACGGCGTGTGGAACCAGATCGGCGCGAGCCTGAAGTTTGAAGTGCTGCCGTATTTCTGGCAGACCATGTGGTTCCGTGTCCTCGGCGGGCTGGCTACGGCGCTGGCGGCCGGCGGTGTCGTCTGGTTTTTCACGCGGCAACGGATGCGGCGCAAGGTGGAGCGCGCCGAGCGCCAGCGCGACATCGAACGCGAGCGCACCCGCATCGCCCGCGACATCCACGACGATCTGGGCGCGCAGCTCACGCGCATCACGATGATGAGCGAATCGGCGCGTGGCGATTTGGATAATCCGGGCCTGGCCATGATCGGTCTGGGGAAAATCTATGACACGGCGCGCGAGTTGACGCGCAGCATGGATGAAATCGTCTGGGCGGTGAACCCGCGCCACGACACGCTGGAAAGCCTGGCGGACTACATGGAGAAATTCGCGCAGGATTTGCTGGCCACCGCCGGCATCCGCTGCCGCCTGGATCTGCCGCTGCAATTTCCCGAGTGGCACCTGACGTCCGAGGTGCGGCATAATGTTTTTCTCGCGTTCAAGGAGGCGCTGCACAACGCAGTGAAACATTCCGGCGCCTCGGAAGTGCTCATCCGGCTGGCGGTGAAGGAAAAGTCGTTTGAACTGGCCATCGAGGACAACGGGCACGGTTTTGCCGCCGGGGAAAAAACGAAGGAGGCAGGTTCCGCTCCAGACCGCGCGGCCTCCGGCAACGGGTTGGAAAACATGGCGCGCCGTCTGGCGGCCATTGGCGGAACTTGCGAGATTCAAAACACCTCCGGCGTGGGGACGCAGGTGATTTTTTCCGTGCAACTCAGGGCTTCCGCGCTTTGACCGGCCGCACGGCGGACCGCCGCCGGCTGACGTGGCTGTCCCAAGGTTGCCAAGAAAACGGCTGTAATTCCGAAATATGTGGCTGGCGTCTTCATCTGGCATGATGAATTTTACTTCATGAAGCCGGCCATTGCCGTCAACGAAGACCGGCTCATGCCCTTGGTCGATCTTTAGTATTTTGTATTATCGTAATCTATTCCGACATGACGCATGGGGCGCGTTGTGCTATATTCACACCATGAGAACCCCTCGTTCATTTTGGCAGAGCCATCTGGATTGGATAAGTGGGTTCCCGCACTATCTGCCCGTGTCATGGACCTGCCCCCGTCAGCATCGTATCGTTAGTTTTGATGACATGACGCCTGCGGCAGGTTGGGCGATATTCCTAATATGCAATTCCCCCGTTCATTCTGGCGCACCCCTGTGGCCATTTGGATTGGGCTGGAGTTGCCATGTTAGTTAAACCCATAAACCACCACCCGAACCCCGGCAGAGCAACTATTAACCTGAAGAAACAGCAACTATGAAAACTACCCGAAAACTCTTTTCAATCACATTGGCCATGGCACTGGCGCTGCTGGCTGGTGTGGTTCAAAGCCACGCCACCCAGACCGTCCGCGAGCTTTGGGATGGCTCTGGCAAGACCTCGCTTGGTGGCCACGGCACCGATAGCTCAAGCGTGGGCTTGGACAACAGCACAACCTGGGCGGTCAGTCCGCCTGGCAACACCACTTTAACATGGGATTCCACATGGAATATAGATGGTTTTGGAATTGACGGCAATACGGCGTTGCCGCCTTCCGCTGGCAGCGGTGGAACCTTTGCATACTATAGTGGTGGTAATATGTCGTCGCTCATAAATCCGGCGACAACCCTGCCCTACGGTGACTACTACTCCCAGTGCTACGCCCGGCGGCCGCTGAACACCAATGCCTACATAAATTTTAAAGCCGATGGCACGTATTATTTCAGCGTCCGCATGTTTAAGAACATTTCTTGGTATGGTTGGAACGGTGACAACATGGGGGGTATCGGCTTTGCTTCAAGCAGTGCTGCCAATGCCCACATTGTCGGTATAGGCACGACGCGGAATTCTTTCTCAATGGAGGATTCAACGGACGTAAGCAGCACCGATTACATCACTACTGGCACGTTGGACCAGGCTGGTGTTTCAAGTCACCCGGATGATTCGGGCGGGGTGTATTATCCGCGTGCCGGCGGTGCGGCCAATCTGCTGGGTGATCTTGCAATATTTATGGTGGGAAAGTTGACCACGACGGCCAGCGGGGCTTCTACATTGTCCGTGAAAGCGTATCCCGCATGGAATTCGTATCCCTCGGATCCGTCCAGCATCACTTGGGATGCCACTTACAATTTCACTGAAACCAACATCATGACGCAGCTTTTGGTCTGGCAGTATGGCAACGGACCCTCGGTGCAAGATGCCCTCCGGGTAGGCACGACTTGGGCTGACGCGATGGGGTTGGAACTCATTGGCGCGATCAAAGCCACGCCGGGCAGCACGGTCTATGCCGGCACGACGGTGACGCTTTCGCAATCAGCCGCTTTGAACACCGGCACCTATCCGATGACATTTCAATGGTATAGCAACAGCGTGCCGTTGACGGATATGACAAACAGCACTTTGGTGTTGACGACTCCGACGACGGATTTCACGGCGGATTATAGTATCGTGGCGGCCAACTTTTTCGGTTCGCTGACGAATGTGTTGCATGTGACTATTAACCCCGCCGTGCCGCCGTTCTTCACCGCCCTCCCGGCTTCGATTACTCGCTCTGTTAATGGAACAGCCACCTTTACGGTTGGCGTAGATGGCACGCCGCCGTTTGGCCTGCAATTGAAACATTCTGGAACTAATCTCCCAGGAGTCGCGACTCAATTGGCAGGGCCGGGCACGGCAACACTACAGTATGGCCCGCTTACACTGGCGTCCGCCGGGCAATACTCGGTGACGGCTACGAATTTGTTTGGCACCACCAATTGTCAATCAGCCACCCTCACGGTGTTTGCTCCGGCCTCAGGCAGCTTCCAGGCTGCAGCAGCGGCGGCTGGCGCGGCGGCCTTCTGGCGGCTCTCCGAGACCACCAACAGCGACTTGACGGCCAATGGTGTGCTGTTGCATGAATACATGTCCGGCTTGGATGGAAATGCTCCCGACACTAACAACATGATTTTCGGCCTCGCCGGCCCCAATTTCCCTGGTTTTGCAGGCCTGACTTCTATTCAGGTTCAGAACAACGGCCTAAGTTCGCAAATCAACTTGGGTGGGATGAAGCAATACAGCAACACCATGACCATGCTGTTCTGGATGAATGCGTCCTACCTTTCAGGCAATGCGCTCATGCTGGACACCGGCACCGCTCAGGGCAACGGTCTGGGTGATGGCCCGTATTATGGGATTGACTACCACAATGGAAGCGTGGGGTCGCAATGGGGAACCGGAGATTCCATTTGGAATTCCGGTATAACGCTTCCGCTCAACCAGTGGGTCATGGTGGCATTGGTGGTTGAACCAAACGAAACAACCGTCTATGCGGGCACCGATCCCTTCACGCTGCAAAGTGTCACTCGTTCCTCCATCGTGGGAACAAATTATAGCAACATCAGCGGCAGCCTCCCCAACGGTCGTCTGGCGCTGGGGCGCACAGATTATGCGTGGGCGCAGTATAATAATTCTTGGGCCGACCATGTCGCCCAGTTCAACGATGCTGCAGTTTTCAACACGGCGCTCACGCCCTCGGCCATTACCAACCTGTTTCTATCCGGGGTTGGTTTGACGGTCGGTGCCACGCCGGATGGTGGCGGCAACTTGAGTCTGAACTGGCTGCCGGTTTTGACACTTCAGCAAGCCACTTCAGTTACCGGCCCTTGGACGGATGTCGGCGGCAGTCCGACCCCGCCTTATAGCGTGCCGATGACGTCTGCGCAGAAGTTCTATCGCGTAAGAAATTAACTGGCCCGAAGGTTAACACATTGACCGGTCGGGGCTGCGGACAGCTCCGACCGGTTTTTTTAAACCAAATTAGATTCAGACCATGACTATTCTGAACAAAAATAAACGTTGCGCCTTTACGTTGATCGAACTGCTCGTCGTGATCGCGATCATCGCCATTTTGGCGGCGATGCTGCTGCCCGCCTTGGCCAAGGCCAAGCTGAAGGCCACGCAGGCAACCTGTTTGAGCAATCAAAAGCAGTTGGGGCTGGCTTGGACCATGTATGCCGGGGACTACGATGACAAAGTTGTTACCATGTATGCCAATGGCAATTATATAAACATCGTGGGCGGTTTTTGGGGAGGGGCAAGTGGTATAGCTTATCCAGCCGGAGGTAATCCCGACCAGTGGACGACGATTGCACAGAATCAATTGACAACCAACAATCCGCTTTTCAAATATGCTCCCAGTCCCGGCGTTTATCAGTGTCCGGGTGATACACGCTATAAACTCCAGACCACTCTGGCCAGTGGTTGGTGTTACGGCAGCTATTCCAGAAGCCAAAACACCGGCGGGGATCCTTGGAGTGCTTACATGGGTATAAATAATGCCTATAGCAAGCTGTCGGCTATTCAGAATATTTCCTCTACCTTCATCTTTCTTGAAGATGCTGAAACCAGAGGCGGAGGATATAATCGAGGCACTTGGGCGGTGCAATGGGCGTTGGCCACCGCCAATTTCGGGCACACCCAGTCATTTACCTGGCTGGATCCAGTGCCAATGTATCATGGCAATGTCAGCACCTTTAGCTTTGCCGATGCCCATGCCGAATCGCACAAATGGCATGATTCAGGGTTGATTCAGGCCGGCATCAACGCTGCAAAAGGTGCCACTGTAACTGCTCCCGCCGCCACGGCGGGGCCGGATTATGAATACGTCTATAACGGCTATCGTTTTCCCGGCTGGCAGTAATCACGACGAAAATTTGGCAACGGCACGGGTGAAGATGTCAGCAAGTTGCAAAAGAAAGTTGCCAATGTCCTGACGGTTACCGAGAGCGCAACCTGCTGTCGTTTGCCGATTTTATCAGACTGGAAACCGATCCGCAAAAAGATGAGTCCACGCGCGACTTGCCGAGGACCGTTTTGGTGGAACCCAAATATGTCGGACGGGCTCGGCCAAGTTGGGCCGTGATGACAGGCGAAGCCGGATTGTCGTGAAGCGATTGCGCCACACTGGCGACAAACCGGTATGGCGAGGTTTTTAGGGGATAATCTGGCCATTTTGCAGCGCAATCATCTCTCTCTGTTTCCAATGCGGGTGAAATCAAATTGGCCGCCAATGCCGCCAATGCCGATGATTGCCAGCCAGCAACATCGCGGTGCAAACGCAGCCGCGTGCGCCACTTCCAGCCGCCTCGCAGGTGAATCCGGGGCGGTGGCTGTTGTGGGTGAAGTCATTAAAACTGATGACAAGCTTTTCAAACGCTCATGGGTTATGTTGCTGTTATGAACCCCGCTGTGCGCAGTCTGATTTTGCCATGTATCGCCGTCGTCGCCGGCGGGCATTTATGGGCGCAGACGCTTACGGACATCGGGACTTCTGCGCCAAGTCCGGGCACGAACGACATCTACCAGCTTTCCACCCAAGGTAACACGACCTCTCCCGACACCAACACCCTGAATTATTTCACGGACAACCAAACTGGTCATGGCACCGGCGAGCCGGGGCAGACGTTCACCACCGGCACGAATGTGACCGGTTATGTGCTGACTTCGGTGGCTGTCCGAACTGGTGGTATCGGCACATCCTCTGGCACCAGCACTGCTCAGCCCTATTATTTGCACATCTATTTAGTCTCGGGTTCCACCGCCACGCTGCTGCAAACCTATGCTTCCAGCAACATCACGTTCAACGATGGCGACTGGCTGAAATGGACCGGCTTTCCTGTGCTGCTGCGGCTGGTGCCCAACGCCACTTATGCCTATTCCTTCGGCAAAGCCAGTTCGACCAGCGGTTGGGAACCGATGGCTGTGGCCACGAACGCCTACGCCGGCGGCGAAATCGCGCTCATTCCCACCAGCGGCGGCACGATCACCACCGGCAGCAGTCACAAGTTTGACGCGGTGTTTGATATCGGTCTGCAACCGGCGGCGGCGGCCACCAACATACCCGCCTCCATGCCGTGGCCGAATCCGACCTACGGGATGAACGTCGGAAATGAGTTGGAGTTGAACTGGGGTCCGCCAAACGTGACGCTGTTCTACTCTGCCGTCCAAAACGGGTTCAACGCTGTTCGCATCCCGTGCGCATGGGACATGACCGCCACCACCAACGTCAGCGGCGGCGTCACCAACTACGTGATCAGTCCCGCTTACATGGCGCAAGTTAAACAGACGGTGGACGGGGCCATCGCTGCGGGCATGTATGTCATGATCAACGATCACTGGGACGACGGCTGGCTGGAAAATAACATTGGGTCAACGGTCAATCCAACCATCAACGCCAAGATGAAAGCCTACTGGACACAGATCGCCACCACCTTTGCCGGTTATGACAACCATCTGCTCTTTGCCGCCGCGAACGAACCCAACGTGAACAATCCCGCTGGGATGGACACGTTGCAGTTTTACTACCAGACGTTCGTCAACGCGGTGCGCGGCGTCGGCGGCAATAACACCAACCGCTGGCTGGTGCTGCAAGCCGGCGGGGACACGTCGTGGTTGAATGCGCTGCCGACGGATGCGGTTTCCAATCGTCTGATGGTCGAATATCANNGGGGGCCGGCTTACCATTATTCCGGCGACCCGACTCACAACGCGACCTGGGGCGAAGAAGGCGCGATAGACTCTGGATTCCAACAACTGACCGACATGTATGTCAGCAAGGGCATTCCGGTGATGATCGGCGAATTCATGGCGGCGGGGTCGGGCCTGACAAACGTCACGGAGGCAGCCTATAATAATGCTTCCACGCATTATTGGGACAAGTATGTTGCAGAATCCGCCCGCGGCCACGGACTTTATCCATTTTATTGGAGCACGGGTGGCAGTCCATTCGACTATGGCACGGGCGCGGTCAACGACTCGCAAGTGGTTGCTGCGTTGACCGGCGGAGCCGCGACACCGCCACCGAACGGCGCTCCTTACGCCGCGTCCGGCCTCACCGCGACGGCCGGCAATACCAACGTTAATTTGTTCTGGACTGCCGGCAGCGGAGCCACCAGCTACAATCTCTACCGGGCAGCGGAATCCGGCGGTGAGGGCACCAATCCGGTCGTCACCGGCATCACCGGCACATCCTATACCGACACCAATCTCAACAGCGGCACCACCTATTACTACTGGGTGGCTGCCGTCAACAGTTCCGGGCCGGCGGGTTTTGCACCTGAGGCCCATGCGACGACCGCCGGCATCAATCCGGATCCGGCGCAATTCAATTTTGAAACCGACCCGCAGGGTTGGGTGGGTGGCGGCGGCATAATATCTGGAGTGGCGACTTCAACCGCGCAGCACTATGCGGGCCTGCAATCGCTGGCGGTGAACTTCAACGGCGGTTCGTCGGGATCATCGACCATCTATGTCCAAAACACGGTTGTCGCGCCGGGCCAAACGATCACCTTCCATGTCTGGATCCCGAGCGGCAGCAAAATCAGCTCAATCCAGCCATATATTCAGGATCACAACTGGAATGCGACCTCGGGCAATAATGCAAGTCTCGCGGCCAATGCATGGAACACTTTCACCTTGACGGTGCCACAGACCGCCGTGACGCCATTTCAGAACCTCGCAATTCAGTTTAACACCAGTGCCGCGTGGACGGGCACCTGCTATGTTGATTCCATTTTCTGGAATACTCCTGCGCCAGACTTCAACCTGTCGGCCAACCCAACCAGCTTGACTGTGACAGGCGGGACAAACGGCATGAGCGCGATCACGGTGAGCCCGACGAACGGTTTGAATGGCTGTTATACATTGAGCGCCAGCAACCTTCCAACCGGAGTCACCGCCACGTTTGCCGCGAGTCCAATTACCGGTGGTGCGAGCACGCTGACGCTTGCCGCATCCAACACCGTGACCTCCGGCACATCGAATGTGACCATCACCGCCACCTGCGGATTGCTCCGCCACACGACCACCATTGCCCTTACACTGAATGCTCTCACGCCCCCCAACACGCCGCCGACGCTGGCTCCCATCGCCAACCAGACCGTGAACGTGGGCCAGACCATCGCCTTCACCGCCAGCGCCATGGACACGGACCAGCCGCCGCAGACACTCACTTTCGCGCTGCTGGCCGGCACAACCAACGCCACGCTCAACACGAACAGCGGCGCGTTTGCCTTCCGGCCGCTCGTCACGCAGGTGAATTCGACAAACAACTTCACGCTTCAAGTTTCCGACAATGGCACACCCAGTTTAAGCGCCACGCAAAGTTTTGCCGTGGTCGTCAATCCGCTTTCCGCGCCGGGCATCAGCAACATTTCACTGACCGGCGGGAAAATCAGTTTCAACGTCAGCGGCCAGAGCGGGCCGGATTACGCGATTGAAATTTCGACCAACCTCACGCAGTGGAGCAACGTCTTCATCACCAACTCACCTGCGCTGCCGTTCAACTGGACGGACGCCGCGACCAATTCGCCGGTCCGTTTCTACCGCGTCAAACTCGGCCCGCCGCTGCCGTGAGACGGTGTATGTAATATGCTTTTACGACATTACAGCGTGACAAGTATGTGTTTGAATTAAGAAAACCCAGTTTTCAGGTGCGTTGCCAAAAAATATGGCGGTTGTTTGAGGATTGGTGTTTGTCGGACTAAAAAACAAATAAAAATCAGATAGGCAACTTATGACAAAGAAAACCATGTATTTAACGGGACTGTTGGCCGTGTCCACTGTCCTAACTGCGTCAGCTCAGACGTCGCTCTACACCACGGCGAACGATTTCGCGCAATTTGGCGGTTGGTGGGCTGGGACTCCTAGTGCCGTAACGAGCACCACCTATTATTCGGTCGCCAGCACCGTGAACGGCGTCGGCAACACGACGGCTGCCGGCGGAGCGGGCACGCCCGGCTCGTTGCAGTTGACAATGCAAAACTGGGGCAATCCTGCAAACGCCAATCCTCAAGTGGCATTTACGGACGCCGAACTGGCTGCCTTGGCCCCAGGCTCATCAATGGCATCGGGCATAACAGCCTCATCAGGGACACTTTCGTTTGATTTGTATGCACCGGTTGCATTTACTGGTAGCTATGATTCTTTTGGATTCTCGATGGGCTATTGGTCCGGGGCTGGTTGGACCGCGTCGTTATGGACCGACTATAATACCGGTAGCTATACGACCTTTGCCGGGGCTGATGGCAATACATGGCGGCATTATAGTTTTAACTACACCCTCCCCGCCTCGGCGTCGGGGCCGATTCAGGGCTTCGAAATGCCTTTTTTTATGAATGCTGATAGCGCCGATAATGGCAAATTGGTTTACATTGATAACGTCCAAGTCCTGGTAACTCCAGCTCCCGAACCGGTCACGTTGGCGCTGGCGGGAATGGGCGGTGCGGCTCTCCTGTTCTTCCGCCGCCGCTTTGTGAGCTAAACCGTTCCTTGAATTTTGATCAGCGGGCCGGGTGTAAATCACCCGGCCCGTTTTTTCGCGCCGGTTTGCGTTTGCTTTCGTTGGTTTTAGAAATTGTATCACAAAGCAAATTTATCCGGCCGCGCGTCGGGAAAACTTACGACAATCTTTCCAAGTGCGTTCGGGCTAAAATAAAATCCGTGAACATCACCGTTTCCATCGTGGAAGATGACGCACCCGTCCGCGATATTTTGAGCGAGTGGATTCGCGGCGCGGACGGAATTCATGAAGTGCAACCTCATGCAAAAATACTGCTGTTGGGCATCCTGCCGCGACGCGATGAAGTCCCGCCCCGTCCCGTGATCACCGTCCGGGTCAATCAACTTCTCCAAGCCAAGCTTGGCAAAGTTCCCTGGATTCACTGCCGGGACTTCGGCCCGTCATTTCGCAACCCAGACGGCGGTGTAAACGCCGCCCTGTTCGCCGATGGCGTGCATCCGAATCACGCCGGCTATGAGCTTCTTGGCCAGCTGCTCCATGAGCAGATCGTTCAAATCTTGAACTGATTTCGCATTTGCCAAGAAGTGACCTGTTGGAACCTTAACAAGACTACGTTTTAAGACTGATTAACACATAACTAACACATACAAATACACACAATGAAGACTGCATTTCCTGCCATCC
>PLYV01000229.1 GCA_003151855.1 Limisphaerales bacterium | reverse complement strand
AACTGCGTGGTGAAGGCGCGCGACTGCGGGTCGAGCCGGCCTTCGGGCACCGCCAGCCCGGCGAAGATGCCGATGAGAAACGAGCCGGTGACGTTGATGGCGAGCACGCCCAAGACGCCGGTGGCGTCAAATTTTGACGAGATCAGGCCGTTGAGCCAGTAGCGGCTCACGCTGCCGAGCGCGCCGCCGAGGGCGACCCAAAGATAGGCGAAGTTCATAATGATCCTGCGAATGTTGGTTTATTCGTAGGAGTCATCAGCGCTGAAACGGTCAGGCGGTTTTCCCATGCGGGACGGCAAACTCCATTGCCGGCCAAATTGTTTAGCGGTTGCGCGCCGCAATGCAACTGAAAACGCGGCGGAAAAACCTCACCGCGCCAGGCCGCCGTTGATGGCCACCGGCTTCGACTCAAGTTGAACCGTCGCCGGCTCCAGCCCGTCGCGCGTGGCAGTCAGTGTGATTTTGCCGGGTGCCAGCGTCGAGCGGAGGGCGACGCGGTTGATGCCGCACTCGGTGTCCAGCCAGAGGTTGTTGATGGAATTGATCTTCCCGCTGTTGTAGCCGCCGCGCCAGATGGCCGGGCCGGTGACCGTGAAATCCACGCGCGCCTCGTCGGTCGGGCAGCGGCGACCCTGCGCGTCCACCACCTCCACGTCGAAGAACGCCACGTCCGAGCCGTCGGCCTGCAAACCATCTGGCGAAACGTGCGGCGTGAGCTTCAGAGCCTTGGCTTCACCGGCAGTTTCAATCTCGTCCTGCGCGACAACTTTTCCGCCCGCCTTCGCCACGGCGGAAATTTTGCCGGTGGCGAATTTGATTTGCGGGAAGGCGAAAATGTAGCCGTTTGCCGGCGATTTCGAGACGCCCAATGATTTTCCATTCACAAAAAGTTCCACGCTGTCGCAGTGATTAGCCGCGACATAAACTGTCTTCACCGTGTTCGTCGGATAATTCCAATGGCCGATAATGTGCAGGTCTGGCGCGGGATTTTGCATCACGCGATAGACGTAGTAAGCCTGCTTCGGCAGCCGCACGGAATCCACCTTGCCGCTGACGCGGCAGACCTCGCTGCTGTCCTGCCGGCCGTCGGCGTTCGAGTCCGACCAGTAAATCGAGGCGTAGGCCGACCACTTGGAATGTGCCGGATCGGCATTGGAAATCTTGTTGCTGGCGTAATCGTGATAACGCTCCGCCGCCGCCAGGCAGAACTGTTCGGAATCCCAGCCGTAAGTGTCCTCCGGCCCTTTCTTGAAGCCAAAATGCGGCGGGGAAAACCGGTCCCAGAAACGGCGCGCGGCCTCGTCGCGGAAATCCTCCGTCTCGATGACCGGCGCGCGGTCGCGGCGCTCCAAGCTGAACGCGCGAAACAGTTCCGTGCGGTTGGTGAGCGCGTCGGTGCGCTTGTCCTGCCCGATCATCACGCCGAAATATTCCGCGATGGGCGTGGCACCGGCATCGTTGAGCGTGCGGCAGCCGAGGACGCGCCCGCCGTTCGGATCCAGTTCCTTCCGCAAATCCACCATCTGCTGCAGGTGTTCGGGCGTGATGGAGTTATTGCCCGCTTCCCAAAACAAAATGCTCGGCGAATTGCGAAAATAAATCATCGCGTCGCGCATCACCTCCACGCGCTGCTCCCATTGGCGGCCGGTGACATCCTTTTCCTTGTCGCCCGCCGGACAGACTTCGACGATGCCGGTTTTGTCGCAAGCGCGCACGTCCACCGCCTGCGGCGCGACGTGCATCCAGCGGAGGTAATTGGCATGCGTGCTGCGGACAAGTTGCGCGTTGAAATCGTGCAGCCAGTCGGGATATGCCTGGCCGAGCCCCGCCCATTCGTCGCTCGACCGCTGCGCGTAGCCGGTGAGCCAGACAAACTTGTCATTGAGCCAGACGCCGCCGGTGCCCGCGCCGCCCTTGAACTCCACCTTGCGGAAACCGGTCGTGATTTTTTGCGCGTCCACGATTTTGTCGTTCACGGTCAGGATGGAATAAACCGTGTAAAGATTGGGTGTTTCGTCGCTCCAGAATTTTGCGTCCGCCAGCTTGCCGCTCGCGGTGAACGTCTCCGTCTGGCCGTTCACCAGATCCAGCGCGTCGCTCGTGAGTTTGGCGCAGACGTTGCCGGCGGCGTCCACGACCACCGCCGACAGCGTGATGGACTGCTGGTCGCCAGATTCATTTTCCACCTGCGCTTCAAGATTCACGTCACAGGTTTTGTTTTGGATGTCGAAGTTCGCGCCGTAAACATAAACACCCTTCGTCTGCAAATTTTCGTAGAGCGGCAGCGTCTGGTAAACCTTGCCAGTGAGGTGCAAAACAATGTCGTGGTTCAGCCCGCCGTAGTTTGGATTGAACGCGCGCCCCATCCATTCGTAGCCGGTGCCGGTCGCCTCCTCGACGTAATCGTTGCGGTTGTCCACCTTCACGGCGATGACGTTGTCCGCCTCGCCAAAATGCACGGACTCCGTCAGGTCGAGACCGCACGCCGTGACGCCATTTTCAAAACGGCCAACGAGCTTGCCGTTCACCCAAAAACGGCCGGCCTGTTTCAGCCCTTCAAACTCGAGAAAAACTTTTCCGTCCTTCGCGCCGGCGGGCAGCTTGAAATGTTTGCGATACCAGGTGACGCCCGACCACGCGCGCCGGTCGCCGCCGCTGTGGCTGATGATGGCGGCATAGGAATCCACATCGTTGAACGTGTGCGGCGCGCTGACATCGCTCCACTTGGAGTCATCGAACGCCACCTGTTCGGCGTTCGTCACGTCCGCGCGGATGAATTTCCAGCCGGAATTGAAGTTGTAATCCGCGTGCGGAGAAACGGGCGGGGTGAAAGTTTCTGCGGTGACAAACGGCGCGGCCAGTGCGAGCAACCAGCCGAGGCTGACGAGAATCGGTTTGTTCATTTTTGAAATTCAATTTGGCAGACGTAAACCGCAGGTGGTTGGTCGCAAAAATAAAATTGCGCCGGCAGGTCTGCGGAAATATATGCGCGCGGCACAACATTATCGCGCCATAAAAGCATCGCCAAAATCGGCGGCCCGCCGCTTTTGCGCCCTTCAAACAAATGGTCGTTCAGGCAGCTTTTGCAATCTGGTTTCAAAAAATAAATCGTTGATTATCAAATTGATGTGACTGTCTTGTGAACAGCCAAGGCAACTTCCGCGTCATACACTTGTTAAATGGAACGACGGTTAACACAGCCAAACACCTTATGAAAAACTACTTCTCATCCAAAACCTTGATTGCGCTTGCCGTGGCCATTGCCGCCGCCGCCGCCTACGAAACCGAAGCCAACGAACAGCCCATTCCGCCGCCCGCGAGCAGCGGCGCGTTGCCGGATAGTATCGCACCGGGCACGCCCGCCGCCGAGGTCGTCAAGCTCGCGCAGGCCGGCGTGGATGCCGGCGTCATCAAAAACTACATCAACAACTGCCCCGGCGCGTTCAGCCTCGACGCCGACAAAATCATCGCGCTCACCGACGCCGGCGTTTCGTCCGAGATGGTGAACGCCATGATTGCGCATGATAAAACTATTTCCGCCAGCGCGCCGGTGGCGGCCAATCCGGAACCGACGGCGACGGAAAATGTTTCCACCGCCCCGCCGCCGACGGAAGTCACCGTGAATTATTTTAACGACACGCTGTCGCCTTACGGCCAGTGGGTCGAGGTGGACGGCTATGGCCGCTGCTGGCGGCCGACCACCGTGACTTATGACTCGACCTGGCAGCCGTATTGCGACCGCGGCCACTGGGTCTATACGGACTCCGGCTGGTATTGGGACTCGGATTATTCCTGGGGCATCACGTTCCACTATGGCCGCTGGTTTCACCATGACCACTACGGCTGGTGCTGGTGGCCGGACACCGTCTGGGCGCCGTCGTGGGTAACCTGGCGTTCGAGCGACGACTATTGCGGCTGGGCGCCGCTGCCGCCGTTCACGGTTTATGAACCGGGCTTCGGCTTTTATTATCGCGGTGTCGGCGTGGCCGTGGGCTACGACTTCGGGCTGGCGACCAGCTGCTTCACCTTTGTCTCGGTCAATCATTTCTGCGAACCGCAGCCGCGCTATTACTGCGTGCCGACGGTGCAGATCACGGCGATTTTCAACCGCACGACCGTCATCAACAACTTCACGCTGAACAACCACACCCTCGTGAACAACGGCGTTTCCGTCACCGTCATCGGCGCGGCCACGCGGCATCCCATCCAACCGGTGCATATCGGCTCCCTGCTCAACGCCGGACGCCATGGCTGGCGCGGCGAAGGCTGGAACCACGGTTCACCGGGCATCCGCCACTTCGGCGCGAGTCCGACGGCCGCCCCGACCACCTCGTCACCGGGCTTTGGCGAAATGCATCATCAACCGGTTTGGAACAATAACAATAATAACAACAACGGCGGATCGCATAATCCGTTTCCCACTTCCGGCAACAACGGCAACAGCGGCAACGCCAGCGGCCATCGCCCGCCATTCACGCTGCCCACGCTGCCGACACATTCTGGCGACACACATTCAGGCGGGCTCAATCTCCCCGGTTATTCGCAGCCGGGCCAGAACCAGAATCAAAACCAAGGTTTGCCGACGCCGGGAAAACATCTGGATCAACACCCGTCGGGATTCAACGGCCATCTGTTTGACAACAATCAGGCATTCAGCAGCCCGTCGCCCGCGAGTCGCGCCGTCAGCGACTGGACGAGCCACCAACCGGCGCGCCCCGTTTCCACCGCGCCGGTCATCGCTGGCGCGCCGAACAACTGGCCGGCAAGCCGCCTGCCGTCCGTCGCCGAAGTGCATGAGCAGCCGAGGCAGGTAAGTTCATCGCCGGTGTTCAACGCGCCGGCCGCCAGCGAGCGCCCGCAACATTTTGACACCCATCAAAATTACCAGCCGGCCACGCCGCACATCGCGGCACCCGCGCCGGCGGCAGCGGTGTCAGCAACAGCAGGCAACGCCAAGCTCCAAAACTGGTTGAACCAAGGCCGCTAAACTGCCGCTCTTCCACGCGCCGCGACGGCCACGTCGCGGCGTTTTTGCTTTTGCAGCTTCCGCGGCGCTGGCAACCTTCTCGCGTGGGCATTTCCCGGCAACAATTTGAGCAGATGCAGCAGCGCCTCAACGGCAAACCGTCGCGCGTTGATGTCCCGCGCCTCACGCCCTCCGCCTCGCGCCTCGCGCCCCAAATCATTTTGGGGGTTGATCCCTCGCTGCGCGGCACCGGTTTTGGCGTCATCCGCACGGAAAAATCCAGCCCGGTCGTGCTGGCGCAGGGAACGATTGCCTGTCCGAAAGACTGGGAACGCTCGCGCTGCCTCGCCAAGATTTCGCAGGTGCTCCGCGACGTTTTGCGCGAACACCAGCCGACGGTTTGTGTGGTGGAAGGACTTTTCTTTGCGCAAAATCTCAAGACGGCCATCATCATGGGCGAGGCGCGCGGCGCGGCGATGGCGGCGGTGGCCGAAGCCGGACTGGACATTTATGAAATCGCCACGCGCAAGGTGAAACAGGCCATCGTCGGCTACGGCGCGGCGCAAAAAATCGCCGTCGCCAAGATGGTGCAGCGGATGCTGAACCTCGCCGAGCTGCCCGCGCCCGACGCGGCGGACGCGCTGGCGCTGGCGCTGGCGCACGCGCAGGAAAATTCGCGGCACGGCTTGAACGCGCCGAAGAAAATTTAGCCACAGATTAACACAGATGAAACACAGATTAAACGGGGGACAAAAAACATCCGCAGATTTCGCGGATGAACGCAGATTGGAATTAAATCTGCGAAAATCTGCGGCATCTGCGGATAAAAAAATCTGCGGTTCATCTGTGTCCATCTGTGGCTTATGATTACTTTTCTCCACGGCAAACTCGTCGAAGCCTTGCCCACGCAGGCCATCGTGGACGTGAACGGCGTCGGTTACGAAGTGCTGATTCCCTTGTCGTCGTTTGACAAGCTGCCGGCGCCCGGCGGCGACGTGAAATTGCTCACGCAGCTCATCGTCCGCGAGGACGCGCACATCCTTTACGGCTTCGCGACGGCGGGGGAACGCGATTTGTTCCGGCTGCTCATCAACAACGTCAGCGGCATCGGCCCGAAAACCGCGCTGAACATCTTGAGCGGCATGAACGCAGTGGCGTTTCGCGGCGCGGTGGCGAACGGCGACGTGAAATCGCTCTCGCAGATTTCCGGTGTCGGCAAAAAAACCGCCGAGCGCATTGTCGTGGAACTGCGCGACAAAATCGGCGCGGCGGGCGCGCTGGAGGCCGCGAGCGCGAAACATTCGCTCTCGTCCGACGACCAGAAAACGAACGACGCCACGCTCGCGCTCATGGCGCTGGGCTTCAAGCAAGCCGAGGCGCACGACGCCGTGCGCGCCGCGCAGGCGATGCTCGGCGCGACGGCAACGGTCGAGCAAATCGTTCGGGCGTGTTTGAAAAAAGGTTGAGCGATGTCGCAAACCCAGAATTCAAAGCCCAAAATCCAAAAGCGCAGCGGCGTCGTGATTCCGCACGCACCAAAATGGCATCAGCGGTTAGCCGCTTTCTTGTTATTTATTGCACTGCGCGGATTGTTGCTTACGGTGCGCTGTCGATTGCGCACGTCTTCGGAATTTTTTGCGCCGGACGCGCCGACCCCGGTCATTTTCTGCATCTGGCACAACCGGCTGGCGACGTGCATCAAGGTTTTGGATGTCCACCGCCGGCCGCATAATCGTGGCGCGGGCATGGCGGCGCTGGTGAGCGCGAGCAAGGATGGCGCGTTTCTGTCGCGCACGCTCGCGTGGTTCGGCGTCCACGCGGTGCGCGGCTCGTCCAGCCGGCGCGGCGCGCAGGCGATGCTGGAGATGACGACGTGGGCGGAACGCGGCTACGACCTGACCGTCACGCCGGACGGCCCGCGCGGTCCGTGCTACCAGATCCAGGATGGCATCACGTCGCTCGCGCAGTTGACTGGCTTGCCGATTGTGCCGGCGGCGCTGAACTTGAACTGGAAAATTTCCGTGAAAAGCTGGGATCGTTTCCAGATTCCGCTGCCCTTTGCGCGCTGCGACGTGCAGGTGGGAAAAACCTTCCGTGTGCCGGCAAATGCCAGCGATGCCGAGCGCGAGGAAATCCGCCGGCAACTCGAGGCCGAAATGTGCGCCATCACGCGTGATTGAAAAATGATCGCCCGCGTCAGCCTGGAAATCGCGTTGCGGAAGGAATTTGATTATTTGATTCCGGCGGCGCTGGCCGGACAGGTTGACGTGGGCAGCCGCGTGCAGGTGCCGTTCGGAGCGCGAAAAATTCTCGGCGTTGTCACCGCCGTCGCGGAGGAATCCGGCCGCGCGAACCTCAAACCCATCCTCAAAGTCATCG
>PLYV01000323.1 GCA_003151855.1 Limisphaerales bacterium | reverse complement strand
GTCCATTTGGAGACGACGTGCAAAATTTCCTCCTCGCCGACGACGATACGCTTTTCGTCTCCGCGCGCGCGCCATTCCTTGAGCAAAGCGTCCAGTTTCTCCTTGGCCTTTTTCTCCTGGTCGCGCATCTGGGCCGCGCCCTCGAAATCCTGGTTCTTGATGGCTTTTTCTTTTTTGCCTTTGATCTCTTCGATCTCGGCTTCCTGCACTTTGACTTCCGGCGGACGCGTCATCGTGGTGATGCGGGCGCGCGAGCCGGCTTCGTCCAAAACGTCAATCGCCTTGTCCGGCAAAAACCGGTCGGTGATGTAACGGTCGGAAAGCTTCACGGAAGCCTCGACGGCGGCATCGGTGAACTCCGCCTTGTGATGCTCCTCGTATTTGTGGCGCAAGCCTTTCAAGATCGCAATCGCATCATCAATCGAAGGCGCCTCAACCTTCACCGATTGGAAACGGCGCTCCAGCGCGGCGTCCTTTTCGATGTATTTGCGATACTCGTTCAACGTGGTCGCGCCGACGCACTGCATCTCGCCGCGCGAGAGCGCCGGCTTGATGATGTTGCTCGCGTCCATCGTGCCTTCGGCGGAACCGGCGCCGACGATGGTGTGCAATTCGTCAATGAACAGAATGACATTCTTCGCGCGGCGGATTTCGTCCATCACGGCCTTGATGCGTTCCTCGAACTGGCCGCGATACTTCGTGCCGGCGACCATCAGCGCGAGGTCGAGCGTGACGACGCGCTTGTTCAGGAGCAGTTCCGGGACGTTGCCCTTCGCGATTTCCTGCGCGAGGCCTTCGACGATGGCGGTCTTGCCCACGCCGGCTTCGCCCAGGAGAACGGGATTGTTCTTCGTGCGGCGGCAGAGAATCTGGATGACACGCTCGATTTCGCTCGCGCGGCCGATGACCGGGTCCATGTCGCCCTTGCGCGCGATTTCAGTGAGGTCGCGGCCAAATGCCTTGAGCGCGGGCGTCTTGACGTCGCCCTTCTTCTCACCAGCGACAGGTTTTTCAGGAGCCGGCTCGCCGGGTTGAGGCGCTTCCTCGCCGCCCTGCTGCGCGGCAAAATTCGGATCCAATTCCTTCAGCACGCGCTGACGGGCTTCCTCGATGTCCACGTCGAGAGCGCGGAGGACTTTCGCCGCCACGCCATCGCCTTCGCGGAGCAGGCCGAGCAAAAGATGCTCGGTGCCAACGTAGGTATGGTTGAGATTTTTCGCCTCCTTCTGCGCCAGCGCGATCACCTTTTTTACGCGTGGCGTGTAGGGGATGTTGCCGATCATCTTTTGATCGGGCCCGGTGCCGACCTGCTTCTCGACCTCCATGCGGACGGTTTCGAGATCAATGCCCATGGCTTGCAGCACATTGACGGCGACGCCCTGCCCCAGCTTGATCAGGCCAAGCAGGAGATGTTCGGTGCCGAGAAAGTTGTGGTTCAACCGGTCGGCTTCCTTGCGCGCGAGCGCGAGCACCTGCTGGGCGCGCGGCGTGAAATTGCTCATGGACTCTTCGCTCATACTGAAAGTAGTTTGCTATGAGTTGGCGGATTTGTCCAACGCCAACCGGAATAAACGTTTTTTTTTCACACGGCACGTCCCCGGCTGAGTTGCTGGCCGCTGAAATCAAAAAAGGTAAATGAAACAGCAAAATCGTGTTCGCCCAACGAACGTTTTTCGGCAACATTACCGGACGATTTTATGAATACCGAACCCTATCTCAAACAACGGCTCATCTGCGTGGCGGTCATTGACAAGGTTGACGATGCCGTCCCCCTCGCCGAAGCGCTATTGGCGGGCGGGCTAAACAACATCGAGGTCACCTTCCGCACCGACAGCGCCGCCGCCGCCATCGCGCTCATCCGCAAACACGTTCCGCAAATGGCCGTTGGTGCCGGCACGTTGCTGCACGGCGACCAGGTCAAGCAGGCCGTGGACGCCGGCGCGCAATTCGGCGTCTCGCCCGGCTTGAGCGAAGCCGTGTCCATCGCCGCCCAAAAGAACTGGCTGCCGCTGTTCCCCGGCGTCGTCACGCCCAGCGAAATCATGCGCGCGCTGGAACTCGGCTGGAAAGACCTGAAATTCTTCCCGGCGGAAACGTTTGGCGGCGTGAATGCGCTCAAAGCGCTCGCCGGCCCGTTCGGCCACACCGGCGTCAAATTTGTCCCCACCGGCGGCATCACCGTCGCGACCTTGCCGAACTATCTCGCCATTCCCCAAGTCGCGGCCGTCGGCGGCTCGTGGATGGCCGACCGCAAGCTAGTCGCGGATAAAAATTGGGCAAAAATCACCGCGCTCACGGCGGAGGCGATGAAAGTCATATCCGCAGCGCAGGCAAAATAATTTTAACCGCTAATCTACGCTCATCATCGCTAATTTTTATTAGCGGAAATCAGCGCGGATTAGCGGTTTGATTTTGGGTCAATTCCCCACCGTCACCTGCAAGGGCTGGTCGCGGCGCGCGGCGAAGCGTTTCAGGTAATCTTCCCACTGGGCGTGGTTCGTGAAATCGCCGCTGCGGTCCCAGCACGCGCCAAAGTAGTAGCTAAACGGCTGGTCCACCTCGAACTGCGTGACGGCAAGTTGCGTGCGGATGGGCGGATAACCTTCGTGCGTGGGCTGCGGCACGTTGGCGTGCTTCACGGCGTCGGTCATGGCGGGATTGTCGTTGGTGAATTCTTTTACGGAACCTTTCGGCAGGAGAATCGCCACGGCGGTCGTGCCTTTGGGCTGATCCTCCGGCTGCCAGTAGGTGAGCCAACCTTCCGTCTGGTCGTGCGCGATGAATTCCTCGCGGTTCGTCGGACAGGCGCGTTCGGCCAGACCGACGCCGATGGACAACGGCGATTTGTCGTCGCTGGAAATGGTGCTCGTCACTTTCGTCAGCCACGAGCCGGCGTCAATGCTGAAGCGTTTCACCTCGGAAACTTTGCGGTCATTGCCGGCGTCCCACGCGTCGTAGGTCAATTCAAACTCCGAACGGATCGGACCAGTGGTGATGAGTTTCCAGTTTTTCCAGTTGCTCGACACGAATAGTTTCTTGCCGTCCCAGATGCCAAGGCCGCCGCAACCACGACTTTTGCCGACGCGATAATCGTCCATGAACGCGCCGTTGTCCTCGTGATAATGCTTGGTGGCATACATCGTGTCCACGATGAGGCCGCGATCCTTCTTGATCCACACATCCGCGCCGCTGCTGACCGTGCCCTCGGCCTTGATGAGCGCCTGGCCGTAGATGCGATGCGCAATGCGGTCGCTCTCCCACGCAAAGTCATCGAAGCGTTCCGGCACGTAACGAGTAAACGTCTTCACGATGGGCGGCGGCACGGCGGCTAAAAAAGCTTTTGCATCTACAACATAAAATGTTTTTGTTTCGTTCGGCGCAAGATCAACTTGGAAAAGTAACTTGTTTGGCATCAAGCCCACTTCTGAACTATAAAATTGAGAATCTAAAATTCGCGAAGACAGACAATCCATGACAATTAAGTTGGAAGAACCAGAAACTGAAAATTTCGACTCAACAGTTTCACCATCACGATAAAAAGAAGAAGGATTTTTAACTGAAATAGTAATTGGATAAGCTGGGGCTAACACCGCCATCCGATAAACCTCACTGCCCGCGAGCAGGAACGCGCCGGTGCCATAAACTTCCGTGGCGTCCTCCTTGAAATGTTTCGGGTCCGCGCCGATGGGCTGGACGTGCGTCAGCTTGCCGTCCGCATCCACGCAGCCGACGAGCGCCGCCCACGCCTTGCGCACGGCGGGTTCAAACTTCGCACGGTCGAGCAGTCCTTGATTCACGCCCCACGCCAGCGCGTAGGTGTAAAAACCGGAGCCGCTGGTTTCCTTGAGCGGATAATCGTCCGGGTCAAGCAAACTCGCACGCCAGAGTCCGTCCGGCTGCTGGCAGGACAGGATTTTCGCCGCCATGTCCTTGAACAATTGCTCGAAGCGAGGCCGGTCGGGATGACTCATCGGCAACGATTGCATCACGCGGACGAGACCGGCCATCACCCAGCCGTTGCCACGGCCCCAAAACACCTTCTTGCCATTGGCCTCCTTCTGCTTGAAGTAAGTGCTGTCGCGGAAGAACAGATGCTCGTCCTGGTCGTAAAGATAATCCGTCGTGCGCCACCAGTTCGTGACGGCGTAGTTCAAATACCTTTCATCGCCAGTCGCGGAATAAAGCCGCAGCCACGCGGGCGGCGCCATGAACAAGGAATCGCACCACGTCCAAAGCGCGCTCTGCCCTTCGCCCTTGAACTTCAGGTTCGCGTCCTTCGGCGGATGCGCCAGGAGGTCGTCAAAACCGGCGCGTATCGGCGCAATCATCTTCGGGTCGCGGTAGAGCAGATACAATTCGGCGTAAGCCTGGCCGACACATTGGTCGTCGGCGCTCTTTTTGTTTTTGCCAAGCTGCCAGCCGTTCGTCTCGCCGAGCGCGAGCATGGCGTCGCGGTATTTCGCATCGCCGGAAATCCCCGCCAGCGCCATCATGCCGGCATCGCCCACGGCCTGCACCCAGCCGGTAGCGGGACGATTGGTGGCGATGCTAGGATGCACGAGCTGCCAATCGGCGACGCGCTGCATCACGTCCAAAACCGGCTTGGGCGCGAGGTCGTTGAATTGCGCGCACACAGAAACGACCGCGCTGGAAAAAATTCCAAAAACGAGCGCAGCCAGACGGGAAGCCGGATTTTTCATGCGGTGAAAGCGGTGTCGGTGCCAATATAGCTGAAGCGACGCCGGAATGGTTACTGGATTATGCCGGCGGAAACAACAAATTTTGGCCGCGCCGGCGACTGAATTTCCATGCAAAATGACGGGCGCCAACTTGCGTCAGCGCCCGTCAAAACGGATTTCAGATTTTTTTAGCGGGCCAGCCAGCCGCCGTCCACGTTCATGATCGTGCCGTTCATGTAGTCGGCTTCCTTGGAGGCGAGGAACAGGATGGGTTCCGCGATGTCCGCCGGCTCGGCCCAGCGGCCTTCGGGAATGCGGGCGAGGATGGATTCGCTGCGCTTCTCGTCCTCGCGGAGCGTCCGGGTGTTTTCCGTGGCAACATAGCCGGGGGCGATGGCGTTGAAGTTGCAACGTTCCTTGGCCAGCTCGTTGGCGAAGGCCTTGGTGATGCCGGCAATGCCGCTCTTGGCGGCGGTGTAGCCGGGCACAAAGATGCCGCCCTGGAAGGAGAGCATGGAGGCGATGTTCACGACTTTCAGGCGCGCGTCGGCGGGGGATTTTTCGCGGCCGCCGGTGAGCCACCATTTCGCCACGGCCTGCGTGAGGAAAAACGGCGCGGACAGATTGATCTGGAGCAGCGCGTTCCAGTCGGCCTCGGGATGATCCACAATCGGCGCGCGGCGGATGATGCCGGCGTTGTTGACGAGGATGTCCACGCGCCTGGTGTCGGCGATGATCCGGGCGATGAGGTCGGCGGCGGCCTTTTGGTTGAGCTTGCCGAAGTCCTCGGTGTAGGCATGGAACTTCGCGCCGAGCGCCTTGGCCTTCACGCCGGTCTCGGTCTGGTCGCCGATGTCCACGCTGACGACGTGCGCGCCTTCGCGGGCGAACGCCAGCGCAATGCCCTGCCCGATGCCCCGGCTGGCGCCGGTGACGAGGGCCACTTTGTTGGTGAATCGTTTTGTGCTCATAGTTTTAAATTTTATTGGCCACAGGTTTTCACAGATGAAACACAAATGGATTCCATTTGGATAATCTGTGTTTCATCGGTGGGCATCTGTGGCTTGGATTGAACTGGCTGTTCAGCGCAGATCCAGCGGCTTTACGGCGTCCATGTCGTCGAACACCTGGTTCTCGCCAGCCATGCCCCAGATGAACTTGTAGTTGCCCGCGCCGACGCCGAAATGCATGGACCAGTTCGGCGACAGCGCCACGTCCTCGTTGTGCAGGAACAAATGGCGTGTCTCCTGCGGCTCACCGAGGAAATGCGACAGCACGTTCGCGCCGAGGTCGAAGTAAAAATAAATCTCCGTGCGCCGCCAGTGCGTGTGCGCCGGGAAGGAATTCCAGACGTTGCCCGGCTCCAGCGCGGTCAAGCCCATGACCAACTGGCAACTTTGGATGCCGCCTTGATGAATAAATTTATAGATCGTGCGCTTATTGGAGGTCTCCTGCGTGCCGAGATTCACGGGCGCGGCCTCGGCGGCTTTCATCATGCGCATTGGATGCGCGGCGTGCGCAGGGCATGAGAGAAAATAAAATTTCGCCGGATTCTTCGCGTCGTCGCTGGTGAAGGAAACGGACTTGGTGCCCATCGGCAGATAAACACAGTCCATTTTATCAAGCGCAAAGGTCTGGCCGTCGGCAATCACCTTGCCAGCTCCGCCGATGTTGATGGTGCCGAGTTCGCGGCGTTCGAGGAAAAAGGCGCGGCCAGTTTCCTTGTGGTTGGGCAGTTCGACGGCCTGGTCCGTGGGCGTCACGCCGCCAACCACCAGCCGGTCGAGGTCGGTGAAATGGGCAACGAGTTCGCCGGGAACGAAGAGGCCGGAGATCTGAAACGTGTCGCGCAGTTCCTGCGTGGACATCCCGATGACGTCCTGCGGACGCGGCGTGCGGCGGATAGCATTGGCAATCATGAGAGGCAGGTTGACAAAAAAAATGCCGGACGACAAGCCGACGGCCGGGCGATTTTGGTTTACCTGTTAATCTCAAGAACCACGCGGCCCGGCGCGGATTACGGAGGGCAGCGCAACTGGTCGCGGCCAAACTCGACAACCTCAAGCTTGCGCCTATGCACCGCTGCTTACCGCCGTTATTTCACGCCGGGAAACGCCAGGTAATTTTTGGCGTTGGCGTAGCAGATGTTTTTGACCATCGGCCCCAGCAAACCTTCGTCGTCCGGCAGCAGCCCCTTGGCCACGTCGCGACCGATAAGATTGCAGAGCGTGCGGCGAAAATATTCGTGGCGTGGATAGCTCATGAAGGAGCGCGAGTCGGTGATCATGCCGATGAACCGCGAGAGCAGGCCGAGCTGCGACAGCGCGTTGATCTGCCATTCCATGCCTTCCTTCTGGNNAAACCACCAGCCGGAGCCGTATTGGATCTTGCCGGGAATCGTGCCGTCCTGGAAATTTCCGATCATTGTGGCGAAGACATAATTGTCCGCCGGATTCAAATTGTAGATGACGGTCTTTGGCAGTTTGTTTTCCGAATCCAGCTTGTTGAGATACGCGGACAGCGCCACCGCCTGCGGGAAATCGCCGATGGAATCAAAGCCCGTGTCCGGCCCAAGCTGCTTGAGCAAACGATCGTTATTGTTGCGCAGCGCGCCGAGGTGAAGCTGCTTCGTCCAGCCGCGTTTCGCATCGAGATGACCGAAGAACAGCATCATGAACGATGCGAACTGCGAGTGTTCCTGCGGCGAAACCTCTCCGCCCGCCCGCGCCTTGTCAAAAATTGCGGCGGCGTTTTTCTCGGAACAGAAATCCGCGAAGCAGTGGTTCAGGCCGTGGTCGGACAAACGGCAGTTCTGAGAATGGAAATACTCGTGCCGCTTCTCCAGCGCGCTGATGAACGCGCTGAAGCCGTTGACATCCACATTCGCAGCGGCCGCGAGCTGCTCCACCCATTGGTTGAAACCGGCGGGCTGGTTGACCGTCAGCGCCTTGTCGGGACGGAACGCCGGCAGCATCTTCGTCGGATGGCCGGACTTCGCAAACGCGCGGTGATGTTCCAAGCTGTCCACCGGGTCGTCCGTGGTGCAGACGACTTTCACCTTCATCTTTTTCAGCAGGCCCTGCGTGGTGAACGCCGGCGTGGCGAGCTTCGCATTCGCCTGCTTCCAGATTTTGGCGGCGGTCTTCTCGTTCAACAAATCAGTGATGCCGAAGTAGCGCTTCAGCTCCAGATGCGTCCAGTGGTAAAGCGGATTGCGCAGCGTGTGCGGCACGGTCTTGGCCCACGCCTTGAATTTTTCCTCCGGCGTGGCGTTGCCGGTGCAGAATTTTTCCGCGACGCCGTTGCTGCGCATCGCGCGCCATTTGTAATGATCGCCTTCCAGCCAGATTTCAAACAGGTTTTTGAACTGCCGGTTTTCCGCGATGTCCTTGGGCGGAATGTGGCAGTGATAGTCAAAAATCGGTTCCGCCTCGGCGTATTTGTGGTAAAGCCGGCGCGCGGGCTTGTTGCCCAACAGGAAATCGTCATGGATGAATGGCATGGTGATGAACCAACAAACCAGACAATCAGGCAACTTGCAAGTTCATCAGACGGTCGGCAGTGCCTGAATTTGGTGGGGCGAGCGTCCCCGCGAGCCGGGCGTCGTCTTGCCCAAGCGGCTCGCGAGGACGCTCGCCCCACCGACCTTCAAATTAAGTCACTACCAGACAGTCAGACAGCTTGCAGGTTCATTGTGTGCTGGACCATGAAGTCCGGGCGAACGCCGGAAATCG
>PLYV01000154.1 GCA_003151855.1 Limisphaerales bacterium | reverse complement strand
GCGGCGGTGCTGGGCATCGTCATCACGATGGCCTCGATCTCCGGCGCGGTGGAAGTCATCGGCACCCATGTGGCGGCGGCGCTGGTGGGCACCTTTTTGGGCATCTTGCTGGCCTACGGTTTTATCGGGCCGCTGGCGACGAACATGGAATTCATCGGCGAGGCGGAACTGGATTACACGCGGTGCATCGCCGCGTGCGTGATCGGTTTTGCCGGCGGCATGGCGCCGGTGACGGCCGTGGAGCTGGGGCGGCGCGGCTTGAGCAGCGAGTTCCGGCCGGGGGCCGAGGAGCTGGAGCAGATGTTCAAGGCGCTCAAGAGCGGCAAATAAATTCCCGCGCGCATGGCCAGAAAAAAACATGTCCACCACGGCGGTTCCTGGAAGGTCGCCTATGCGGACTTCGTGACGGCGATGATGGCGCTGTTCCTCTGTTTGTGGCTCACGTCGCAGGACGAGAAGATCAAGGACGCCGTCGAGCGCGCGTTCCGCAACCCGTTTTCCTCCGTCACCAAGGAGTCCGTCGGCATCATCCCGAACAAGGACGCCTCCGCCAGCAGCAAGCAAGCCGGCAAGTTCCAATCCGTCTCCGCCGTGGAGATGGAGACGATGCGCCGGTTGAGCGAGGACCTGGAAAAATTGCTCAAGCAGCAGGACTCCGACCAGTCGAGCGTGAAGATTGACCTCACGCCGGAGGGGCTGTGCATCAACATTTTTGACCGCGCGCGCAAGCCCGTTTTTACCGCGAACTCCGACACCTTCACCGAATACGGCGGCTGGGTGTTCAGCACGCTGGCGTGGGAAATCTCGCGTTACTCCACGTTCCGCCTGGAAATCCAGGGCCACACCGAGTCCGGCACCGAAACCGGCCACGAAGCCCACGGCAAATGGGAGCTGTCCGCCGAACGCGCCAACGCCGCCCGGCGCAAGCTCGTGCAAAACGGCGTCGCCGCCTTCCAAGTCTGCAAAGTATCCGGCTACGCCGACGTCGCGCCGATGCCGGATTATCCGCCCACCGACGAGATCAACCGCCGCGTGACCGTCCTGCTCAAGCTGCACGAATCCCTCCAGTCGCTCACGGATTCGCCGGCGCCGGAAACCTCATCCCTCCCCAGCCATGACACTTTTGCGAACTGAATCCTTCGTGCCGCTCACCGCCGCGCCCGCCGCCGCCGGCCAGCGGGAATTCCGCGTCGGCGTCATTCCGCGCGACGGGCAGTTCCGGCCGTTTCAAACGCTGGATAAAAAACCGCTCGGCCCCGGCGAAACCGCATTGTCGGACGGAAAAAAATTCTGCGAACCGCGCATCTCCGTCCAGCGCGAGGGCGACCGCGTCACCAGCATCCGGGTCCAATGCGCCTGCGGGGAGGTGATGGAACTCGCCTGCGTCTATGACGAGCCCCCGAAGGCCGCATGAAAATCTGCCCGGCAATTTTTGCAGCCGACGCCGGAAGCTTTTGCCAGCGGGCCGGCAAAACCCCTGCAAAACCGCCACAAAAACGAAGTGGCACATCCGTTGCTTAACCGCTTCGCGTATGGACGTCAGCCTCTATCAATCCGCCGCCGCGATGAATGCCACCGAGCGCTGGCAGGACATGATCGCGGAAAATCTGACCTCCGCGTCCGTGCCGGGCATGCGCAAGCAGGACATCACCTTTTCCGATGTTGCCGCCGGCGTCACCGGGGCTGGCGGCGCGAGCTGCCTCATTCCCACCGCCACGACGACGCTCAATTTCCAGCCGGGCGAACTGCGGGCGGGCGGCCCGATGGATTTTGCGGTCGAAGGCAAGGGATTTTTCACGGTGCAACTGTCCAACGGCCAGCAGGCCTACACGCGCGACGGCGAGTTTCGTCTCAATGCGCAGGGCCAGCTCGTGACCAAATCGGGCGCGCTCGTGATGGGCGACGGCGGGCCGTTGCAGTTTGACCCGGCCAACCCCGGCCCCATCAGCGTCTCGGCCTCCGGCGAGGTCAGTCAGGCCAACCTCAGCGGCGGCACGGACCAGAAGGGGAAACTGCAGATCACCGAATTCAAAAAACCGCAATTGCTCACGGTGGCCGGCGGCGGAAATTTTCTCGCCACCAATCCCGCCGCGCAGCCGACCACTGCCGGCGACTCGAAAGTCCGCCAAGGTTTCACCGAGGCGGCCAACAGCTCGCCAACCATGGAGATGGCCGGTTTGATCACCGCCATGCGGATGTTTGAAACGAACCAGAAAGTCATGCAGATGCAAAGCGACCGCATGAGCCGGGTGATCACCGACCTCGGCGGCGCCAACTGAAACTGAACTATGCTACGCGCCCTTTACTCCGCCGCCGCCGGGATGGAATCCCAGCAGATGAATCTCGACGTCATCTCCAACAATCTGGCGAACGTCAACACCAACGGCTATAAGATGAGCAAGCTCCAGTTCCAGGATCTGCTCTACCAGACCACGCGCGCCGCCGGTGCGGACCAGGGGGCTGGCAACCAGCTTCCGGCAAGCCTACAGATTGGTCAAGGCTCGGCGCCGATTTCCACCGAGCGCATTTTCACGCAGGGCAACCTGACCCAGACCGGCGGCAACCTCGATGTCGCCATCCAAGGCAACGGCTTCTTTGAAGTGCAGTTGCCCGACGGCACGCGCGCCTACACGCGCGACGGCTCCTTCAAGTCCAACTCGCAGGGCACCATCGTCACCAGCGACGGTTACCCGGTGCAGGGCGGTTTCCAGCCGGTGCCGGCCGGCGCGACGAACATCTCCATTTCCGCGAGCGGGCAGGTGACCTACACTACCGCGAGCGGCGTGACGAATTCTCAGATTCAACTGGCGCGTTTCAATAACCCCGGCGGCCTCGATGCCGTCGGCCATAATCTTTACAAGGAAACGGCCGCCAGCGGCACGGCAGAACTCGGCACGCCCGCGCAAAACGGTTACGGCGAGTTGCAGCAGGGCTACCTCGAAGGCTCCAACGTCAGCGTCGTGCAGGAAATGGTCAACCTCATCCTCGCCCAGCGCGCCTACGAGGTGAACTCCAAGGCCGTGCAGGCCGCCGACGAAATGATGCAGCAAAGCAACAACCTGCAACGCTGAAAAATTTTCCAGTGAAAACATCGAACATCCAACAACCAACATCCAACATCCAAAGGCGCGGGGTCGCGCGCATGGGCGGTTGGCGGTTGGTTGTTGGCGGTTGGTTGCTTCCCGTCCTCTTGTCCTTCGCCGTCCATGCCAATGCCACCGAAGCCGTGACGTTTTCTTTGTTTCCCGTCGCGCAGGTGGACGGCGAAGGCGTTTTTCTCCAGCAACTCGTCAAGGCCGCGGCGCCGCTGCCGGCGCTGAAGTTGTGCGAGTCGCCGGCGTTCGGGAAAACCACGGAGCTTTCCCGCGCGCAGTTGAACGATTTGCTGGCCTCCGCCGCGCCCGATCTGGCCACGACCAATTGGACCGGCGCGGAATCCATCCGCATCACGCGCCGCACGCATGAATTTTCCGAGTCGGCCCTGCTCGCGCTGCTCACTGCGACGCTGCAGCGCGATGGCGTGAAGGACAAGGGTGAACTCGAACTCAGCCTCACGCAGCCGTGGAGCGCGCCGGTGGTGCCGGACGAGCCGCTCACGCTGAAAATCCTGGAGCAGCCGACCGCCGGCGTCACCCCGTCGTTCATCGTCCGCTTTGAACTCCGCACCGCGCAGGAAACGCTTGGCACCTGGCAGACCAGCGTGAAGGCGCAGGTCTGGCGCGAGGTGTGGGCCGCCCGTTCCTCATTGCAGCGCGGCCAGCCGGTGGCCGCCGCGGACATCGCCCGCGAGCGCCGCGACGTTTTGAATGTGCGCGAACCGCTCGCGGATTTTGCCGCCGGCGACGACGCGCTGGAGATCGCCGAATATGTCTCCGCCAACACGCCGCTGCTTGCGCGTGCAATCCGGCCCAAGGTCGTGATCCATCGCGGCCAGACCGCCGAGGCGCGGCTGGACGACGGCGCGTTGAGCATCCGCCTGAAGGTCGTCGCGTTGGAAGACGGCGCGCCCGGCCAGACGATCCGCCTGCGCAATCCGGTTTCGCAGCGCAACCTGAACGGCACGGTTTTGGACGGACAAACCCTTTCCATCACATTATGAAAATTAAATTGCTTCCGCTGATTTTCGCCGCCAGCCTGGCGGTGCCGGTGCTGGCCTCCGCGCAGTCGCTCTGGCATGACGACGTTTCCAAGCCGATGTGCGCCGACAAACGCGCGACGGCCGTCGGCGACATCATCACCATCATCATCTCGGAAAACACCACGGCCACGAAGAACAACGAGACGAAGACCGAGCGCTCGTCCAGCCTGACGGCCGCCATCTCGTCGTTTTTGTTCCCCGGAATCCTGGCCCAGGGTGGCAAGGTAGGCGGCACGATGCCGTCCATCGCCTACAACTCCGACCACAAGCACGACGGCAGCGGCGCGATCAACAATTCCGAGTCCATCATCGCCCATGTCGCCGTGCAGGTGATGGACGTGCTGCCGAACAAAAATCTCGTCATCGAGGGCAAGCGCGAAACCTCGTTCAGCGGCGAAAAACAAACCATCGTCCTTCGCGGAATCGTCCGTGCGGAGGATGTGGCCGCCAACAACACCGTGCTGAGTTACAATGTGGCCAACGCGACGGTGGAGATCATCGGCAAGGGCACCGTGACCGACAGCCAGTCCAAAGGCTGGTTCAACCGCATCTGGGACAAGCTCAACCCGTTTTGACATGCCGCTCGTGCCCCGACAATTGAATCCCCGTGCGCGCCGCGCCTGCGCCGCGCAGCCGCTGGAATTTCCCGCCGCCGAAAGATCAGCGCGGCGGGCCGTCCTGCTCCCCGGCTTTCTGAAGGCTGAAATCAAGTTTGTGAAAGTCATTCTGCCTATTTGGATTTTGCTCGCGGCGGTTTCGGTTTTGGCCGACAGCATCCGCGTGCGCGATCTGGTGATGGTCAGCGGCGCGCGCGACAATCAGCTCGTCGGTTACGGCCTCGTGGTCGGCCTCGCAGGCGATGGCGACAAGGATCAGGCCTACACCAAGCAGTCCGTGGCGAACATGCTCCAGCGCCACGGTGTCAACATTCCCGCCTCGACGATCTCCGCGAAGAACGTCGCCGTGGTCATGGTCACCGCCGACATCCCGGCGTTCGCCCGGCCCGGCGCGCGCATTGACGTGACGGTCGCCTCGCTGGGCGACGCGAAAACGCTCACCGGCGGCGTGCTGTTGCAAACGCCGTTGATGGGCGCGGACAACAAAATCTACGCCGTGGCGCAGGGCGCGCTGACCCTTGGCGGTTTTTCCGCCGGCGAAGGCGGCGCGGGCGGAGCGACGGTCACGAAAAATCATCCAACCACCGGCCAGATCGTGAACGGTGCGCTCGTCGAACGCGAGATTCCCACGACGATTGTGCGCGACAAAACCGTTGAATTGCTTTTGCGCGAACCGGGTTTCACCGCCGCCGCGCTCATGGCCACGGCCATCAATGGGATTTTCACCAATGCAGCGCACGCGGCGGATTCCACATCCGTGCAAGTGCAGATGCCGGCCGGCGCGGAGGCTGACCCGGTCAGTTTCATCGCGCGGCTGGAAAACATTGAGGTCGCGGCCGACACGCCGCCGGCGCGCATCATCATCAACGAACGCACCGGCACGATTGTGGCGACGGCGCGCATCCACATTTCAAGCTGCGCGGTGGCCTACGGCAACATCACCATCAACGTCGCCTCGACGCTCGACGTGTCGCAGCCGAACGCCTTCAGCCGCACCGGCACCACGGTCGTCACGCCGCGCACAAGCACGGAGGTCACGGAAACCAAGTCGTCCATCATCCCGCTGCCGGAACTGCCGACGGTGGAAAAAGTGGCGCAGGCATTGAACACGCTGGGTGCGACGCCGCGCGACATGATGTCAATTTTTCAGGCGCTGAAACAGGCCGGCGCGCTGCAGGCCGAACTGATTGTGAAATGAACATCGCCGCCCTCCAATCGAACAAGGCTTCCGCCGCGGACATCGCGCCGGAAGCGCTCGCGGGCAACCAGAGTTTGTCCGAGCACCAGAAGATCGCCGAGGCCAGCCGGCAGTTCGAGGCGATGTTGCTGCGACAGATTTTGGCCGAGACGCAGAAGCCGGTCTTCAAGTCCGAGTTCACGGACAACTCGACCGCCGCTGGCATTTACCAGGATCTGGCCACGAACCAGATGGCGGACAGTTTGTCCAAGTCCGGCGCGCTGGGGTTTGCCCAGGTGTTTGACCGGCAGCTCGACCGTCCCGACCCCAAACTTTCACACCCAACCCAGACCATATCCGCCCGGATTTCTTCCCATCCGATTCCAGCACCAACCCATGAATAATTTGCTACCCAATTTGATTGAAGCCCTGCGCGAAGAGCTGAAGCAATACGGCGAGATGCTCGCCTTGCTCGACCAGCAGCAGGATTTCGTGATGCAGCGACAGGCCAGCGACATCCTTTCTAGCGTCGCGAGCATCAACGCGCAGACCGGCGTCATTGCTGGCGCGCGGCGCGAACGCGAGCAGCGCCAGCGTCACATCGCGCGACTGCTGGAGCTCCCGGAAGAGGCCGGCTTTGGCGCGATCACGCCGCGGCTGCCGGCGGATTACCAGCCGCTCATGCAGGCGCTCGTGCAGGAAAACAACGAGCTGCTCGTGCGCGTCCAGCAGCGCGCGCGGCTGAACCATCTGCTGCTGAACCACGCGGTCGAGCTGATGCAGCATCTCATCAACGCGATCGTGCCCGGCGCTAGTCCGCAGACTTACGACGATGCAGGACGCGTGCCGGCCACAGGTTTACCGCAACATTCACTCTACGAAGCCGTCGGCTGATTAATTTTATGCTCGGACTATTTGGCACATTGAACCTGGCGGCGCGCTCCATGCAGGCGCAGATGACCGGCGTCGAGGTGGCGGGCCAGAACCTCGCCAACGTCAACACCACCGGCTATTCGCGGCAGCGCGTGCAGTTGGCCACCAGCCCGGACGTCACGACCGGCATCGGGCCGGAAGGCACCGGGGTGACGGCGACCGCCATCCAGCAAATCGTCAACCAGCTGCTCAACTCGCAGGTGCAAAGCCAGCAGAGCACGGGCGGTTATTGGAACGGCCAGCAGAGCGCGTTGCAAAGCGCGCAGAACGGGTTGGACGAATTTCTCAACGGTTCGGCTTCGGCGTCTTCCGCAACGTCGGTCACGAGCGATTCCTCGACCGGGCTGGCTGCGCAACTGAGCGGCTTGTTCAGCGCGTTTTCGGCGGTGGCGACCTCGCCGACTTCAACCTCCGCGCGGCAGGCGCTGGTCGGCCAGGCGCAGACGCTGGCGACGACGTTCAACAACGTCAACACGCAGTTGGGCAGTTTGAAAACGTCGTTGAATTCATCCTTGAGCGACAATGTGGATTCCGCGAACAAGCTTTTGTCTGGCATCGCGACGTTGAACCAGCAGATTTCTGCCGCCGAATTCAGCGGCGGCACGGCGAACGATCTGCGCGACGAGCGCGAGCAGGATTTGGAGAATTTATCGCAGTTGAGCAACATCACCACCAGCACGGAAACCAACGGCGCGGTGGATGTCAGCATCGGTGGCCAGGCGCTGGTGACGGGTTACAAAGTCGCGGACACGTTGCAGACCTACGCCGCCGGCGGCGGGCAAATGCTCGTGCAAACGGCGACCGGCGGCGTGCCGCTCACGCTCACCGGCGGCTCGATGCAGGGCACGATTGACGCGCGCGACGGCACGCTGGCGACGTTGCAAAACAATGTCAACACGCTCGCCGGGACGCTGATCACGCAGGTCAATGCCATCCACGGCGGCGGCTACAGCCTGACCGGCAGCACCGGCGCGAATTTTTTCAACGGCACGGATGCGGCCACCATCACGGTGAACGCGGCGCTGGCGGGCAATCCGAATTTTATCCAAACCTCCGGCAGCGCGACGGCGGCCGGCGACAACAGCGTGGCGTTGCAACTGGCGCAGCTCGGCTCGACCGCGCAGGCCGCGCTGGGCAACCAGACGTTCAACGATAATTACGACGCGGCGGTCGCCGCGCTCGGCGATTCGCTGCAGACGGCCAACACGCAGGTCACCAACCAGACGGCGGTGACGCAGATGCTCACGACGCAGCGCAGTTCCGTCAGCGGCGTGAGCGTGGACGAGGAGATGACGAATTTGATGGCGTATCAAAGAGCTTACGAGGCGTCCGCCAAGCTGGTGTCCACGGTGGACACGCTGATGGGCGACACCCTCGCGATGAAAACCTAGAGCCTGAAACCTTGAATTATTTATGCGCGTCACCGCCAATGCCTTTGATAGTTCGCTGACCAGCCAGTTGAATGTGCTGACGGCGCGGCAATATGCCTTGCAGGGCCAGGTCTCCAGCGGGCTGAAGGTCGCGGCCCCGGAGGACGATCCGGCGGCGATGGCGAACACGCTGGGTTACCAGGCGCAGAACGCCGCGCAGACGCAATACAGCAGCAACATTTCCACGCTGCTGTCGCGGGCCGGCTCGGTTTACAACGTGCTGCAGTCGCTCCAGACGGTTTCCAGCCGGGCAGGGGAGATTGCCACGACGGTGGGCGGGGCCACCAACTCGCAGTCTACTTTGGACAATTACGCGAATGAGGTGAACCATTTGATCAGCCAGGTGGTCACCGCCGCCAACACCAAGGATCCTTCGACCGGACAATATTTGTTCGGCGGCACGGCCTCGACCACTGCGCCGTTCACCACCACGACGGATGCCAACGGCAACGTGACCGGCGTGACTTACAACGGCAACAGCACGGTCAACCAGGCGCAGATCGGTGCGGGCATGACGGCGACGGCGGACATTCCCGGCGCCAACACCGGCAGCACCGGCGCGCACGGGCTGATCACCGACAGCCAGTCCGGCGCGGATCTGGTCAACCATCTCATCGCGCTGCGGAACAATTTGACCGCCGGCAACACGACGGCGATCACGGCCACGGACAGTGCCAATTTGCAGAAGGATCAAAACAACGTCGCCTACCAAGTGGCCAACAACGGCGTGGTGCAAAGCCAGTTGAATGTGGCGGCGACGATCGCCACGAATCGTTCTGCGTCGCTCAACACGATGATTTCCAACACGTCGAGCGCCGACCTGGTGCAGACGATGA
>PLYV01000322.1 GCA_003151855.1 Limisphaerales bacterium | reverse complement strand
GCGATGCTTCTCGACGGTCTTGATGCCGATGCCGAGTTCGCTGGCGGTTTCCTTGTTGGCCTTGCCCTCGGCGATGAGCTGGAGCACTTCCATCTCGCGGGAGGTGAGCTGGGCGATCTGCGCGTTGAGCTTGCCCGCGCGGCCGGGCAACAGCGGGTTGAGCCGGTTGAAGTGTTTGGCGATGGCCGGGCTGAAAAAAGTTTTGCCGGCGGCGACTTCCCGGATCGCCCGGCACACGTCGTGCGCGGAAGTCTGCTTGAGCAGAAATCCCACCGCGCCGGACTCGGTGGCGTTTTGGACATAGGCGTCATCGCTGTGCGCGGAGAGCATGAGCACCTTGGTGTCGGGGATGATTTTGAGAATCTGGCGGGCGGCTTCCAGGCCGTTGAGCAACGGCATGGCGATGTCCATCATCACCACGGTGGGCCGGAATTTTTTGGCCAGCGCCACCGCCTGGCGCCCGTCCTGCGCCTCGCCGACGATGGTGAAATCGCCTTCCAGTTCAAGCATCTTGCGAAAGCCTTCGCGCACGACGGTGTGGTCTTCTGCAATCAGGACGGTGATCGGTTTCATAATAATTCAGGGTTGGATTTTGCCGGTTTTTTCCCGGCGGCTTTTGCAATGGCTGGAGGGTGGCAACGGAACCTGCGCCTCGATGGTGGTGCCTTTGCCCGGTGCGGATTCAATCGCAAAACTGCCGCCGAGCATTTCCAGGCGTTCCTTCATGCCGAGCAGGCCGAGATGCTTGCCGCCCCGGTGACAGAGAAAACTTTCCACGTTGAACGCCTGACCGTCGTCCGTGACTTTCAGGCAGAGGCGGTCCGGCTGTTTCTGAAGGATCACCTTCACCTGGCTGGCGTGGGCGTGGCGGGCGACGTTGGTGAGGGCCTCCTGCGCCACGCGAAAGAGGACGGTGCGTTTGGCGATGTCAATTTCCTCCACTTCCGCAAAGGCGGCCAGCCGGACCTGGAGGCCGGTGCGCGCGGCAAAATCTTTCAGGTAGGAATGCAGCGCGGGGATCAAACCGAGGTCGTCCAGCACGGCCGGGCGCAGCTCGCGGGCAAACTGATGGACGATGGCCACGGATTTGCCGACGATCTCCTGGGTGCGCGCGAGGTTGCGCGCGAAGCTGTCGCCGGTGCGGCCGGCCTCCTTTTTCAAGGTCGCGAGGCGGACATTGATGCCGGTCAGCGTCTGGGCGATGACGTCGTGGAGTTCGCGGCTGATGCGCTTGCGTTCCTCCTCCTGCACGCGGAGGATTTCGCGGGACAACTGCCGCAACTGTTCCTGCATCGCGCGGGACTCGACCAGCAGGTCGCGCTGGTGCTGCTCGCTTTGCTTGAGCGAGGCTTCCAGCACCCGCCGCCGGACGATCTCGTTTTCCAGTTTCAGGTTCGAGGCGGCCAGCACTTCCACCCGGCGCTGGGCGGTCTCGGCGAGTTTGCGCGCGGTGATGTCCGTGATGGTTTCCAACACCGCCGTCGGGTGGCCCTGATGGTCGCGGTCCAGGGTCATGCGCACCAGCACCGTGATGCGCTGGCCATCGCGTTTCACATGGCTGATTTCACCGATCCAGCGATCCTTCCGGTAAAGCTCCTTGAGCATTTGCTTGAAGGGAATGGCAAATCTGGTTTTCAACAAACGCGCGATGGCCTTCCCCAGCGCCTCCTGGCGCGACCAGCCGTAAAGCTCCTCCGCGCCATGATTCCAATACCGGATCCGGCCGGCGATATCGCGGACGATGATGGCGTCATGGCTCAAGTCCAGCAGCCGCGCCTTTTCCGCCAGCTCCTGCTCGATGCGCCTGCGCGCGGTGATGTCGCGGATGTTGCACTGGATGACGGCCCGGCCGTTTTCCTGATACAAGTTGGCCACGACCTCGACTTCCTGATGCCGGCCGTCGCGGCTTTCCAGCGGCAAATCTTCATAGCGGACTTCGTGGCTCCGCTGCAGTTTGCGGAACATGATCTGGCTGTCCGCCTCATCCTTGAGCAGGCCGATCTCGAACAGCTCCCTCCCCACCAGTTGATCGTGCCGGTAGCCGAGCAGCTTGGTCATGAACGGATTTGCATCGGTGATCTTGCGCGTGGCGGGGTCGAGCAACAACACGCCGTCGTGCGCCGCTTCAAACAGCCGGCGGTAGCGGATTTCCGAAACGCGCACGATGTCCTCGGCCCGTTTGTGGGCGGTGATGTCGCGCGCCACCTTGGACGCGCCGATGATCTTGCCGTTCCCGTCCCAGATGGGCGAGACGGTCACGGACATGTCCAAGAATCGGCCGTCCTTGGTCAGGCGCACGGTCTCGAAACTATCCACGCTCCGGCCCTCCCGGATGCGGCGCATGATGCGCTCCTCTTCCGGCTGCCGGTCGGCGGGAATCAGCCGCGTGACCGGGCTGCCAACAATATCGCTGGCCGCGTAGCCAAAAATCTTTTCTGCCCCCGAGTTCCAACTGGTGATGATGCTGTTCAGATCCTTGCCGACAATGGCGTCGCTGGAGGAATTCACCATCGCCGCCAGTTGCGCGGTCGCGACCTCCACGCGCTTGCGATCGGTGATGTCCATCATCACGGCGCGGCAACCCGGCTCGCTGATCAGGCGCTGGGCCTTGAGGTTCACAGTGCGGGCCGGGCCGCCCCGGCTCAACAGCTCCACGTCCACGGATTGCCGGGAATCACTCGCAAAAACTTCTTTCAGGAAAACCGCCAGCCGCGGCCGATGCTCCGGGCAGACGAGCGTGCCGAAATATTGTCCCACCAGTCGCGAACATTCGATCCCGGCAAGATGCGCGCCCGTGAGGTTGGCCAGCTGGATGGTGCCGTCGGCGGCGAGCGTGAAATAGCCCACGGGCGCGAAGTCGTAGAGGTCGGTGTAATTTTCCAGCGCCAGTTCCAGTTTGTCGCGTGCCAGTCGCAACTCGGCGTTCTGCATCTCCAGCTCGATCTGGTGGACCTGCAATTCGTGGAGCAGCCGTTGCGGGTCGGTTGCGGATGGCGGCCCGTTGCTGGCGGCCACCGGCGGCTGTTTCGGATTTTTCCGCAACTGGACTTCCGCGCGGCGATACAGCTCGGCCATCATCGGGCGGTGATCCTGCCTGCCCGCCAGCTCCCGCAGTTCAGACGTCTTGGCTGAAGTTTTCAGCCGCTGGGAGTGGGCGGGGGTTTTCATGGTGATTTATCGGGATGTCCGCAGTTTTCCGTCACGGGCTTGCGCGACCTGCTTTTCCAGGCCGGCGTGCTGGCCGCGCAACTTCTCCTCCAGCTTCTTGGACACGGTGATGTTGGAGAACGTGATCACCACGCCGTCAATCCGGTCGTCCAGCGTGCGATACGGCATGATCCGCACGGTGAACCACCGGCCATCGCGCGCGCTGATCGGTTTTTCGACCGAGGCCAGTTTCCGCAGCACCTCCCGCGCATCGTCGGCCAGTTCCGGGTATTTCAGTTCCGAGGCCAGGTCGGTGATGGGCCGGCCCGCGTCCGCCGCGATGAGCTTGATGATTTTCGTCGCCTGCGGGGTGAACCGCCGCACGTTCAAATCCTTGTCCAAAAAGAGCGTCGCAATGTCCGTGCTGTCGAGCAGGTTCTTCATGTCGTTGCCGGTGCGCGACAATTCATCCACCTTGGCCTGCAACTCCGTGTTCACCGTCTGGAGTTCTTCATTCAGCGATTGCATCTCCTCCTTGGAAGTCATGAGTTCCTCGTTGGTGGACTGCAATTCTTCATTGGTGGACTGCAGTTCCTCGTTGGCCGACCGGAGTTCTTCCTGCGTGGTCTGCATCTCTTCGTGCGTGGCGCGGGCCTCGCCGCGCACCCGCAGGAGTTCCGCCTCCAGTTCCATCAGGCGCGGGCTGTGGCTGGAAACCTTCGGCGCTTTGCCCGCCAGCGGGGCGGTCGCGGGGGCCGGCACATCGGTGAAGACAATCATCACCAGACCCTGCAACGGCCCGGTCTCCTCGAGCCGCTGCACGGTCACATCCACGAACTGCGTGCCGCCGTTGGTGCCGACCTTGATCCCGTGCAGTGTCGCGCATTTGTTCTGCCGGAGCGCCTCCTGAAAGGCCCGCGTCAGCTCGTAGCGCAGGCCTTCGCGGGCCATGGCGAAAATATTCCAGTTGGCCTTGCCGGCGGCGGGTTCGAGATATTTGCCGGTGCGGCCGCTGACATAAAAGATGTCGCCGGTGTCGTTCGTGAGCACGGCGGGCGGCGCGTAAGTTTGCAGCACCAGTTGATCGGCCAGGGATTGCAGGCTGGCCGGCGGTTTGGGAGCCAGCCGGGTTTCCGTCCCGAGGGCCGGGCCGGCGGTGAAGGATGAGGGAAACGCGATCTGCTCCGCCCGCAGGATGGATTCGACGCGCCGGAAGAGGCGCGATTTGCCGCTCAACGGCGCAAACAAATCGGTGAAATCGCCCACCGTCTCCGCGCTGCCTTGAAATAAAATCCCGCCGGGCAGGAGGCTGTAGTGAAAGAGCGGAATCAATTTCTTCTGCACCTCCGTGGTCAGGTAGATCAGCAGGTTGCGGCAGCACAGGATGTCCAGCTTGGTGAACGGCGGGTCCATGATGAGATTCTGCGGCGCAAAGATGACCATCTCGCGGATTTCCTTCCGCACCCGGTAGCCGTTGGCCTCCTTGGTGAAAAACCGCTTCAACCGCGCTTCCGTCACGTCGGCGGAGATGTTGTCCGGAAAGACGCCCTGCCGCGCCTTGTCAATCGCGTCGCGATCCAGGTCGGTGGCGAAGATTTGAATCGCAAATTTATCCTTGGGCTTCAGCTCCTCGACCACTTCCTTGAGCAGGATGGCCAGCGAGTAGGCTTCCTCGCCGGTGGAGCAGCCGGGCACCCACGCGCGCAAGGGCTGGCGGGGCGAGCGGCTCGCGAGCAGCGCGGGCAGGCCCTGTTTGCGCAACTGTTCCCACGCGGCGGGATCGCGGAAAAAGTTCGTCACGCCGATCAGCAGCTCCTTGAACAGCAGATCCAGCTCCTGCGAATTCTCCTGCAAATAGCGGACATAATTCGTCATCTTGCCGATCTGGTGGATGCCCATGCGCCGCTCGATCCGGCGATACAGCGTGTTCCGCTTGTAGAATGTAAAATCGTTGCCCGTGTGGGCGCGCAGCAGGACCACCACTTTTTCCAGCGCACTCTGGGTCTTATCTTCCAGCACCGTCTCCTTGCGCGCGATCAGCGGGGTGCGTTGCAGGTAGGCGAGGATCTTTTCCGGCAGTTCTTCCGCCGGGGCCACGATGTCCGCCAGCCCGGCGTNNCCAGCGTGCCGTCGGAACCCATGCCGGAAAGGATCACGCCCACGCTGTGCTCCTGCTGGTCCTGCGCCAGCGAACGGAGGAAAAAGTCAATCGGCAGGCGCATCCCGCGGGACGCCGTCGGCGCGAGCAGGTGCAAAACGCCGTGCAGGATGGACATGTCCTTGTTCGGCGGGATCACATAGATGCAATCCGGCTGCACCTTGGTGCGATCCTTGACCTGGATGACGCGCATGCTGGTGGCGCGCTGGAGCAGTTCGGGCATGATGCCTTTCCGCGTCGGGTCGAGGTGCTGGACAATGACGAACGCCATGCCGCTGCCCGCCGGGACATGCTTCAAAAATTGTTCCAGCGCCTCCAGCCCGCCGGCGGACGCGCCGATGCCGACAATCGGAAACCAGGCAGTCGGGCCGGGAACGGCGGTTTTGGGGCGGACGCCTTTGGCGGGAGATTTCGGCCGGCGTGAAGGGGAAGTTTTCTTTTTCATGCGCTCTTGTGGCTAGGCTTGAGCATGACAGCTTTGCCGCCGGCTGCATAGCGCGGTGTTGCACATTTTGCCGGGACGGGCGCGACCAGCCGGCGGCCATTTTGTTTTTTGCCAGCCCAAACCAACGCAATCAGCGTGGGGGCAATCTCGTCCAGCGGCAGGATATAATCAACGTCGCCGGTGTTGATGGAAGTTTCCGGCATGGAGAAATTTTCCGAGGTAGGCCGGTCTTGGGCGATGACCATGCCGCCCTTGTCCTTGATGATCTGCACCCCGAAGGAGCCGTCGCCATCGCCACCGGTCAGGACCACCGCGATGGCGCTTTGCCGGTAAACCGCCGCCACCGTGGCGAACAGCGGCTCGGCGGAGGGCCGGGCAAAATGAATTTTCTCCGCCTGGGCCGAGGATAGTTTGAGGCGGCCATCTTTGGCCACCAACAGATGGTGGTTGGGCGGGGCGATAAAAACCCGTGACGGACAAAGCTGATCGCCATCGTGCGCCTCCGCGACCACCAGATGCGAGCGGCTGTTGAGAATCTCGGCGAGCAGGCTTTTATGATCGGGCGCCAGGTGCATGACGATGGCGATGGCCGCCGGAAAGTTTGGCGGCAAGTTGCCCAAAATGACGGATAACGCCTTTAAGCCGCCGACCGAGGCGGCCATGGCGATGACCGGAAAGGCCGGGCTTGTGGGAGGCGGAACCGGCGCGGTCATGCGCGCGGCGCTGCCAGTCTTTTTCGGCGGGTGTGCTCCGGCAGATTTTTCGCGCGCGAGCCGGCTGGCCGAGACCCGCTGAAACCGCGACCCGGACGCCACCACCCGACGGAGCGCGGCCACGGCGGGGGCGTTTTTAGCCGGCGGCCGGAGGTCGAGTTCCCGCGCGAACTGGCGCACCGATCGGGCTGATTTCACCACCAATCGCTGGGTGCTGGCGATGTCGCCCTTTAGCCCGACGACGTTGTTCCGGGCTTTTTGCTGCATGGCGATCAAACGGACATTGATGCCCAGCAGCGTCTGGGCAATTTCATTCTGAAGTTCATGGCTGATCTTCAGGCGTTCATCTTCCTGCGCAGCCATCACCCGGTGAGTGAGCTGCCGCAGGTGTTTCTGCAATTGAAGCGATTCCTTCAGGTATTTATCACGGTGATTTCCGTTTTTCTCGGCGGCATCCTCCAGAAATTTGCGCCGGACAACGCCGCGTTGCCATTGCCGCTGGCTGGCGGCCAGCGCCTCCGTGCGCCGGCCCAGCGTTTTCTTCAACCGGCCCATCAGCGACCGGTTCTGGCGCGCGGTGTGATGGGTTGCCACAATCGGGGTGATGGCCTCGCTGAAAAATATCTCCGACCGCTTGATGACTCCTTTTTTACATCGGGATAAATCCAGCGTGGCGAAGGCCCGCTCATGGATGCGCGCCAGTTCCAGCGTCTCCAAACCGAGGGCGACGGCCTGCCGGCCGAGTTCCACCGCCGCCGTCAGACTCCCGCGCAATCCGGCCAGCAAATGCATCCGCAACGCCGCCACATAGTCTTGTGATAGCCGGATCATTTTTCGCTTCATAATGTCAGGCTGGTGGCGGCGGGATGATTGGAAATTCATTGGTGCCTGAGGACAAGCCATCAATTTAAAACCAGCATCCGGCAAAAATCCCCCCGCGTATATGGGGTGAACACCCCATTGGCGTCGGTCAGCCCGTCAGGCAATGATTAGGGCTATGAAAAATAAAATATTGCTCCTCACGTTCCTGTCCGCCGCCGCGCTCGCCACCGGCTGTGACAAGGAGAAAACCACCGCGCAGCAGATAGACAAGGTTCAAGCCGAGACGAAACAGGCCGCGTCGGACATGAAGGATTACACCTTCGCGCAGAAGGATGAATTCGTGAAATATATGCAGGGCCAGTTGACCACGCTGAACCAGGACCTGGACAAGCTCTCGGCCAAAATTGACAGCTCCAGCGACGCCGTCAAGGCCGAGGCCAAGCCCAAGCTGCAGGAGTTGCGCGATCAGGCCGCCAAGTTGAACCAGCAGTTGGCGGATGCCTCGAACGCCACGGAATCCACTTGGGACAGCGTCAAGGCCGACACCAAAAAAGCCTATGACGCCGTGGAAAAAAGTTTCATGGACGCCCGCCAATGGGTGAGCGATAAAATCGCGCCGTGAACGACCGGTTCATATTTTAAAACCATGTGTGGCTATACTTTTGCCTTCGGGTCGAAGGCAAATCGAAACAACCAACCAAAACACAAAATCATGACGACACTCGAAATCAAAGGCGACTGGAACATCACCAAGGGCAAGCTCAAACAGAAATGGGCCAAGCTCACGGACAATGATCTCCGCTACACCGAAGGCAAACAGGAAGAGCTGGTGGGCCGGATTCAAAAGCTTACCGGCGAAACCCGGGAAGTGGTTGAAAACGCCATCAAGGAATCCTGTTCCACCGGCGGCTGCAAATAAATTGCCACGGTTGACGCCGGTGAAATCCAGCCGCCCATTCACTTGGGCGGCTGGTGATGTTTCGAGGCCGATCACAACCATCAGTAGGGTTACACCCCATAGGCATGGCCCGGCTGATCGCCTAGTGTAACTACAGAAACCGACGGCAACCGAAATGCCGTCACAAAAAGAAACGAAAATTATGTCACTCTTATTTACACCCATACTTGGCAGCGCGCTCTACATCGGCGGCGGCTCGGTCGGTCTCCTGCTGATCATCGTCATCGTGGTTCTATTAGTTCGGTGAACGACAATCTCTGCCGAAGACTTTGCCAGCCCACGCGACTGAATGCTCAATACCATTATGAAAATCTTGTTTACTGCCGAAGCCATCTCCAAGGGCGGACGTTCGGGAACCATTAAAACGCCCGACGGATTGTTGGATGTCACCTTGGGAAATCCGCTGAAAGCCGGCATTGAAAAACGCGGTCCCAATCCTGAACTGCTGTTCGCGGGCGCGTATTCCGCCTGTTACCACGGTGCCTTGGTCAATGCGACCAAGAAGCTCGGATCACCGATGACGGATTCCACCGTGCGGGCGCTGGTGAGCCTGATCGAGGATGAGGAAGGCGGCTACCGTCTGGCGGTGGCGTTGCACGCGCAGCTTCCTGGCACCGACCGCGCCCAGGCGCAACGCATCATGGACGCGGCGCACCAGACCTGTCCGTATTCCAAAGCCCTGCGCGGCGATACGGCCGTCACCTTGGTGGTGGACTGACCGGCCCAACCGGATTGAAGAAGCGGGAAATATTTTTGCCGTTGTATCGGCGGCGATTAACAACAAACAACAGAACAAAAAAAATATGAAAACCAAAATGATGCGGACATTGCTGGCACTGACGATGGTGAGCCTGATCGTCGCTTTGAACAGTTCAGGGCAAACGCTAAAACCGGGCGGACCGCCCATGGCGCCAACGCAGCCCGTAGCGCCCCAACCGACACCACAACCCAACCTGCCGCAACCCCAGCCCGATCTGCCGGTCCCCGCAGCGCCCGGGACGATTCAACCGCAGCCACCCAACCAGCCGGGACAACAACCTGGGCTCACCCCCAACCGTCCGCCGGTATTTACCAACCGTCCGCCGGTGTTTACGAACCGCCCGCCGATGCTCACCAACTTCTGACTTGATTGAGCATTCCGTTTTCACCTCAAAAACGCCTATGAAAGATCCCGTCTATAAACTCATCGAACTCACCGGCACTTCCACCACTTCCATTGAGGACGCCGTGGAAACCGCCATCAAACGGGCGCACAAAACCATCAAGAACCTGTGCTGGTTACAGGTGGTCGAAACGCGCGGCAACATCGCCAAGGGGAAGGTGCTTCACTGGCAGGTGACCATCAAAGTCGGCTTTGCCGTGAAAGACTGAACGCAACCGAGCGT